>JAUNJE010000030.1 GCA_030533415.1 Eubacteriales bacterium | reverse complement strand
TTGCAGCCGGAGGCGGCGCGGCGGTCTATTTCCTGGTGCTGAAACCGAAGCAGGGAAAGAAAGTTCCCGCTGATCTGGATGATTTCGACCTGGAGGATGAAGAAGAATATCTGACTGAGGACGAGGAAACGGAGGAAAAGAATGAGTAAACTGATTATCGCAGAAAAACCGAGTGTGGCAAAATCTATCGCATCGGCCCTGGGTGCTTCATCCAGGGCCGACGGCTTTTATGAGGGCAGCGGCCTTCTTGTGTCCTGGTGTGTAGGGCACCTGGTATCCCCGATGGATGCTGGCGGCTATGACGAACGTTTCAAGAAATGGCGCTATGATGATCTTCCCATTCTGCCGGAGTCGTTCCGCTATGTGCTGGCACCAGGCAAGGAGGATGCTTTTGAAAATCTCCGTGCCCTGATGGACCGCCCCGATGTGGATACCATCGTCAATGCCTGTGATGCCGGGCGTGAAGGGGAACTGATCTTCCGTCTGGTGTATGAAATGACCGGCTGCCGCAAGCCGGTCCTTCGCCTCTGGATTTCCTCGATGGAGGACAGCGCTATCCGAGAGGGTTTTTCTGATCTGCGCCCCGGCGCCGATTATGAAGCCCTGTATCAATCCGCCCTCTGCCGCCAGAAAGCGGATTGGCTGGTGGGGATCAACGCCACTCGTCTTTTCTCCGTTCTCTATCATCGTACCCTGAATGTGGGCCGTGTGCAGACACCTACTCTGGCAATGATGGCGGATCGTGACGCAAAGATCACACTGTTTCACAAGGAAAAATATCATCTGCTGCGCCTGACGCTGGACGGAGCCGAGGCGGTGTCGGAGAAGTTCACCGATCCGGCGGAGGCAGAACAGGCAGCGGCCATGTGCAAGGGTGCGGCCGTCACCTGTACCTCTGTCACGAAAGAGCAGAAAAAGGAACAGCCTCCGAAGCTCTATGACCTTACCACCTTGCAGCGTGAGGCAAACCGCCTGTTCGGATACACGGCGAAGCAGACCCTAGACTACGCCCAGAGCCTCTACGAAAAGAAGCTGCTGACCTATCCCCGCACGGACAGCCGGTATCTGACCTCCGACATGGCAGAAACGGCTTCCTGCGTGATCCACCTGGCGGCAAAGCTGCCGCCCTTTGATGGCAGCGGCAACTTCTTCCCGCTGGTGGAGGCCATGATCTCCGACAAGGACGTATCCGACCATCACGCCATCATCCCCACGATGGAGATTGAAAAAGCGGATATCAAGGCTCTGCCCCTGGGCGAACGCAATTTGTCCCTCTTGGTCTGCTGCAAACTGCTGTGTGCATCGGCGGAGCCGTATGTGTATGAGACGGTCACGGCCACATTTGACTGCTGCGGCCATTCCTTCACCGCAAAGGGCAAGCGCGTCATCTCCGAAGGCTGGCGAGAGATCGACCGCATTTTCCGTGCCTTCTTGAAGGAAAAGCCTGCGGATGGGGGCGGCGATACGCTCCCGGACTTCGCCGAAGGGCAGACTTTTGACGGTGCGGAGGTTGCTGTTACCGAGCATTTCACCCAGCCGCCGAAGCCCTATACCGAAGATACCCTCCTGTCCGCGATGGAGAATGCGGGCAAGGACGATATCCCCGATGAGGCGGAGCGAAAAGGTCTTGGCACGCCTGCGACCAGGGCGGCCATCATTGAAAAGCTGGTGACAGCCGGATTTGTGGAGCGCAAGGGCAAGAACCTGATCCCCACAAAAGCCGGTATCAACCTTGTCACGGTTCTGCCGGAGCCGCTGACCTCTCCCATGCTGACAGCGGAATGGGAACAGAAATTGACGGAGATTGCAAAAGGCGGCGCTGACCCGGATACCTTCATGGACGGTATCCGCACGATGGTCCGGGAGATCGTGTCCACCTATTCCTGCATTTCCGAGGATGGCAAAAAGCTGTTTGCCCCGGAGAAGGAAGTGATCGGTACCTGCCCCCGCTGCGGCCAGCCGGTTTATGAGGGCAAGAAGAACTTTGCGTGTTCGGATCGATCCTGCGGTTTCGTCCTCTGGAAAAATGACCGCTTCTGGACGAGCCGCAAGAAGGAGCTGACAAAGAAGATGGCAACGGACCTTCTGAAAAAGGGCCGTACCAATGTCAAAGGAATGTGGTCTGAAAAGAAACAGGCTGCTTATGACGCTGCAGTGATCCTGGATGACACAGGCAGCAAGTATATCAATTTCAAGCTGGAATTTCCGAAAAGAAAGGAAGGTGTCAATGGCAGAAAATAAGACTTTGGAACATTTACCTGAAATGAGGGCGGCGGTGGCTGCCCTCTCCCCGGAGGACAGGGAACTGTTGGAGGCGGTGCAGGCATCGCCCTTCAAGCTGACAACACCAGAGCAGTTTAAGGAGTTTGCGTCCAACATCGACTATTTCGTATTTGAGCCCAATATCCACGATTTGAACGATCTGGGATGGCGGTATCTGGCACAGCACATGGATATGCTGCTGCCCCCGGAACTTCTGAAAGCAATCGACCCTGTTCCGTTTGGCAAGTACGCCATGCAGGAGGAACAGGGCCATTTTACGGAACACGGATATATTTCTCTCTCCGGCGACGAGTGGAATCATGAACGCCCTGCGGAGCCGGAGAAAAAGCCTTCCATCCGGGAACGGCTGGAACAGGGCAAGAAGGAATGTGCGGAGAAAAACAAGGCGCAGCCCCATAAGGAAAAGTCTGCGCCGGAACTGTAAGGAGGTGCTGATATGCCATATTACGATCACAACAAGGATTATCCCTTTGCCGCCTTTATCACCAATCTTGGGAAATATAACGAGGGCGAGCTTGTGGGCGAGTGGGTGAAGTTTCCCACCACCGCCGAGGAATTGAAGGAAGTGTTTAAGCGGATCGGGATCGGCCAGAAGGATGACTTCGGCCAGCCCTATGAGGAATGGTTCATCACGGACTATGACTGCTATGTGGACGGTCTTTACAGTAAGCTGGGTGAATATGAAAATCTGGACGAGCTGAATTATCTGGCATCGAAGCTGGATGAAATGAGCGAAAGCGAATACGCACAGTTTCAGGCTGGTATGGAAATGGGCGACCATTGCGGCAGCCTGCAGGAGATCTGCTCTGGTTACCGTAAGGGAAAGCAGGTATGCAACACACCACACTCCATCCGAACGGTTATCCTGGAGGAACTGATCCTTCAAAATCTGCGGGAGATTGTGTCCTTCGCAAGAAGCCATGAAAACCGCTTCGTTCAAATGGTCATGGATATGGATGTAAAGGAGCGCAATAAAGGTCTTGCCAAAAAGCGCAGGCTACTGTCTGAAAGTAAGAAGCGTATCACGGAACTGGATATGATCTTCAAGCGGCTGTATGAGGACAACATCAGCGGAAAGCTGACAGACGAGCGTTTTCACAAGCTGTCCACCGACTATGAAGCGGAACAGGCTGGCTTGCAGGCACAGGCTGCAATGCTCCGTGAGGAAATCGAAGAAGCAGAAAGCAAAAGTGCCAATGTTGATAGGTTTCTGTCCGTTGTCCGCCAGTACACCGATATCCCGGAGCTGACACCCCGTATCCTGCATGAGTTCGTTGAGAAGATCGTCATTCACGCGGCGACCGATCCCCATAGCAAAATCAACCGCAGGCAAGAGGTAGATATCTACTACAAAGGTATCGGGATTTTGGAAATGTCCAAAGTATTTGATAGCAGGCAAAAATGAAAGAAACGGCATAGCCGAAGCTATACCGTTTCTCTCTCGCCTTAGAATGTTTTCTTAACTGGACACCCCTAAAGGGTGCGGCCTTTTGTTGACATATGGCGTTTTCCGGTGTAGAATGGAACCAAATAGAAAGGGGTGGGGTCGTATGACGACTACGCAGATCATTTGTCTGGCAATTTTCGGCACCTATGCCCTGGGCTGCACCCTGGCCTGTGCCAGCGTTTTTGTCACGGCCATGGCCTACCGGGATCTGGGGAAGGGGCTGTTGCGTATTCTGGAACGCAGGAAGGCGGAAAACACCCTGGAGGATGTGGACGGCCTGACGGAGGAGATCGGGAAATATTACGCCAGCTATTCCCGGCATAACCCCTCCGTCCACAAGCGCTACGCGGGCATCGTCAACTGGCTGGACGATGTGCTGATGCAGACCAATCTCTTTGACGGGAAAAAGCACCGGTGGGGAAGCTGGTTCGACGGCTATTATGAGACCCTGGGACAGGTTCAGGCCATTTTGGAGCGGCGGTATCCCTTTTACCGCTGTACTTCGGGGCAGATCCAGATCCTTCAGGATATTTCCGCCCTGGCTCCGGGAGACAGCGGTGTGGGATCGGTGGTGAAAAAGACTGAGGAGGAGTTCATCAGCCTGAACAGCGCTAGCCGGAAAAATGACCGCAACAACGCCATTTCCATCGCCATCGGCGTCGCGGGCATCCTGGTGTCCGTTTTACTGACGGTGATGCAGATGTTCGGATAAACAGATCGGGAAACGAATTTTTCGTTTCCCGCAGAGTGTCGAAAAAGTTATTTCAAACGTAGAAGTTTACCAATTTGCACTGCACCAAAGCCTCCCTTGTGCAAAGGCGACCGAAGGGAGTGCCTTGTGCTGAGGTGGGGCGGCGCAAGCCGCCTCGGAGGGATTGTGCAGTGGAATGTTACGAATTTGCATTAGACTTCGGCGAAAGGGAAACATTTTACCGCGTCAATCCCTCAGTCACGCTGTTCGCGTGACAGCTCAGCGCAAGGCACTCCCTTCGGTCGCCTTTGCACAAGGGAGCCTTGGGCGCTCCCGCGCCAGAGGGGGTTATCGACAGTCTGAGGGGAGGGGCGTTGCCCCTCCTTTTTTCATGCCTTGAAAAAATTTTTAGAAAAACCTGTAAGATTTCTGAAATTTCTGCGTCTAATGGGTGAAGGAGGTGAGCGTGTGACGGAATTTGAGACCATATACCGAACATACTTCCGGGAGGTAGAGCTGTACTTACGGGCCATCTGCCACGACGCGCATTTGGCGGAAGAGCTGACGGAGCAGGTGTTCTTTCAGGCGTTGAAGGCATTGCCTGAATTTCGGGGGGACTGCGATATCCGCACCTGGCTTTGCGCCATGGGCAGAAACTGTTACTTGACCCATTTGAGAAAAGCAAGGCCATCGGCGCCCATCGATGAATTGCAGATTCCCGACCCTAAGCAGGCGGTGGAGGAGCAGGTTGCCGACCGGGAGCAGGCTATGGCCATCCACCGGGTTCTTCACGATTTGCCGGAGCCGTATAAGGAGGTCTTTTCCCTGCGGATTTTCGGCCAGCTCTCCTTCGGGGACATTGGAAGCCTGTTCGGGCGCACGGCCAACTGGGCCTGCGTGACCTATCACCGGGCAAGACAAAAAATTCAAGACGAAATGGAGGAAGATTTATGAAGGTTTCCTGTGATATCATCCGTGATCTTCTGCCGCTGTATGCGGAGGATATGGTAAGCCAGGCTAGCCGGGAGATGGTGGACGAGCATCTTTGCGGGTGTGATGAATGTGTGAAGGAGCTGGGAAGGCTGAAAAAAGCGGAGAAGGTGCCCGCTGAAATTGAAACGCAGGCGCTGAAAAGACTTGGAAAAGCGATTCGCAGAAGAAGGCTCCTGACAGCTGCGGCAGCGGTAATGACCGTGCTGACCCTGGCCGTGACCGGCATCATTTTTATGATGACACCCTTCCACTTGACGGTGGAGGAAGCCGTGGAGGGCGTAGAATTGCGGGAGGATGGCGGCTTAGCGATCGATTGGGCAAGTGGAATTGTGGGGCATTCAGGCATAGCGAATTCAGGCAGGGTTCCTTCTGAGGTCCATTCACAGATACATCTGTGTTACACCACCCGGTATGATTGGCTTCAGGGAAGGCAAGTGGATAAGCAAGTGGAAAAGATGACGCAGGAGGAGCTGGAGGCTTATATTATGAAAGAGTATGGGCTGAAGGAGATGACACAGAAAGCTTGGGACCGCTTCAACAACATTACTGTGGATTATGGAACCTGGGAGACCAATGACGGAAGATACATTCCTTACGATCCGGATACCTGTCTGGAGGGAGAAGGAACATGGGTCTATAAGACCTCAGAGGATACCCACTGGTATGCCAATTTCCATAACGGCAGTGCGGATACCCTGCTGTGGGGTGATGAAGATGCCAAGCCTATTAGCTGGTATAAGGGTCAGCACCACACGCACTACAGTTATGCCATCCTGTTGTTCGGCGCACTGATACTGGCAGTGGTTTCTGGCATGCTGGCCTGGCGGAAGAAGGGGTTCGCAAGGGAAATTTTGGCAAGGCTTGCAATCCTGGGAGCCGGAATTGCGTTCGCCACGCTGCTGGTTACCAACGGGGAAATCATCACATACGCAGTGATGATGGAGGCGGTGAACTATGAATGGCCAGGGTATATTGCCACAGAATCTGCATTCGTTGTAGCAACGGCGTTGATCTGGTATCAGTTATACACGCTGAAACAGCAGGACAAGGTCATTTGAATCAAGCTTCCCGGCAAAGTCCTATCATCCTGAGGTGGAAGCATTGCCGCAGAAATTTACCCGGACAGCGATTGCCGTCCGGGTTTTTCGTTAAAAGTCCAGTTCGTTCATTTTATCTTCGACCTTCCAGGCCAAATCCTCTGCTTTGTTGGCGGCTTTGTGGGCCAGCCTCCGCACAGGATTCTGCCGCGGCATCATCAAAACAGCCACGGCACCGGCAGCGGCTCCAATTCCCGCCGTGACCGCCCATCCTTTGACATTCACATCACTCCCTCCTTTCGTCCCTAGTATGCCCATATCGAAAAATTTCACTTATGGAATCTTTTTGTCTTTGCATTGGGAGAATATTGTGATATAATAATGTAAATCAAGCGTTGAAACAGTGAAAGCATTTTGAACGGCTGTCATCCTGAGGGTCGCCGCCAAAGGCGGCGGAGCCGAAGGATCTTCGCATTTGCTTTTTCTTGGTACGTAACTTAAGTGCCAAGATCCTTCGACTCGCTCCGCTCGCTCAGGATGACAACCGGTGTGTTTTCCCGTTTTTTCCAAACAATTCAACTCTTGATTCGCATTAAAAATTGGGAGCGCGGAGTTCGGGAATCAAGTTCCATTCTGGCGAATGAAACTTTTTCATGGAATATCAGTATAACTCCAAACGCAAAAAAATGGGGGCGGTCATATGCCGGTTGACGTCTTACAGGAAAAGGTTCGGAAAACAAAAAATCCCTCCATGCTGGAGCTTGCCATGCCCATGTCCGATCTGCCGCCCCATATTGTGGAATCCTCCGCAACGGTGGCTGCGGCCTATGGGCGCTTCTGCAGGGAACTGCTGGCGGGGCTGAAAGGCACGGTTCCCGCTGTCCGGGTCAGTTTCGCCGCTTTCGTCCTGCTGGGAGAAGCGGGGCTGACGGAATTGCGCGCCACATTGAAAGCCGCCGGGGAATTGGGCTATTATGTGGCCCTGGACGCGCCGGAGATTTTGTCCGTCTCTGCTGCGAAACAGGCGGCGGATGCCATTTGGGGCAGCGAAGGGATTTATCCCTGCGACGGACTGATCCTTTCCGGGTATCTGGGCAGCGACATCCTCAAGCCCTTTCTGCCCTACTGCAAGGAGGGGAAGAAGGATGTTTTCGTGGTGGCCCGTACCGCCAACAGGTCGGCGCCGGAGCTGCAGGACCTGCTGTCCGGGTCCCGGCTGGTGCATACCGCCGCTGCCGACCATGTGAACCGCTATGGCGCGGACACGGCGGGAAAATTCGGCTATACCCGGGTGGGGCTTCTGGCCGCCGCCAGCTCCGCCGAGAGCCTGCGCACCCTCCGCACCAAATACCCCCGGCTGTTCCTGCTGCTGGACGGTTATGATTATCCCAATGCCAACGCGAAAAACTGCTCCTACGCCTTCGACAGGCTTGGCCATGGCGCGGTGGCCTGCGGCGGCACCGCCATTTCCTGCGCCTGGAAACAGGCGGGATCCGACGGACAGGATTTCATTGCGCATGCCATGGACGCGGCATTGCGGATGAAGAAAAATCTGGCAAGATATGTCACTGTATTGTGAGGAGAAGTATGAGGAGAAAAGACAGGGAGGTTACCGATCCCGCTGAAATAACATCCATCATGTCCCGCTGTGAGGTTTTGCATCTCGCCATAAACACGGGGGAGGCCCCGTATTTGCTGCCCGTCAGCTTCGGCATGGAGCCGGACGGCATGACGCTGTATCTTCACGGGGCCATGACAGGACGGAAATATGACCTGCTTGCCCGGGATAACCGGGTGGGCTTCGAAATGGACTGCACCCACGGCCTGGTGCTGGATGACGCGGACCATTCCTGCACCGTCAACTATGAAAGCGTCATGGGCTGGGGCGTTATCGAGGAATTGACCGGAGAAGAGGAAAAGCGCCACGCGCTGGACCGGATTATGGCCCAGTATCACGCGGAGGCTTTTCCATACAGCGCCGCGCCCATCCCCCATACCCGGCTCCTGCGCCTGCGGGTGGAAGAACGGACGGGGAAGCGCCGCCCCAAAAGAATGGGAGGAAAATCATGCTGAAAATTTACGGAAGTATGCTGTGCCCCGACTGCGTGGAATGCCGGAAAGACCTGGACAAGGCCGGGGTGGACTATGAATTCCTGGATTTTTCCGAAAATCTCAGGAATTTGAAGGAATTTCTGAAGCTCCGGGACGGAAATCCGCTTTTTGACGAAAGCCGGGCGGAGGGAAAAATTGGAATTCCCTGCATCCAGCGGGAGGACGGGAGCCTGACCCTGGACTGGGAGACTTGTATGTAAGCCGGGGCAAAGCCCCGGTTTTTATCAGCCGTTTGCCCCGCCCTGATTGGTGCCGGCGTCTGCGTTTGCTCCGGCTGTGCCGGTGCTGTCCAGAGGACCGTTGCCGTTATCAATGGTTTCGTTGGTGGAATTGGTTCCGGCGTCGGTGGGGACAGAGGTCATGTCTGTGGTGGGTTCGCTGGTCGTGTTGGTGGTTGCCTCCGTGGTCGCCCGGGTGGTCTCGGTGGTGGGCATGAGCGTGGGAGCGGAAGTGGTGCCATCCATGTTCCGGTTGGTGCAGCCGCAGCCGGTGAACAGTGCGGCGGTAAGGACAATGACCAGTGCGAAGATGCTGTATTTTTTCATTTTATTACCTCCAAAAGTATCTTGCTTCACAGCTATTATTTCCCGGAGCAATTTGTTTATACGGCGCGGCGTTCAAAATCGGCAGGTTTTCCTTGGATGCGTTTATAAGAGGCGCGTTTGTATTTTTATAGGTGAAAGTTACCTATTGCTAACCGAAAAGCCGGTATTTTTTCGATTTTTTCGTTGATTTTTTGACTGGGTGCATGTATAATGGGGAATGCAAAAAATGAAAAAGGAGAGTTCTGCGCAATGAAGAAGCTCGCTGTCAAGAAAAACGTGGAATGTATGGCATGCCTGCAGTGCGTCGCCGCCTGCTCCGAGGCATTTTATAAGGAGTTTGACGAGGACCTGTCCTGCATCCGGATCGTTGCCAAGGGAACCGGCGCCAAACCCCAGACCTGTATCCAGTGCGGCAAGTGCATGAGAGCCTGTGAGCACGAGGCCATTACCCAGAATCCCAAGACGGGTGTGTACATGATCAATAAGAAAAAGTGCGTTGGCTGTGGTGCCTGCGTTGCCGCGTGCCCCATGAAGGTCATGGTCCTGAAGGAGGGGAATCCCGCCTCCAAGTGCATCGCCTGCGGCATCTGCGCCAAGGCCTGCCCCATGGAATTGCTGGAGATCATGGAAAAATAAGGATGGCAGAATGGACAGTCCTCAGGACTGTCCATTTATTGCTAATGGCGGAAACGGGAATAATGCTTGAATTGTATGCGAAATTGTGATATAATGTAACAAACAGAGGAATCTACCGGTTTCAGTTAGGAGGCGTGTCATGGGTAAGGGCGGACGCTATTTGAAAAAGAAAGAAAAAAAGGGCCGCGGCGGGAAAATCGCGCTGATCGTCATAGCCGTTTTGCTGATTCTGATCGGCATCGCCTACTTTGCTGTGACGCATTACGTTACTTCCCTGCTGAATCTGGTGAACCGTGCGGAATATGAGGATAAGGGCGCTTCTGTGGAGGATGTTCTGGATGCGGCGACCTTTAATCCGGATAAGCTCACCGAGGGCGATTAAAAAGCGTTTCCGGCGGTGCACAATAAAAAGTGGAATGCGCACCGGCTGTCGGGGCAGGCTGCCGGTGCTTTTGTGCCGGTTATCCTGGGAAAATGGAAAAAGAACTTGTTTTCTGCATAAAACCATGGTACAATACAAATTCGGTAAACATTTCATTCAGTCCATTTAGGAGGTAAGCTATGAGCAAGGGTGGACGATATGCACAACATAAGGACAACCAACCCAAACAGCCCAGGAGTCCCCAGCAGATTGTATTGATTGCTGTGGCTGTCCTGCTGGTGCTGGTCATTGCCGGATTGATTGGGGGAATTGTCTATAATACCGTAATAAAGCAGGCGAAGAATTCCACAGTTCAGGCACCAACCACCGTTCCGACAGAAACAACCGAAAATACCGAAGAAGCAACCGAAACTGCGGAAGCAACCACAGAACCAACCACGGTTCCCACCACGCTGCCCTACACGGAGTCCGGCTTGGACATCATCAATATCCTGGTCGTCGGACAGGCGTCCCGTGACGGGGAGGATTCCCGGCTGGCGGATACCATGATCCTTGCAACGGTAAATAAGAACACAAAGACGTTGACCCTGACCTCCTTCATGCGGGATACCTATGTGGATCTTCCGGATTACCGTGACCCCTCCGGAACGCTGCATACCTGCGGATGGAACCGCATCAATGTGGCTTACCATCTGGGCTGGACCTGGGGCGGCACCGCCGCTGCCATGGAGATGACCAACCAGTGTCTGCTGGAGAACTTTGGCATTGAAGTGGATTATGATATTGAGGTGGATTTCGAAGCGTTTGTAAGCATTGTCAATTTGCTGGAGGGCGTCGAAATCGAGCTGACAGAAGCGGAGGCGGACTACCTGAATAATGACGGAAAGGTTTGGCAGGAAGTGACAGCAGGTACAAACTGGCTAGATGGCGACACCGCTTTGGCCTATGCCCGTATGCGGAAAGCGGCTGGGGACTCTGACAGCGACATTAAGCGCACCTCCCGTCAGAGGACCATGATTCAGGCGCTTTTGAATAAGATTAAGAATTTGGGCTTCAGTAAGCTGCAGGAACTGGCCAATGCGGTTCTGCCGAACATTACAACCAACATGACCAATGACGAGATCACTACCTGCATGTGGGAAATCCTGCCCCTGCTTCCTGAGTTGACGGTGGAATCCGGGACCTGTCCGGTAGAGGATACCTATTGGGGTGAGCTGATTGATTTGTTTGGCACTCAGTCCAGCGTTTTGAAGTTTGATGCCGGACAAAACAAGAAGCTTATGATGGCCATTACTGAGGGAACCGGGGAATAAGCCGGAAGATGATCGGACCTTTGATTGGGCAGCTCTTCGGAGCTGCCCAATTTCTCCTTTCTTTGATAAGGAAAAAGGAAAAATGTGCTTGTATTCCAGCGCGGAACATGATACAATACAAAAAATCACTGTTGATCTGGAGGTAAAAGGTGAGCGGACGGTATGAACGGAAAAAGGCGAAGCGGCCTTTGGGCGGAAAGAAAACAGCCTTAATTATCCTTGCGGTTGTGCTTGTGCTGATCGTGGCTGTGCTCATTGCGGGGATCGTTTACTATAATGTGATGCTGAACAAAATAAATATCGTGGAAGTTCCCAAGATCGAATACACGACGCCAGCGACAGAGACCACGGGGCCAGCGGAGGAAACAACCCAGCCGGAAACCACAGAGGCAACGACCGTTGCCACCACCGAGCCTCATGTGGCGTCCAGCGCGGATTATCTGAATATTCTGATTGTTGGACAGGCGGCCCGGGATGGGGAAGAGGAGCGCTTTGCGGATACCGCAATCCTTTGCTCTATCAATACTTATACCAAAAAGCTGACCATGATCTCCCTTTTGAGAGATTCCCTTGTAAGGCCGCCGGATTATAAAGGGCATTATTTTGGAAGAATCAAACTGACTACCGTCTATCATTTAGGCTCTCTATATGGCGACGGCGTTGCCGGCTCCATGGAACTGATGAACCTGACACTGTATAGTAATTTCGGCATAGAAGTAGACTACAATTTTGAAATTGATTTCGAGGCCTTTGTCAAGGTTGTAAATATGATCGATGGTATCGATATTGAGCTGACAGAGGCGGAAGCGAACTACCTGAATGCGGACGGCAAGGTCTGGCAGGAGGTAGAGCCTGGCATTAACTGGCTGGATGGCGATACTGCTCTGGCCTATGCCCGTATGCGCAAGGCGGAAGGCGACAGTGAGAGCGATATCAAGCGTACCAGCCGCCAGCGGATGTTTATGGAGGCTGTGCTGACCAAACTCAAGGGCAAGAGCCTTTCTGATTTGCAGGCGCTGGCCAATGAGGTCCTGCCCATGATCACCACGAGCATGAGCAAATCGGAGATCACGGAGTACCTGGTGACGCTGCTGCCCATGCTGCCGGAGATGACCTTTGAGGACGGCGGCAACTGTCCCGCAAATAGCTGGGGCGATATGGTGGATATCTATGGAGATGGTATGTACCATAGTGTTTTGCGATTTGATGAGACGGAAACCAAAAAAACAATGCGTGCCATTACAGAAGGCGAAGAACCCTAAAGATGGCCTTATCCTCCGCTGCGTTTCAGGCAGCGGAGGATTTCTAGTTACACAAATTTCATGGTTGTAATAATTGCATAATTGCGGGGAATATGCTATACTAATCCTAGTATACACCCGGAGGCGTTTATGACTGATTTGACGGATTTTCAGCGGAAAATCTCCGCATTCCTCCCGGAAACGGAGCTGCGGTTCAACGAACCCCTGTCCCGGCACACCTCTTTCCGTATCGGCGGAGGAGCCGAGGTAATGGCATTCCCCAAAAATAGGGAGGAATTGTCGGCAATTTTGAAAACGTCCGCTTTATTGGACTGCAAACCTGCTATTTTAGGTGCAGGCACCAATGTGCTGGCGCCGGATGCGGGAATGCGGGGCCTGGTGCTCTGCCTGAAGGACTGCCTGGACGGTATGGAGCATTTGGGCGGGAACCGGATTCGCCTGATGGCGGGGGTGACCATGACCCGGGGAGCCGTTTTCGCGGCCAATCTGGGCTTGGGGGGCATGGAATTTGCCCATGGCATTCCCGGAAGCATAGGCGGCGGCATCTACATGAATGCCGGTGCCTATGGCGGTGAGATGTCCGCAATTGTGCAGAGCGTGGAGGTCATGGACAGGTTTGGCGCCATCCGGCACCTGTCCCGGGAGGAAATGCAGTTTTCCTACCGCCACAGTGTTTTGGAGGGGACCCCGGATATCGTTGTCAGCGCGGACTTCCAGCTGACGGAAAAATCCCCGGAGGAGGTCAGGGCCAGAATGAAGGAACTGATCGCCAAACGTATGGCTGCCCAGCCCCTGGATTACCCCTCTGCCGGTTCCGCCTTCAAGCGCCCGGTGGGCGGTTATGCCGCCGCACTGATCGAGCAGGCGGGCTTGAAGGGCTTCCGGGTAGGTGGGGCCGCCATTTCCGAAAAGCACGCGGGCTTTGCCGTAAACCTGGGAAACGCCACCGCAGAGGATGTGAAAACCCTGCTGCAGCAGGTTTCCAATCAGGTTTTTGAAAATTCCGGTATCCGTCTGGAGCCGGAAGTGCGCATTTGGTAAGTTTATTTTCATTCGAAAGGAGTCCTCCCCATGGCCATATCCTTCTCTGCGTCCGCCAAGGCGGAGGTCTGCCGCAGCCTTCCGCAGAAATCCTGCTGCGCTTTGGCGGAGTGTTTCGGCATCCTGCTGTACTGCAACAGCTTTCAGCCGGATGGCATTAAGATCATCACCGAAAGCCGGGAATTTGCCTATATCCTGCCCAAGCTGTTTCACAAAGCCTTTGGACTGGCCTTTGACAGCTTTCCCAGCCTGGAGGCGCCCGGAAAGCTGGTGTTTCAGATTTGGGAGCGTGAAAAAACCGGGAGGATCATGGCCTCCTTCGGATTTGACGCCCGGGAGATTCTGGCGCTGCATGTGAACCTGCCTGTGGTGGAGGAGGATTGCTGCAAAGGCGCCTTCCTCCGTGGGGCCTTTCTGGCGGGGGGCAGCGTGACCGATCCCGGCAAAGGCTATCATATGGAGATCACCACCACCCATCAAAGTGTGGCCCGGGAGACCGACGCCCTGATGCGGGAGGTCATGGATTTCCCGCCGAAGCTGGCCCGCCGGGGCGGGGGACAGGTCCTGTATCTGAAGCAGAGCGAACAGATTTCCGACTTTCTGACCTACCTGGGCGCCCCGGTTGCGGCCATGGGCATTATGGAGGCAAGGCTGGAAAAGGAGCTGAACAACAAGGTCAACCGCCGCTGCAACTGCGACGACGCCAATATTTCCAAGGTGGTGGAGGCGGCCCAGGAGCAGCTGGGGGCCATCCGTGTCCTGAGGGAAGCGGGACAGCTGGAAACCCTTCCCCCCAAGCTGAGGCAGGCGGCGGATGCCCGGGAAGCAAACCCTTCCGCGTCGCTGTCTGAACTGGCGGTGATGATGGAGCCGCCCATCACCAAGCCGGCCATGAACAACCGCATGAAAAAACTGGTGCTTTTGGCAAAGGAGACAGGGAAATGAGCTTTGCGCACTTACATGTTCATACCGAATACAGCCTCCTGGACGGCGCCTGCCGGATCGACGGCCTGATGGACCGGATCAAGGAGGTGGGACAGACCGCCGTGGCCATTACCGACCATGGCGTCATGTACGGCTGTATCGACTTTTACAAGGCGGCGAAGGCCGCCGGAATCAAACCCATCATCGGCTGCGAGGTATATGTTGCCCGCCGGGGGATGGCCGACCGCATTCACGGCATCGACAATGACCCTTACCACCTGGTACTGCTGTGCGAGAACCGCACCGGCTATGAAAATCTCTGCTATTTGGTGTCTGAGGCCTTCATCCACGGCTTCTATGGAAAACCGAGGGTGGACCTGGCCCTGCTGGAAAAGCACCATGAGGGCCTGATTGCCCTGTCCGCCTGCCTGGCGGGCGCTATCCCGCAGTATCTGATAGAGGAGGACTACACCTCCGCCAAGGAATATGCCCTAAAATTGGCAGAGCTTTTTGGGGAAGGGAATTTCTATCTGGAATTGCAGGACCACGGCATCGACGAGCAGCGGCCCGTCAACCAGGGAATTCTCCGGCTGGCCCGGGAAACGGGACTGCCCCTGGTGGTGACCAACGATGCCCACTACCTGCGCAAAGAGGATGCCAAAATGCAGGATGTACTGCTGTGCATCCAGACGGGCAAGACTGTGGACGATCAAAACCGGATGAAATTCCAGACCGAGGAATTCTATATCAAGAGTGAAGACGAGCTTCGCGCCCTGTTCCCGGGCTGTGATGAAGCCTTTGAAAACACGGTAAAAATCGCGGACCGCTGCAATTTGGAATTTACCTTCCATGAATACCACCTGCCCTCTTTCCCGGTTCCCGAGGGCTATACCAATGAAGCATATTTCCGGGAGCTGTGCATGAAGGGCTTCCGGGAGCGCTATGCGGACCCTCCCGACAGCTACCGGGAGCGGCTGGAATATGAGATCGGCGTCATCAGCCGAATGGGTTATGTAAACTACTACCTGATCGTTTGGGATTTTATACGCTATGCCAAGGAGCAGGGCATCCCCGTTGGCCCGGGCCGTGGCTCCGGCGCCGCTTCCATTGTGGCCTACTGCATGCACATCACGGAAGTGGACCCCATGAAATACGCGCTGATTTTCGAGCGCTTTTTGAACCCGGAGCGGGTCAGTATGCCGGATTTCGATACGGATTTCTGCCAGGAGCGCCGGGGTGAGGTCATCGAGTACGTCATGCGCAAGTATGGCACCGACCATGTGGCCCAGATCGCGACCTTCGGCACCATGGCGGCCCGGGGCGCCATCCGGGACGTGGGCCGCGCCCTGAATTTCACCTATGCGGAGACCGATGTGGTGGCAAAGCTGGTCCCCACCATGCCGCTGCACATCACCCTGAAGGAAGCGCTGGAAATTTCTCCCAAGTTAAAGGAGATGTACGACGGCGACGACCGGGTCAAAACTTTGATTGACACCGCCATGAGTCTGGAGGGAATGCCCCGCAATTCCTCCACCCACGCCGCGGGTGTGGTGATCACCGCGGACCCGGTGTATACCTATGTCCCCCTGTCCCGGAACGACGATACCGTGGTGACCCAGTATACCATGACCACCATCGAGGAGCTGGGACTGCTGAAAATGGACTTCCTGGGCCTGCGGAACCTGACGGTGATCGACGACGCGGAAAAGGAGATCCGAAAGCTGGAGCCGGATTTTTCCATTGCGAAAATTCCGGATGACGATTCCGAAACCTTTGCCATGCTGACCGAGGGCAGGACCCAGGGCGTTTTCCAGCTGGAATCCGCCGGAATGACCGGTGTCTGCGTCAGCATGAAGGCCAGCTCTATCGAGGATATTACGGCTATTGTGGCCCTGTACCGGCCCGGCCCCATGGATTCCATTCCCACGTTTATCGCAAATAAGCTGGATTCCCGGAAGATCCGGTACAAAACGCCGCTGTTGGAGCCGATTTTGAAGGTCACCTATGGCTGTATCGTCTATCAGGAGCAGGTGATTGAGATATTCCGTTCCCTGGGCGGCTACACCATGGGGCAGGCGGACAACATCCGCCGGGCCATTTCCAAGAAGAAAATGAAGGTCATTGAGGCGGAGCGGAAGGTCTTTGTCTATGGGGACCCGGAGCAGAATATTTCGGGGGCCATTGCCCATGGGGTCAGCGAAGCGGTGGCCCAATCCATTTACGATGAGATCGTGGACTTTGCCAATTACGCCTTTAACAAGGCCCATGCCGTTTGCTACGCGGTGGTATCCTACCAGACCGCATACCTGAAATGCCATTATCCCCGTCAGTATATGGCGGCGCTGATGACCTCCGTCCTGGATTCCGCCGTCAAAATTTCCGGCTATATTGCCGAGTGCAAGGAATTGGGAATTCCCGTCCTGCCCCCGGATCTGAACCATTCCGACGACCATTTCACGGTGGAGGGCGATGCCATCCGCTTTGGGTTGGGAGCGGTCAAGAATGTGGGCCGGGGCCTGATCCGCTCCATGGTGAAAAAACGCAGGGAGGGCGGTCCTTTCAAATCCCTGGAGGATTTCATCGAGCGGATGGGGGAAGGAGAGCTGAACAAGCGGGCCGTGGAGAATTTCATCAAGTGCGGCGCCGCGGACTGCTTTGGCTACCACCGCAGTGAGCTGCTGGCGGTTTACGACCAGCTTATGGACAGCGTAGCCGTCTCCCGAAAGAAAAATCTGGAAGGACAGATGGGCCTGTTTGCCATGCTGGAGGAGGACGATGCCGCCGCGAAGGTCCCTATTCCGAAAATGAAGGAACTGGACAAGGCCGACCTGTTGGCCATGGAGAAGGAGACCACCGGCATCTATATCTCCGGCCATCCTATGGACGATTACCGCCCGTACCTGCGCAACACCCATGTGGTGAACATCGGCAAGCTGATGGACGAGGAAAGCAGCTTTGAGGACGACCAGACCGTCAGTGTGGCGGGCATCGTCCAGAGCGTCAAAATGAAAACCACCCGGAGCAATTCCATGATGGCCTATGTCACCGTGGAGGATGACACCGCCGCCATTGAGATGCTGGCTTTTTCCAATGTGCTGAACCAATTCGGCGGTTATCTGCGGGAAAACAGCGCCGTGGTCATTACGGGCAGGCTCTCCCTGCGGGACGACAAGGAGCCGCAGATCGTCATCAACCGTGCCCGTCCCATTTCCGATTACGCCAATGGAAGCCCGGAACCGCAAAGCCCTCCCGTGCAGGCAGCGCCCCAAATGGGTACCCTGTATCTGCGGCTTCCCAGTGAGGAGGGGAAACTGTTCCCCAAGATCCGGGCGATTTTGAACATGTTCCCCGGCAGCAGCGGCGCGGTGGTCTATTTTGCCGATACCAAGCAGCGGCGGGGTACCCGCTGCGCGCTGATGGACAATATGCTCCTGGAGCTGAAAAATGTCCTTGGAGAGGGAAATGTTGTTGTAAAATAGCTTTTCTTTTTCAAATATATGTGCTATAATATCAGATTAAGAGGAGTTGATGCCGTGAAAAAGAGAATCCTGCTTCTGGCGGTGCTCGCGCTGACGGCATCGCTCTGCGCGGGCTGCGCCATGCGGACCGTGGAGGAAATGTACGTTCCTCCAAAGCGTTCGGAGGAATATAACCATTTACAGTCCGCCATTGATTCGGCCATGACAGGACTTACCTACTGCGCCCCGATTTCCGGCGAAAACCAGCAGACGGTGCAGCGGGCAGACCTGGACGGCGACGGGGTAGAGGAATACCTGGTGTTTGCCAAGGGAAATTCGGAAAAACCCCTGCAGGTGCTGATTTTCAGGCAGGAAGAGGACGGAAGCTGCGTCCTCATGGAGACCATCGAGGGAAACGGCGCGGCCTTTGAGCAGATCGAATATGTGGACTTTGACGAAAAGCCCGGCTGTGAGCTGGTCATCGGCCGGCAGGTCAGTGACCAGGTGCTGCGCAATGTTTCGGTCTATACCTTTTCCGGCGGAAGCGCGGAGCTGCTGCTTCAGGTGGGGTATACCAAGTTCCTGACCTGTGACCTGGATGAGAACGGCCGCAAGGAGCTGATGGTGCTCCGTCCCGGTGAGGGGGAGACGGAGCGCGGCATGGCGGTGCTTTACAGTGCCGGAAACGGGCAGGTCGAACGGTCCGTGGAAACGGAACTGTCGGCGGAGCCTTCCCGCATCCGCCGGATCCGGACCGGCAAGCTGCAGGACGATGTGCCGGCGGTGTTTGTTGCCAGTTCAGCGGAGGAAGGCGCCATTGTGACGGATGTCTTTGCCCTGCGCAATGGAAGCTTTACCAACATCTCCTTTTCCAGCGAGGCGGAGACCAGCATCATGACCCTGCGCAACTTCTATGTCTATGCCGAGGATATTGATGAAGACGGTATTTTGGAGCTGCCCAGTCTGATTGCCATGAAGCCGGTTTCCCAATGGCGGGACGGCGCCCAGAAGTTCCTGCTCCGGTGGTTTTCCATGGATTCGGGAGGACGGGCCTGGGACAAGATATATACCTTCCACTATTATATGGGCGGCTGGTATGTACAGCTGGGCGGCAGCTGGGCCAAACGGGTTTCCGTGGAACAGACGGAGGGGACCTACGCCTTTTATGTGTGGGATGAATCTTATCAGGAGGCCGCGCGGCTGTTTACCATCTATGTGTTCACAGGCAGCAGCCGGGATGAGGACGCGGTGCGGGACGGGCGGTTTGCCCTGTACCGGACCGAGGGCGTGGCCTACGCGGCGAGCCTGGAGGAATACGCGCTGCTGTATGGCATTACGGAGGACTATTTGATCAATAGCTTCCGCCAGATCCGCCAGGATTGGCGGACGGGAGAATAGGAACAGCAAAGAACCGGTGCTGCGAAGCATAGTCTATAATATGGTATATGAGAGGTAAAATATGAAAAAGGTTCTGATTATGGAAGATGAATTGAATATCCGCAGCTTCGTGGTCATCAATTTGAAGCGTGCCGGCTATGATGCCATCGAAGCGGGGGACGGCCAGGAGGCACTGGATGCCATTATGGCAAACCCGGATGTGGGAGTCGCCATTTTGGACATCATGGTGCCGGGGGATATGGATGGCTTTGAAGTCTGCCGCCGGATCCGTGCCACCAATAAGCAGATGGGCATCATCATGCTCACTGCCCGGACCCAGGAGATGGACAAGGTTACCGGCCTGATGACCGGTGCCGACGACTATGTGACCAAGCCCTTTTCTCCCGCGGAACTGACCGCGCGCATTGACGCCCTGTACCGCCGCATCGGCGGAGACAGCAGCGCCAGCTCCGAGCTGCTGACCCAAGGGCCCTTTGTCATGAATACCCGCAACCATACCCTGGAAAAGAGCGGCAACCGCATCCGTCTGACCCAGGTGGAGTACGCGATTTTGAAGCTGTTCATGCAGAATCCGGGCCGCGCCCTGTCCCGGGAGGACATCCTGTCCGCCGTCTGGGGCCGCGACTACGAAGGTGAGCTGAAGATCGTGGATGTAAACATCCGCCGGCTTCGCATCAAAATTGAGGATGATACCGCCAACCCCACCTATATCACCACGGTTTGGGGCCTTGGCTACAAGTGGGGCGCATAACGCAAGATGAATATCAGATCCATGCTCCAAGCTGGCGGACTGCGCAAGCGGTGGCTTCTGAATACGGCCAGTGTGGTCTTTGCGCTGGGACTGGTCTGCGTGATGGCGGTGACGGCGTCCTTTTCCGCCTATTACTACTCCAATATGGAATCGGATTTGAAAAACCGGGCCAAGACCACCACCGATTTCTTCGCGGACTATATCGACCAGAGCTATAACGAATACTACCAGTCCTGCATCACCTACGCCCAGACCTTTGAATACAAAGACGCGCTGGAGCTGCAGTTTATCAGCAAGGATGGCAACATGGTTGCCTCTTCCTACGGCCAATGGGCGGGGGAATCCCCCAGCACGCCGGAAATTCAGGAGGCGGTGAACCACCGCAAGCCCTCTGCCTTTGTGGGCAAGAATCCCGGAACCGGGGAGCGCATTATGGCGGTGTCCTGCCCTATGATCTATTCCAATGGGGAGGTCATCGGCGTGCTGCGGTATGTGACCTCAACCCGCAAGCTGGACATCCAGATCGTGCTGGTAGCGCTGATCAGCAGCATGGTGCTGCTGGTTGTTTTGGCGGTGGTGGTGTTCAGCAGCAACTATTACTTGCGCTCCATCATGAATCCCGTGGCGGAGATCACGGAGAAGGCCAAGCGCATTGCCAATGGCAGCTACGGCGTCCAGATCAAAACCCCCTACCGGGATGAGATCGGCGAATTGGCGGACACCATCAACGAGATGTCCAATAAAATTGCGCAGAATGAAAAAATGCAGGCGGAGTTTATATCCCAGCTGTCCCATGAGCTGCGGACACCGCTGACGGTCATCAACGGCTGGAGCGAAACGTTGCTGGCGGACGAAAATCTGGACGCCGATACCCGTCAGGGCCTGAAGATCATCTCCAGTGAGGCCAAGCGACTGACGGAAATGGTGATGGAGCTGCTGGACTTTACCCGGATGCAGGACGGCCGCATGACGCTGTCCGTGGAGCCTACAGACATTCGGGCCGAATTTGAGGATACGGTCTATATGTACGGAAGCCGTCTGGCACAGGACGGCATCCAGCTGCACTACATAGACAATGACCAGGACATCCCCGAGATCCCCTGCGACCCCAAGCGGCTGCGCCAGGTGTTTTTGAACATTCTGGACAACGCTGCCAAGCATGGCGGCGAGGGGAAACGGGTGGACGCGTCTATGGAGTACGATGGGGATGCGGTGATGGTACGCATCCGGGACTACGGCCCCGGCATTCCCGAGGATGAACTCCCCCTGGTCAAAAAGAAATTCTATAAAGGTAGCTCCAAGGCCCGGGGAACGGGCATCGGTCTGGCGGTTTGCGACGAGATCGTGGAGATGCACGGCGGTACCCTGACCCTGGAGAACGCTCCGGGAGGCGGTACACTGGTGACCGTGCGGCTGCCTGCCGCGCATTAAGGAGACGCAATTTATGGTAAAAAAAGAACCTCAGTGCTGTGAAAAATTCAAAACCATGATCGGCGGCCAGGCACTGATTGAGGGGATCATGATGCGTGGGCCGGATAAGGATGCCATTGTGATCCGCACCCAGGACGGCCTGACTGTGGAGACCCATCCCAGAAAGCGGAATCCGCCCAAATCCTTCAAAAGCTGGCCCTTCATCCGGGGTGTTTTCAATTTTTTCGATTCCAACGTGGTGGGAGTCAAGGCGCTGCTGCGTTCCGCTGACCTGGCGCCGGAGGAAATGCAGGAGGAGCCTTCCAAATTTGACCTGTGGCTGGAAAAGAAGCTGGGGAACGAAAAGTTCCAGCAAGCGGTTCTCGGGATCGCAGTGGCCATGGGGCTTGGGCTGTCCGTGGTACTGTTCTTCCTTTTGCCTATGGTCATCAGCAGCTTTTTTGACCGCTGGATCCCCAATACCTTTGTCTTGAATCTGGTAGAGGGTGTCATCCGCATGGGCATTTTCCTCGCGTATATGCTGGCGATTTCCAGGATGGGAGAGATGAGGCGGCTCTTTTCCTACCATGGGGCGGAGCATAAGACCATCCGCTGCTATGAAGCGGGGCTGCCCCTGACGGTGGAAAATGTCCGGATACAAACCCGGCTGCATCCGCGCTGCGGTACCAGCTTCCTGCTGGTGGTGATGGTGATCTCCATTTTGGTGTTCTCCGTGGCGTCCACCGGGCTGCTGGCACTGGTCCCGGCGCTGGAGACCATGCGGGGAAGCTTTGTCTACCGTCTGATTATGATTGTATTTAAGCTTCTGCTGATTCCGCTGGTGGTTGGCATCACCTATGAGATCAACCGCTGGGCAGGGGGCCATGACAATTGGTTTACCAAAATTCTCACTGCTCCCGGCATGTGGATGCAGAATTTTACCACCAACGAGCCGGATGATTCCATGATCGAAGTGGGCATTGCCGCCGTACAGGCCGTTCTTCCGGAACAGGAGGGCGCCGACCGATGGTAAAACAGTACGGTGAGCTGTATCTGGATACCCGCCGGGCGCTGCTGGCCACGGAGGATGCGCAGCAGGCCGGCTTTATGGCCAGGAGCCTGCTGTGCCATGTTTCCGGCAAAAGTCAGGAAGCCGTCCTGGCGGACCGGGAGCTGTATGCCTCCGAGAAGGTGGTGGAGGCGGTGGAAGTGGGCCTGCGGCGGCTGCTGGACGGGGAACCGCTGGCCTATGTGCTGGGGGAATGGGAATTTTACGGCCTTCCGCTGTATGTGACGCCGGATGTGCTGATTCCCCGGGATGATACCTGCGCTGTGACCGAACTTGCCATCCGCCAGGGCCTGTTTCTTGACCAAGACCCCCGGATTTTGGACTTGTGTTGCGGTTCCGGCTGCATCGGCCTTGCCATTGCCAGCCGGGTCAAGGATGCCCGGGTGACCCTTGCGGACCTGAGCAAAAACGCCCTGGGCATTGCGAAGGAAAATACGGCCCGGAACAAGCTCAGCGGACGGGTGCGCTGTGTCCAGGCGGACGCGCTGCAGCCTCCGGCACCATTCCTGGGCAAATTCGACATGATCGTTTCCAATCCCCCCTATGTGACCGGGGCGGAAATGGAGCAGCTTCCCCGGAGCGTCAGGGATTTTGAGCCACGGATGGCGCTTTACGGCGGCGAGGACGGTTTGGATTTTTACCGTGCCATCGCCCGGAACTACGCTGCGGCTTTCAAGCCCGGTGGCTACCTGTGCCTGGAATTCGGCATGGGGCAGGGCAGTGCGGTTTGCCGCATCCTGGAAGAAAATGGGTATACCATTCTGGAGCGTACCAGAGACTATAACGACAGAGAAAGGGCCGTGCTTGCCCAGTACGGCAGGAAGGAAGACTAATATGGCTACAAAGAAAACGGTTTATGAAGCGCCCGCCCCTGCGGCCGACAAGAAGAAAGCCCTGCAGACGGCTCTGGCCCAGATCGACAAAAATTTCGGCAAGGGTACGGTCATGCGTCTGGGGGACCGCCCGGAAATGAATGTGGAGGCCATTCCCACCGGCTCCCTGGCGCTGGATGCGGCGCTGGGCATCGGCGGTGTGCCCAAG
Organism: Eubacteriales bacterium; assembly: GCA_030533415.1. GTDB lineage: Bacteria > Bacillota > Clostridia > Oscillospirales > Oscillospiraceae > Faecousia. The sequence goes on along the minus strand of JAUNJE010000030.1, from coordinate 11,346 downwards.
GGCCGTATTGTGGAAATCTATGGCCCGGAATCCTCCGGTAAGACCACTTTGGCGCTGCACATTCTGGCAGAAGCCCAGAAGCGGGGCGGCGAAGTGGCGTTTGTGGACGCGGAACATGCCCTGGATCCGGTCTATGCCGCAGCCCTGGGCGTGGATACCGATAACCTGCTGATTTCCCAGCCGGACACCGGTGAGCAGGCCCTGGAAATTACCGATGCCCTGGTTCGTTCCGGCGCCATTGACGCCGTGGTAGTGGATTCCGTGGCCGCCCTGGTCCCCAAGCAGGAGATCGAGGGGGAGATGGGCGATACCTTTGTGGGACTGCAGGCCCGTCTGATGTCCCAGGCACTGAGAAAGCTGGCCGGCACCATTGCCAAGACCAACTGCGTGGTGATTTTCATCAACCAGCTGCGTATGAAGATCGGCGTCATGTATGGCAATCCCGAAACCACCACCGGCGGCAACGCCCTGAAATTCTATTCTTCCGTCCGTCTGGATGTCCGCCGCATTGAGTCCATCAAGGAGGGCGGCAACGTCATCGGCAACAAAACCCGGGTCAAGGTGGTCAAGAATAAGGTGGCCCCTCCTTTCCGGGAAGCGGTCTTTGAGATCATGTACGGCCAGGGCATTTCCAAATGGGGCGAACTGGTGGACTTGGCGGTTCAGATGGACATCGTCCAGAAGAGCGGCAGCTGGTTCTCCATGGGAGACGAGCGGATCGGCCAGGGTGCGAACTCCGTCAAGGATTATCTGATGAGCAACCCCGAAATTGCCCAGCAGGTGGAGGCCCAGGTTCGGGAGAACCTGTGGAAGCTGAACGGCGCCGCCCCCAAAGCCCCGGCCAAAGCAGCGGAAAAGGCCGTAGCCGTCAGCGCCGACGATTTCGACGATGAGGCTTGAGTCTCTGAAAACCACCCCCGACCGTGCGGGCCGCTATTGGGCCGCCTTTGAGGACGGAACCAAGATGGGCTTCTACCGGCAGACCGTGGAGGACTTCGGCCTTTATCCCGGCAAGGAGCTGAGCCGGGAGGAAATGGACAAGCTTCTTGCCGCGGCGGGACAGATGTCCGCCAAAATGCGTGCCGTGCGGATTGTTTCCGCGTCCAGCGTTTCCCGCCGGGACCTGGAGGACCGTCTGGTGCGAAAAGGGGAGGACCCGGCCCAGGCGAGAGAAGCGGTACAGTGGATGGAGGAGCTTCACCTTGTGGACGACCGCAATACGGCCCAGCAGGTGGTGCGCTCCTGTATCGGCAAGGGCTATGGCCTGGCAAGGGCCAAGCAGGCCCTTTACGAAAAGCGGATTCCCAGGGAATACTGGGCAGAAGCGCTTGAGGATTACCCGGACCAGGAGGAATACATTGCGGCTTTTTTGACCGCCCGCCTGGATGAAAACAGCGGCCGGCGGGAAGTGAAGCGGGCTGTGGATGCCCTCATACGCAAGGGGCATTCCTATGGAACCATCCGCACCTGCCTGGGGCGTCTGGAGCTTGCGGCCGTGGAGCTGGAAGAGTGACCGCCTGAGGACCATGGCGGCAAAAATGCCTGCGGCATATGAATCAAATAACCGCGCGGGAGCTGCCCTGGGGCAATTCCCTTTGATGCGGGAGAAAGGTAGCTATGGAATGGCAAAGATAGGTTTTATTTCCCTTGGCTGCGCCAAGAATCAGGTGGACTGTGAGCGGATGATGTACCGTGTTCGGGAGGCCGGGCACACCGTCAAGGAGGACATCCCGGGCAGCGATGTGGTTGTAATCAATACCTGCGGATTTATTGATTCGGCTAAGGCCGAGGCCATCGACTATATTCTGCAAACCGCCGCGCTGAAGGCGCAGGGGCTGGTAGGAAAAATCCTGGTCACCGGGTGCCTGTCCCAGCGGTATCAGCAGGACATTTTGACGGAAATGCCCGAGGTGGACGGTATTTTGGGCACGGGAAGCTATACCGAGATCGTCCCCGCCATTGAGGACCTGCTGAAGGACACCCAGGTTGCGGACTTTGCCTCCATCAATGCCCCGGAGCAGGAGACTGGACGGATCGTCACCACGCCGGAGCATTACGCTTACATCAAAATTGCCGAGGGCTGCGACAACCGCTGTGCCTACTGCATCATTCCCTACCTGCGGGGCAGGTACCGGAGCCGCCAACTGGACGATGTGCTGTATGAAGCCCGGCTGCTGGCGGACAGCGGCGTCAGGGAGCTGATCGTGGTGGCCCAGGACACCAGCCGCTATGGAACGGACCTGCCGGGCCGCAGGCGCCTGCTTCCGGAGCTGCTGCGCAAGCTCTGCGAAATCGAGCAGCTGCACTGGATTCGGGTTCACTATGTCTACCCGGACGAAATTGACGATGAATTCATTGACGTCATGGCTTCGGAGCCGAAGATCGTCAAGTACCTGGATATCCCTATCCAGCACTGCAACAGCAAAATTCTGAAGCTTATGAACCGCCGGGGGGACGGGGAATTCCTGCGGGCGCTTTTTGCCAAGCTCCGCGCCCGGATTCCCGGTCTGGTGATCCGCACCAGCCTGATCACCGGACTGCCCGGAGAGGGGGAAGAAGAGTTCCAGGAGCTGTGCGACTTCCTGCGGGAGCAGCGGCTGGAGCGTGTGGGTGCTTTTGCTTTCTCCCCGGAGGAGGGAACGCCCGCGGCCAAAATGGCGTTTGTGGACAATGAAACCGCTGTCAAGCGGGCGGAGGCCATTGAAATGCTCCAGTCCGGCATTATGGACGCGTACAACGCCTCCATGACCGGCAAGACCCTGGAGGTCCTGGTGGACGGATATGATGAGGAAATGGAGCAGTTCTACGGCCGTACTTACGCGGATTCTCCCGATATTGACGGCAGGGTTTGGATTTCCTCTGAGGAGCCGGTCCGGGAGGGGGAATTTGTGATGGTGAAGATTGACGGCTGCATAGACGGTGACCTTTCCGGCTATGTGCTGGAGGAGGCGCAGGCATGACAACGGCAAGCAAAATTACCCTGACGCGCGTGGCCATGATCCCCGTTTTCATGGTGACCATGTACTTATCCGGGGGACAGCGCGGCATATGGCTGTATCTGTCCCTGGCTATTTTCATTGTCGCCAGCTGCACGGACTTCGTGGATGGCTACATTGCCCGGCATTATAACCAGATCACAGACTTCGGCAAATTTCTTGACCCCTTGGCGGATAAGCTGCTGACCATTGCCGCCATGACCATGTTCTGCGAATGGAGCGTATTTCCTGCCTGGGCGCTGATGATCGTGCTGACACGGGAATTCGCGGTCACCGGGCTTCGTCTGGTTGCCGTTCAGAAGGGTACGGTCATCGCCGCGGGATGGAGCGGCAAGATCAAAACCGCCAGCACCATGGTGGGACTGTGTGTGATGATGGCGGTTCCCGGCATCCCGGTGTTGAATGGGATCGTCATCGCCATCATCGTGCTGACCACCCTGTATTCCGGCATCGAGTATTTTGTCCAGAACTGGAACTGCCTTTGGGAGTGAACCCAAAATCAATATTGCGCATTGGCGGACATTCTTCTTACGGATTTTGCCAATGCGCTTTTCAAATTTTTTTTCGTTTCCTGCAACGTTTTGCGCCCTTCAATCGTATCTTTGGTGAGAGGAGGTGACGGTAATGCCCACTTCGCTGCGCACAAACAAAGAGATTATGGAAATATACGACCGTCACGTGGATACTGTTTACCGCATCTGTTATGCGTACATGAAGAACGCTCCGGAGGCGGAAGATATGACCCAGGAAACCTTTCTTCGGCTGATGTCCTGCAGAAAGGCCTTTGAAAACCAGCGCCATGAAAAAGCATGGCTCATTGTTACCGCGTCGAACCTGTGCAAGGATACCTTGAAGAAATGGTGGCGCCACAATGAGAATTTGGACGACTATGACGATCTGCCCCAGAATGACAGGGAAACCAGCAGCATTGTGCTGGATGCCATTCTGGCCCTGCCCCAGGATTACAAGGATGCCGTCTACATGTATTATTACGAGGGCTACACCACTGCGGAGATCGCCCGCCATTTGAAGTGCCCGGAAAGCACGGTCCGCAGCCGCCTGTCCCGGGCCAGGAGACAGCTGATGAACACGTTGGGAGGTGCGGTATAATGAGGAAGAATATCATTCATGGCGCAATGGATATGGTAAATCCCACCGATGAACAGAGGGAACGGATGCGGGAGGGAATCCTTTCCCGTCTCCCGGAGGAAAAAAAGCCTGCCCGCCGGACCTATCAAGCCAAACAGGCGCCCACACGCCGGTGGTCGTGGATTCCCGCCGCCGCGGCACTGTTCGCAGTGGTTCTCATCGGCGTGTTTGTCCTTGGCCGGGCGGGGACGCACGGCGCGGAACTGGCCGCGCCAGAGGATACCGTGCCGGCATTTACGTCCCGCTCTTTACAGGATTTCTTTGAATCCGGCCAGTACAAGGCCATCCAGGAGTGGAATGCCTATCTGAAAACCAAAAACGAATCGAATGATGGATTGGCGGCACCCTATCCGGACTATGGCTGCAGCAGTGTCCAAATGCAGGAAAAGCTGGACGCTCTCTGTGAGAAATATGGCCTGAGCCTGAAGGGCGGGTATACCGTCTTGTGTGACTATGAAAAGCTTCTGGACATTGTGTCCGTGGACAGCATCCTCCGTTCCTGGGAAGGCGTCATTCAGAATGTTACCGATTTTTCGAACGGCTACTATCCCGATGGAAGCTTTGTGGTCGAGGGGCAGACGCTGTTTGGGTATTCCGGCACTCCCTGGACGTATCCCATAACCTTCAGCTTTTACCGTCTCCTGAAAACCACCTTTTACGACGTGCTCCTGGATATTGGGGATATTACCCAGTATGCGTATTGGGAGTACACCACGCAAAGCGGTGTTGACCTGCTTCTGGCCCAGAATGAGGATCAGGCCCTGATCCTGGCCGACCGTGGGGATTATGTGATCCTGATTTTGACGTCAGACAATCGGGTGGGGGATATTAAGTATGGAGAAATATCTATGGACAAGGCGGCCATGGAGGCCTTTGCCGAAACCTTTGTCTATGTGGATGGGGACCCGACCCAGATTCAGGCAGCGGCCGTTGCGACTGCTCAGCTGCAGATTTATTCTATGCCCTCTGTAGATAGCCAGCTGGTTGGAACCGTAGAGAAGGGGGCACGGCTGCCGCTGAAAGTGCAGGAAAGCGTCAACGGGAAGAAATGGGGCCGGATCGACGAGGACAATACCGGATATCCGGCCGGCTGGGTGGAATTGGAGAATGTGGAGATGGTATACGATTCCGGGCCTACCGGAGAAGAAACCGTCCCCACCGGGGAAAGCACGGCCTTTCAGAAATACGCGCAGCTTCTGGATAAATATGTGACGGCCATCCAGGAGGGCTGGGGCGGAGAACAGTATGTACAGGAGGATATGAGCATCATTCTCCGGGATATTTCGTCTCTGGACAGCCTGGGATATGCCATGATCGATCTGGATGGAAATGGCGTGGAGGAGCTGATTCTGGCCCTGGATGATGAGAGCCAGACCATTTTGGACCTGTACACCCTGACAGAGGGGGAAGTGGTTCACGTTCTGAGCGGCTGGGAGAGAATTTCCTATTTCCTGCGGGAGGACGGTTTGATTTTGAATATCGGCGCGGAAAGCGGTTCCTGCACGAATTATGTGTTCAGCCGTCTCAGCGGCGGAGAGCTGATCCAGGAGGAGATCATCCGGTTTGATACCCTCCGGGATATCGACAATCCCTGGTTCATGGGATCTGACCTGCACGCTGTCACCCAGCAGGAGGCAGAGGCAGCCATCAGCGCCCATGCCATAGACCGCATTCCGCTGACACTTCTTTCCCAGATGCAATAAATGCTGGTCACCGGCTGCAAGGCCGGTGACTTTTTTAAAAAATTTTTTCTACTGTGAAACAAAAGGAATGTTTCGATCGTATCTATTGTGAAAGGAGGTGGGGAGAATGCCTTCTTTGTTGCGTACGGACAAAGAAATCACCCAAATCTACAACCGCCATGTGGACACGGTATATTATGTCTGCTATTCCTTCATGAAAAACAAACCCGAAACCGAGGACATGGTGCAGGAAACCTTCCTGCGGCTGATCACCAGCGGAAAAACCTTTGAAAATGAACGCCACGAAAAGGCCTGGCTGATCGTCACAGCTTCCAACCTGTGCAAAGACAGCCTGAGAAAATGGTGGCGCAGGAATGAAAATATTGACGACCACTATGAACTGGCCGGAGAAGAGGACATGGACAATCCGGTTCTGGAAGCCATTTTGAGCCTGCCTCAAGAGTATAAAACGGTGGTTTACATGTATTATTACGAGGGCTATTCCACCGCGGAAATCGCCCGGCACCTGCAGTGTCCCCACGCTACGGTACGGACCCGCCTTGCGCGGGCAAGAAAAATGCTTAAAATTTTATTGGGTGGTGAATCTGATGAACAGACAGTCCGTTCGAGAAGCCTATAAGCGCATTCAGCCTTCCCAGGCGGAAAAAGACCGAATGCTGAAAAACATCCTGTCCACAGCATCCGAGGAGCCGCCGCAGAGAAAGGATGCTACAATGAAACCTTTGTATAAAAAACCTGTGATGATCGCGGCCATTGTGGGCCTGATGATTTTCCTGATGGGCTGCGCGGTGGTGGCCATGAACCTGCAGGAACTGAAAGTCGGCGAGTATACGCCGCCAGCACCGGACGCCTCTCAAGAAGGTACGGCACCGGAAGAACCGAATGCGATGATTTCCCTGCAGGGGTTTGCCGGAACGGCAAACTATCTGGCGGCAAAGGAATGGAATGACTTCCTGGATGCCTATGATGTTACCGCAGCCGCCCTGGAAGCCGACCAAAACGGGTTCCTGCCCCCGGAAGCCTATGACGCCTACGAGTGCTATAACCAGGAAATGATCGACAAGCTGGATGAAATCTGTGAAACCTACGGCCTGAAGCTTCTGGGCAGTATCCAAATGGCGGACAATGTCCAGGGAACCTATAATGCGGTGGGGATCCGCAGCATCATCAGCCAGAATACCGATGCCCAGGCGGATGTCTGGCCGGGCTACTACTATTCCGACGGCACCTTCCAAGTGGAGGGAGAAATGGGACTTAACGGGGAATGGCCCTACCGCGCGGTCTACCAGTTCCGCCGGGTGATGAAGCAGTCCTTTGACGCCGCAATCCTGAATGTGGGAGATATGGATAGCTATGACCAGTGGGTCTACACCATGCAGGACGGTACGCAGGTACTTCTGGCGAACAACGGGGAAAAGGGCCTGATCATCGTGGACAAGGATGATTGCTTTGTGACCGTCAATGTACTTGGGGTAGTCACGGAGGAGACCTACTACGGTCCGCTGCCCACGGAGCGGGGGTTCATGGAAGCCCTGGCGGAGACATTCGATTTCTCGTTCTAAGGAAGTTTTGAACAATTCCGGCACTGGCTGGACAGGGAATCTTTTACTTTCGGTTTTCACCGCATTGTCCATAGCTTCCCGAAAAATGTACAAGATTATAGTTTGGCCCAGGCGAAGCTATAATTTTCATATAAACCGGCGCTTCGCCTGAAGGCTTTTGCAGTCATTGCAGGAAGCGCGGCCATGCGGAGATTCCACGGCTTTGTCCCAAAGCCGGAATCGGGGGGATCGCCGCTGGCACGCGCGGCCCTTAAGATGGCTTCGAAAGCGGGAGGGCGGGGCGTCGATTTTGCTATTTCCACTGGATTTTTTCCGTTCCCTGTGATATAATGCTCAGGCACTTTGATACAATAGCGAGGTAACACCATGAACGATAAGGAAATCGGCGAGATCCGGCGCAGACAGCGCAGGGACCGCAGTAATATGACCGCCATATACGGCTGCTATGTCAACGATAACAGGGAGATCATCTCCGAATTTCAGCAGTCCACCGCCATCATGCCGGAAAATGAGTCCGATAAGTATTTTGCCCTCCTGCGCCGGACGCTCTCCGGTTCTCTCGGCAAGAATTTGATTGACATCACCTTCAAAACCGGGCAGGTGGCAGGCGCTCCGGAGCACCAGCTGCTGATGGATCTGCGGGCTTCCCGGCTGAAGGACGAAGAAAAGCGGGCGGAACTCTATAAAAAGATCATAGATACCGTGGTTTTGGAGGGCAGCTACCTGATTTTGCTGGGCTGCGACAGCTACGATGTGCCCTTCAAGTCCAAGGACGATTCCACCCAGCGTGACCAGTCCGAAGAGACTTATACCTACATCCTGTGCACTATCTGCCCCGTAAAGCAGACCAAGGCCAATCTGCACTACGTCCCTGAGGAAAAGCTTTTCCACGACGGCGCCATGAACCAGATGGTTGCGGCCCCCGCACTGGGCTTTTTGTTCCCGGCCTTTGACGACCGCGCCACCAATATCTATAACGCCCTGTACTATACCCATGACATCAGCAACAGTCAGGATGCCCTGATTGAAGCCGTTTTCAATACCCCTGTCCCCAAGCCCGCAGCGGAGCAGAAGAAGTCCTTTGAAACCCTGCTCACCACGGCCCTGGAGGAGGAATGCAGCCTGGATGTGGTGCAGACCGTTCACGATCAGCTGTGCCAGCGCATTGAGCTGCATAAGGAAAGCAAGGTTCCCGAACCGCTGATGATCAGCAAGGAGGATGTGAAGGAAGTTCTGTCCTCTTGCGGTGTCAGTGAGGAGCACATTGCCAAATTCAGTGTGGACTATGACGAGGTCTTTGGCTTCGAGGCCGACCTGCATCCCAAGAATATCATCGACGACAAGCATTTTGAGATGAAGACCCCGGATGTGGTCATCAAGGTGGACCCTGCCAGAAGCGGCCTGCTGGAAACCCGGGTCATCGGCGGCGTAAAATATATTATGATCTGCGCCGATGAGGAAGTGGAGGTCAACGGCGTCAGCATCCACATCCAGGATCAGGAGAAGGAAGCCGCTGCGGTATAGCACACCTGCCGGACAAATGGAAGCATATGCGGGAAAGCCCTGCACCGGAAGGTGCAGGGCTCAGAGTGTCGAAAAAGTAAGTTCAAACGTAGAAGTTTACCAATTTGCACTGCACCAAAGCCTCCCTTGTGCAAAGGGAGGTGGGGCGGCGCAAGCCGCCTCGGAGGGATTGTGCAGTGAAACATTACGAATTCGCATTGGGATTCGGCAAAAAGGAAACATTTTACCGCGACAATCCCTCAGTCACGCTGTTCGCGTGACAGCTCCCTTTGCACAAGGGAGCCTTGGGCGCTCCCGCGCCAGAGGGTTTATCGACAGCCTGAGCCCTGCACCTTCCGGTGCAGGGCTTGGTTTATGTAGACAGTCAGACTTTTGCTTCTTCTTTGGATTTTTCCACGACGCCGCAGACGATTTCCGCGCACTGCTCGATGCCCAGCACGCCGGTGTCCAGGCAGATGTCATAGTTCTGGGCCTGGCCCCAGGTGCGTCCGGTGTAATGCTGGTAGTTCACCCGGCGGCGCTTATCCTTCTCCTGCAGTCTCGCCTCCGGGCTTTTGTCGGACTCGCCGTAGCGGCGGACAATGCGCTCCGCCCGGAAGGGGATATCCGCAAAGACATAAACATGCAGGGCATCCTGGCGGTCCTTCAGAATATAGTCCGCATTCCGGCCCACAATGACGCAGGGACCTTTCTCCGCCAGCTGCAGGATGACGCTGCATTGAATATTCCAGAGGAAATCGGCCGTGGACAGGCCGTTCATGACGCCGGGAACGCCCTGGGGCGCGAAAGCGTAAGAGAACAGGCTGCTGCCGGGGGAATGTTCACCGTGCTCTTCGACGAATTTGGGGGCAAAGCCGGATTCCACAGCAATCTGATCGACCAGTTCCTTGTCATAGAAGGGGATGCCCAGCTTCTCTGCAACCATGCGGCCGACGGTGCGTCCGCCGGAACCGAACTCACGGCTGATGGTGATGATTTTCTTTTCCATAAATGTGCCTCCTTCCGAGAATGCTTATGCTTCTCTTACTTATATTATAGTCAAGTTGCCAGCCAATGTCAATAAAAGGTTGCGCCATTTGGCGAAATTGCCAAGAAAAAAGCAGGGAGATGTGTCCCTGCTACTGGATATGCTCTTCGGCGCAGTTGTCCAGTACAAACACGCCCATTTCGCCACGGTCCGGTGCGGCAAATTTCTTGATGCTGCAGCTGTCAAAGGCCGGACACAGCTGTTCCTCGGGATCCAGACGGATACATTCCATTTCTTTTTTCTGTTTCTTCATTTTTTTCACCCCATACAGCAGGATGCCCCGAAATATCTGCCTTTACAACAGAAAATTACTGTGTTATGATAATACCATATGCAGGGGAGGGAAACTATGGAAAGCTTTATAATGGCAGCCCGGGTAGTGGTGCCCATGGCGATCATGGTGGGGATCGGCATACTTTTGCGGGTGTTCCATGTGACGGACGCGCCGACCATGAAGAAAGTGGACAATTTGATTTTCAAGCTGTTCATGCCCGCTTTGTCCTTTTACAACATTTATAATACGGATTTTTCGAAGCTGACCAATATTGGTTATATTTTGTACGGTGCTGCGGGATTGATGCTTCTTTTCCTCGTGGCTATGACGGTGGTGCCGAAATTTGTGAAGCCCCGGCCCACAGCGTCCTCCTATGGTCAGGCGATTTTCCGCTCCAACTATCTGCTGTTTGGCGCGGCGGTGGCGGAAAGCATCTATGGTGCCGGCAATATCGGACTGGTCTCCCTGCTGGGGGCGGTTGCGGTCCCCATGTTTAACGCCCAGGCGGCGGTTTTGCTGGAGGCAGGGCGCAATGGCACCGCCTCTCCCCGGAAACTGCTGCTTGCCATCGCGAAGAATCCCACGGTCATTGCCACCGTTCTGGGCTTGGCTGTGAATTTCTCCGGCCTGCGGCTGCCGGAATTGGTGCTTGGGGTCGTGGAGGATATTTCCGGGTTGACGACGCCTTTGAGTTTCCTTTCCATCGGCGTTTCTCTGAGCCTGGGGACGGTTTCCAAGCGGAGCTATTTGGTGTCCGTCATAGGACTGCGGCTGGTGCTGATCCCGCTGGTATTTCTCCTTGGGGCGGTATTGCTGGGCTTCCGCGGCCAGGAGCTGTGTGCGCTGCTGATCCTCTTTGCGGCGCCTACGGCTGTCAGCAGCTATCCCATGGCCGTTGCCATGGATGCCGACGGAAATTTTGCCGGTCAGATTGTGGCGTATACCACCGTTTTCTGCCTGCCTACCATTTTCCTGTGGACGCTGGTTTTGAATACCCTGCAAATGCTATAAATGCAAATGCGATAAAAGAGAGGGCAGCCGCTTACAGCGGCTGCCTCAGAGTGTCGAAAAAGTAAGTTGAAACGTAGAAGTTTACCAATTAGCATTGCAC
>JAUNJE010000065.1 GCA_030533415.1 Eubacteriales bacterium | reverse complement strand
GGAGACCTGCTTATTCTTTGTATTTTGAGATTCTTACGGACGATAGGAAAGCTCATTGGTTCTCTGCATCAGCATCCCAGGTGTTCTGTCTGGGCGTTGATGCTTTCTTGTGTTGCTTTTTACCGACTGTAACGATACGTTGCAGCCGGTTTTTTGTTTCACGGCGGACCGATACAGGCAGTTTGGATGGCCGGAATGGAACAAATAAACACAAAGGAAGATGTAGCATATGAAAAAGCTCCAGAAACTCACTGCTCTGATGCTGTCTGTTCTGCTGGTTGCCGGTGTCATGGCCGGCTGCGGCGGCTCCGGCAGCGGCGACTCCACCGCAAATGTCCCGGCCGCGGGCAACCGGGAGGACGAAGTCAACCAACAGGCTTATGAGGCCACCCGCGACACCTCCGGTACCCGGACTATGACCTTCGGCATTCAGAACTACGGCGGCGGCGGTATTGATCCCGCCAAAGAAATCAACTGCGCATGGAACGTGTCCCGTTACGGCGTTGGCGAATGCCTGTTCATGTTCGATAATGCCATGAATGTTGTCAATACCCTGTGCGATACCTACACCGTCAATGACGCGCACACCGAATGGGTATTCCATATCCGCGAAGGCGTGAAGTTCTCCGACGGCTGCGACCTGACCGCCGAGGCCGTAAAGGCCAGCTTTGCGCGCCTGTTTGAAGCAGGCCCCAGCGGCTCCTCCGCTCCTCAGAAATATCTGGAGGCCGAAGCCGAGATCACTGCGGACAACGCCACCGGCAACGTGACCATCAAAACCACCAAGCCCTACGTTGACCTGACCAAGAACCTGGCTTACCCCGTCATGGTCATTCTGGACGTGGAGCACACCACCGACTACGACCATGCCGCCATCGGCACCGGTCCCTACATTGCCACCAACTTCCGCGAAGAAGTGGGCTACACCATGGTCGCAAATCCCTACTACTGGGGCGGCGATGTTCCCTACGCTTCCATTGAGCTATTGTACATGGGTGACGCCTCCGCCAAGGCCATGGCCCTGCAGTCCGGCCAGCTGGATCTGGCGGAAAACATCACCAACATCAACGACCTGCGCACCCTGCAGGCCGATCCCAACTTCACCGTGACCATCGCCAACGGCGTCCGCACCGGCCTGGCCCACATGAACATGTCCGAGGGCAAGCTGCTGTCCAACAAGACCCTGCGCCAGGCTGTCCTGATGGCCCTGGATGACGACACCATGTGCTCCATCACCGTCGGCGGCCTGTATACCTCCGGCTTCTCCGTTCTGCCCTCCAACCTGGATTACGGCTATGAAAACTTAACCGATCCCTACCCCTTCGATCCTGACGCCGCCATGCAGCTGCTGGACGACGCGGGCATCGTGGATACCAACGGTGACGGCATCCGGGAACTGGACGGCCAGGAAGTGATTCTGCACTATGTCACCTATCCCAACCGTTGCCTGAACGATTTCGCAGAGGCCATTCAGCAGCAGCTGACCACCATTGGCATTGGCGTCGATCTGGAAATCGGCGACTCCGCCCGCCAGTGGGACAGCTACCAGTCCGGTGATTTCGATCTCAACGGCTCCAACTGGACCACCGTGGGTACCGGTGACCCCACCGAATATCTGGCCGCCTGGTGCTCCACCTCCGGCGCCGACTACTGCGGCTACAAAAACGACGAATATGACGACCTGTTTGAGGAACTGAGCACTACCTTTGACAACGACGCCCGCCGTGAGATCATCCAGAAGATGCAGCAGATTCTGATAGACGACGCTGTTGCCGTTGTCCACGGCTACTATAACAGCTCCATGATCTCCAGAAACGCCACCATCGGCGGCGCTGCCATCCATACCGCTGATTACTACTGGATCACCACAGAGATCTATCCCGCCGCATAATACAGCGCTTCTCCGGGAGGCCTCCGTGTTTTCCCGGAGAAGCTTGTGTTCACAGAAAGGAGAGAGAATCCTTGACAGCAAAACAATTGGGAAAACGGCTGCTCCAGATTGTCCTTGTGGCGCTGGGCATCAGTTTTCTGACGTTTTTGATCACCTATCTGGCTCCCGGTGATCCCGTGCGTACCATGTACGCCGCTGCCGGCATCATGCCCAGTGAGGACATCATCCAGGAAACCCGGGAGGCCATGGGCTTAAACCGCCCCGTGCTGGTTCAGTACTTTGATTGGCTGCTGAACTGCCTGCATGGTGACTTCGGTACCTCCTACGCTTACAACAAGCCCGTTGCCACACTGCTGCTGAACCGGCTTTGGCCCACTTTGAAGCTCTCCATCTCCTCCATGGTTCTGATGCTGCTGGTGGCCGTACCCATCGGCATGGCGCAGGCCACTCACAAAAACAGCATTCTGGACTATGCCCTTCGCGGCATTACCTTTTTCGGCGTGTCCATGCCCAACTTCTGGGTCGGCCTGCTGCTGATGATGTTCTTCTGCGTCAAGCTCCAGCTGCTGCCCGTGGTCTGCTCCTCCGGCGACTTCAAGAGTCTGATCCTGCCCTCCGTGACGTTGGCCTTCGCCATGTCCGCCAAGTACACCCGCCAAGTGCGTACCGCCATTTTGGAGGAACTGAACCAGGATTATGTCACCGGCGCGAGAGCCAGGGGCGTAAAGGAATGGAAAATTCTGTGGCTGAACGTATTCCCCAACTCCCTGCTGCCCCTGATCACCATGCTGGGCCTGTCCCTTGGCTCTCTGCTGGGCGGCACCGCCGTGGTGGAGGTCATCTTCACCTACCCCGGCATGGGCAACCTGGCGGTCTCCGCCATCACCGCTTATGACTACCCTCTGATTCAGGGCTATGTCCTTTGGATTTCCCTGATCTATATGCTGGTCAATCTGGCCGTGGACATCTCCTACAGCTATGTTGACCCCAGAATGAGAGAAAAGAGGTAAAAGGATATGAAATTCAAAGATTTTGTGAAGAAAAATAAATCCTTCTGCTTCTTTTCTGTGCTTGCTATTCTGATTATCCTCACCGCCATCTTTGCCCCCGTCGTCACTGGCGGCGTCAGCCCCACGGACGCAGTGCTGAAGGACGCTCTGCAGGCCCCCAGCGCAAAGCATATTTTCGGCACCGATAAGCTGGGCCGCGACATCTTCACCCGGGTAATTTACGGTGCCCGGACCAGCCTGACGGCCTCCTTCAGCGTTGTGCTGATCATCTTTGCGCTGGGTACGGTGCTCGGCGTTCTGGCTGGCTACTTCGGCGGCTGGGCCGATACCATCATCATGCGTATCGCCGATATGATGGTCTCCTTCCCCGGTATGGTCTTTGCCATGGCCATTGCCGGTATTCTGGGCGCCAGTGTCCGAAATGCCGTCATCGCCGTTTCCCTGGTGAGCTGGACAAAATACGCCCGGCTGGCACGAAGCCTGGTACTGAAGATCCGCAACCGGGATTATGTGGCCGCCGCTGTCGTCACCGGCTCCAAGACCCCCTACATTCTGGCAAAATACATGATCCCCAATGTGATCCCCACACTGGTCATTACGGCGGCCACCGACATCGGCGGTATGATGCTGGAGCTGGCCGGCCTTTCCTTCCTGGGCTTCGGTGCCAAAGCGCCCACGCCTGAATGGGGCCTGATGCTGAATGAGGGCAGGCAGTTTATCCAAAACGCTCCCTGGATGATGATCTATCCCGGCGCAGCCATTTTCATCGTGGTGGTGGTGTTCAACCTGCTGGGCGACGCGCTCCGGGATGTTCTGGACCCCAGAGACGAATAAGGAGGAGCCTATGCTGGAAATTAAAAACATCACGATCTGCTATAAAGACCGCCCCACGGTTAAAAACTTCAGCATGACCCTGGAACAGGGCCAGATTGCCTCCTTGGTCGGGGAATCCGGCTCCGGCAAAACCACGGTCATCCGCGCCGTGCTGGGCCTGCTGGCAGGCGGCGGAAAGGTCACGGAAGGCGACATCCTGTTTGAGGGCACCTCCCTGCTGAAAAATACCCCCGACCAGTGGCGCAAGCTCCGGGGCACCGACATCTCCATGATCTTCCAGGACTCCGGCGCCATGCTGAACCCCATTCGGAAAATCGGAGACGTTTTCGTGGAATACATCCGTACCCATGAAACCATCTCCAAAGAGGACGCCTGGAAAAAGGGCATCCGAATGCTCGAACGCATGCGTCTGCCCAGCGGCGACAACATCATGAACTCCTATCCCTTCCAGCTCTCCGGCGGTATGCGCCAGCGTGTCGGCATCGCCATGGCGATGACCTTCCAGCCCAAGCTTTTGCTGGCTGACGAGCCGACTTCCGCTCTGGATGTGACCACCCAGGCCCAAATCGTCCGCCAGATGATGGAGCTGCGGGAGGAATTCGGCACCAGCATCATCGTGGTCACCCACAATCTGGGCGTCGCCGCCTATATGTCCGACCTGATCGTCGTTATGAAAAACGGCGAAATTGCCGATGCCGGCGACCGGGATTATATGCTCTACGGCAGCCACGGCGACTACACCCAGAAGCTTCTGGATGCGGTGCCTTCTTTGGGAGGTGTACGTTATGTTTGACGAAAAAGACATGATTCTGGAGGCTAAGCACGTTACCCGGCGCTTCCCCGCCTCCGGCGGCAGGGAACTGACGGCCTGCAATGATATCAACCTAAAATTCTACAGGGGCAAAACCCTGGGCCTGATCGGCGAATCCGGCTGCGGCAAGTCCACCTTCATGCGTTTCCTGGTACGGCTGGACACCCCCACCGAAGGGGAAATTCTCTTCAAGGGAAAGGACCTGACCAAACTGAAGGGGGAACAGCTGCGTCAGACCCGGCAGTATATCCAGATGGTCTTTCAGGACCCCGGCGGCTCCTTCAATCCCAAGATGAAAATTCGGGATATCATCTGCGAGCCTCTTATGAACTTTGGACGGATCAAGGCCTCCGAGAAGGATGCCGTGGCCCGGAAATACCTGGAGGCGGTGGATCTGCCCGGCGATTTTGCCGACCGTTTTCCTCACAATATGTCCGGCGGCCAGCGCCAGAGGATCGCCATTGCCCGGGCCATTGCCCTGGAACCGGAACTGATCGTCATGGACGAAGCAACCTGCGCTCTGGATGTATCCGTACAGAAAACCATCATCGAACTGGTCTGCAAGCTGCAGAAGGAGAAAAACATTGCCATCGGCTTTATCGCCCATGACCTTGGCCTGATTCAGTCCTTTGCCCACCAGATCGCCGTGATGTATCTGGGCAACATTGTGGAGGTCATTCCCGGCGAGGATGTGGACAAGGCGCAGCATCCCTACACCCAGGCCCTGCTGAGCGCCATTTTCGACACCAAGATGGACTTCACCAAAAAAATAGAGAGCATCGACAGCGAAATCCCAAGTCCTCTGGATGTACCTCCCGGATGTCCCTTCCAAACCCGGTGCGAGCATTGTACCGATATCTGCCGCAGGGAGCGTCCCGCGCTGAAAGCCATCGGTGAAGGACATGAAGTCGCCTGCCATCTATTTAAGGAGGGATGCTGATATGAAGAAATACATCGCATTGGTGTTGACGGCATTTGTGCTGCTTTCCCTGATTTCCGGATGCGCCCCCAAGACCACCGAGGATATCGCCAACCAGGATCAGGCTCAGGCGGAGGCCAGCGGCCTGACCATTCACAAGATCGGTGTCGCCACCTATGATATTCAGGATGCCCAGGTCCGGATGTTTAAGGATTATCTGGACAATTATATCAAAGAATGCTTTGTGGATGTGACCTTCCTGTACTCCGACAGCATCGCAGGCGGTGAGGAACTGATGGAATTTCTGGCGCTTTGTGCCGAAAACGGCGCAGAGGGCGTCATGGTTTTCGGCTCCTACGATATGGAAAAGGAAGTGGAATTCTGTGCCAGCCACGGAATGTACTACATCCGTCCCTCCGCCACCTCTTCCGACGCCGAATTCAATGCCGTAGCCTCCAATCCCTACTTTGTCGGTGAGATCGGCCCCGGCATTGAAAAGGAATACCAGGCGGCCGAAGACATGACCCGGTCCCTGGCAGCGGAGGGCAAAAGCTATCTCATTCTCTCCGGCGGCGCCTGCCTGGGCAACGAAATGCACAGGCTGCGCACCGTGGCCATGCTGGAAACGCTGCAGGAAATTTACGGAACCCGCTTCCAGCAAAGCTCCGATGTGCTGGCTTTGGTATCCGAACCCACAACCATTGAAGCCGGCGGGCTGAAGCTTACGATCTGTCCCGGCTATTTGGTTCAGGCGGAATGCAGCGCCGCTGCCTCCGAGGCCATCTCCTCCGGTGCGTACACCACTGTCCTGGCCGCCATCCCGGTAACAGACCTGATGGATGCACTGAATTCCGTGGAAATCGAATGCGGCGTTATTGACTGCTTCTCGGAGGATAACTATTTTGGCTTCAAGAAGGGGAAGATCGCCTATGTGGCGGGCAAATACCAATCCGAGATCGGCCCGGGCTTTGCCGCCCTATACAACGCCATTACCGGCAATGCCGATGCCTACCGGGTGAACGGAAAAGCCTTCCGGCTGGAGCAGGGCTTCTGGACCGCTGCGGACCCCTCGGAATACGACAGTATGTATGCGCTGGCCTGCGGCGCCACCATCAACGCCTACAACTATGAGGACCTGTATTCTGTGGTCAAGAGCCTGACCCCGGAGGCGGACTTTGAAGCATTCCGCAATCTGGTGGAAAGCTATAGCTACGATGACTGCCTGGCAAGGCGGTCCGCCTGATACTGATATTCCATTAAAAAGTTTCATTCGCCAGAATGAAACCGTTTAATAGGAAGATCATTATGAGACGCGTTTTCGTGATTTTCTATCTAAAAATCACGAAAACGGCAACGCCGCCAGGCGGTGCCTTCTTTATAAAAAGGAAACATTTTTATAAAGAAGGCAGTATGAAAAATCCGGACGATCCCCCAAAAATTTTATAGTGAAGGAGAAATACCATGCACGAGCATGAACAGGAATGCTGCTGCGGCCATGACCATGCGCAGGAGCACGCGCATCATCACGACCATGGACATGACCATGATCACGAGCACAGCCATGAGCACGAACACGAGCATGACCATCACCACGACCATGCGCACGAACATGAGCACCATCATGATCATGAACACCATCACGGACATGACCATAGCCATGCGGACAGCTGCTGCGGCCATGACCACGAAGTCCGCGAGGATGTGGCGACCCGTTCCCACACCCACTTTGTAACCGAGCATCACCATACCCCCGGCCATCCTGACGACTGTACCTGTGAGCAGTGCAATCCCCATGCGGAATACTGCGACATCTGCGGCGAAAGTCTTGCAAAATGTACCTGCAAAATGCCGGATGAGGATTTGGAGAAGCGGGTCTACATCCTGGAAGGGATTGACTGCGCCAACTGCGCCGCCAAAATTGAAGCAAAGATCCGCTCCATGCCGGAGGTTGCCTTTGCCTCCGTATCCTTTGCCACCAAGCAGCTGCGGGTCTCCGCCAACGGCCAGGATGCGCTGCTGCCCAAAATGCAGGCTGCCATCGACGCCATTGAAGACGGCGTCACGTTGGTTCCCCGCAAACGCAGATCCATGGGCATATCCGCCACCAGAACCTATATCCTGGAAGGTCTGGATTGCGCCAACTGCGCCGCCAAGGTCGAGGCCCGGCTGAGGGAAATGGAGGGTGTGGACGACGTTTCCATCACCTTTGCCACCAAGCAGATGAAACTGTCCGCCAAAGACCCGGACAGCCTAATCCCGGCGGTTCAGGCCATGATCAACTCTATGGAGGACGGTATCACGGTCGTTCCCAAGGATTCCCCCAAATCCACCGGGCAGGAAACCAAGAAGGGCATGCCGGAAGAGAAAAAAGCCATCCTCAGCATTGCCATCGGCGCCGTGCTGTTCGTGGTGGGAGAGATTCTGGAGCATATTGGCGCTCCCCTGCCCGTACTGCTGGGTGTCCTGATCGTTGCCTATCTGATTCTGGGCGGTAAGGTCCTGATGACCGCCGTCAGGAACATAAAGAAAGGGCAGGTTTTCGACGAAAATTTCCTGATGTCCATTGCCACCCTGGGTGCCTTCGCCATTGCCGAGTATCCCGAAGCCGTGGGTGTCATGCTGTTCTACCGGATCGGCGAATACTTTGAGGACCGTGCCGTGGCCCAGAGCCGGGAGCAGATCATGTCTGCCGTTGACCTCCGGCCTGAGGTCGTCAATCTGGTGGTGGGCGAGGACATCAGGGTCATCGGCGCAGAGGAGGCCAATGTAGGCGATATCCTGCTGGTCCGCCCCGGCGACCGGATCCCTCTGGACGGCGTCATCATTGAAGGTGAGAGCCGCATCGATACCTCCCCCGTTACCGGCGAGCCTGTCCCCGTCAAGGCAGAGGTGGGCGACAACGTGATCTCCGGCTGCGTGAACACCTCCGGCCAGCTGAAGATCCGGGTGGAAAAGCTGCTGGAGGAATCCATGGTTACCCGCATTCTGGACTCCGTGGAAAATGCCGCCGCCAACAAACCCGCCATCGACAAGTTCATCACCCGCTTCGCCAGAGTCTACACCCCTGCCGTGGTCGTGGCCGCCCTGGTGGTCGCGCTGGTACTGCCCTTTGTCATTCCCTCCTGGCATTTCTTCGTCAATCCGGATTACACCGGAGCGGTGTCTGTGATCAACGGCACCTCCGGTACCGCCTCCGT
>JAUNJE010000064.1:6572-8726 GCA_030533415.1 Eubacteriales bacterium | reverse complement strand
GTGCAGCAGGTGTTGGTTTTCTCCTGCCCCAGGGTTTCGTTGTCATACAGCCGCATGGTGGCGCCGATACAGCGGTAACCGGAGCGCAGCATGAGAAAGGCCGCCACGGAGCTGTCCACACCGCCGCTCATACCGATCAGCGCACTTTTTTCCTCCATTTTCTCGCCTCCCGGGAGATGAAACTTGTGATTCGAGTATATCAGGGCGCCATGGGAAAGTCAATGCCGAAATTCTGCCGGAAAACGTAACAAGTTGCAACAATATATTTCCGAAATTCTGCGGTTGACCGGGGAAGAAAACGAAAAATACGGGCAGTTGGTGAAAAGAACCAACGAACGGTAACATTGCGGCCGAACAAATCGTAACAAAAATGTAATTATTTTGAAAAAAGGGGTTGCAATTTGTAAACAGGTCTGTTATAATACCGTTACTTACATAAGAAGAAAAGGAGTAAGTAGCTATGAAGAAGAGAATTACATGTTTATTATTGACTCTGATCATGCTGGTGAGCCTGGTGCCTGCGGCATCCCTCACTGCATCTGCTGCTTCGCTGTCCGTCAGTGAGGCCGCGATCACTGTCCTGAAGAAAATGACGCTTTTTAAGAGCGAATGCTACCAGGTTGCCAATACCCAGGAATTTCGTATTGGTTATGGCACTGTCTGTAACGAAAAAGGCCATAACATTGGTGCGGATGGTAAACCGATTGCTGACAAAACAACTGAAAAACATAAAATCAGCCAGGATGATGCTGACAAGGCTCTGCGTAATGCCCTGAAGGAGATTGACAAGAAGGTCAATTCCTTTGCCAGCAGCAACGGCCTGTCCCTGAAGCAGAACCAGCATGACGCGTTGGTAATCTTCTCTTTTGACAGCGGTACTGCCTGGATGGACGGCAATGGTGTAGTTAAGACCGCGATTGTCAACGGTGCCAATGCCAATGAGCTGCTGAATGCAATGAATGAGTGGACGAAAATGAATGACCTGAACCGCAGGAAGGTCGAAGTGAATATGTATATGAACAGCGTGTACTCCAACGTTGTTCCTAGCAGCTATGCAAAGGTTACTTATAATGCTAACGGTGGTACAATGGCACAGGGAAATATCTATGAAATGCTTTTTGATACCACCACTGCAGTTGCCCACATTCCTACTCCGACCAAGAGTAACAGCACCTTTGTTGGCTGGTATCTTAGCGCCAGTGGAAAGCAGCCTGGCGATGCAAAGGATTTGCAGTGGGTTCCCAATCTGAACTATTTGTGTGCAGGCCATACCCTGTATGCCCTGTGGCAGAAGAACGGTGAAGACAATTCGAATACTGCTGGTGTTGCGGTAAACTATACGCTGGCAAAATCCCAGTTGGCTTCCAAGACCATGTATAACCGGCCAAACCTGAAAGCTTCCGATATTAAGGAAACTGGAAAGGTGACTGCCGACAAGGTAACGGTTCTTCAGGACTATATTGGTACCGATGGCACCCGGTGGGCTAAGCTTGGAGATTGGCAGTGGGTCATTGTCAAGGCTGGTTCCAACGGCATTTCCTCCGGCGGTACCGATATCGATGTGACGGTTACCGTTACCAACAGCTATGTCAACTCCCGTGTAAACGCAACGATTCATAGCGCTACCAACGGCTCCTATAAGCAGGGTGCGCAGCTGCGCATTATCAACACGGCTCAGGCCGACGGCTTCCTGTGGGGCCAGGTGGCTAAGAGCGAGGATGATGATACCCCCATTTGCTGGGTCGCATTGATGTACACCAACTGGAACTCCGTGAAGGATGAGGGCACCTCCGGAAATGGCGCTTCTACCAATAGCAAGGCCATTGCCAAGGCTACGATTACGAACAACGGATATGTCAATGTCCGCAGTGATGCAGGTACGGACAACAAGATCGTTGGCTCCCTGGCGAAGAACGAAACAGTTGAGGTTTACGAGATCAAGACGGTGAATGGTCACCAGTGGGGCCGCACGACGGCCGGCTGGTTCTGCATGACCTACGCCAGCGTGACCATGCTGACCACCAATAGTACCAACAATATCATTTCCGATGCCGGGGCTTTGGACTATGCCTTTACGGGTAAGACCACAAAGGAGCTTATGCCGAAGGTTCAGGCTGGTGACAATACCAATCAAACCGGTGATACTGTGAAGCA
>JAUNJE010000064.1:0-6472 GCA_030533415.1 Eubacteriales bacterium | reverse complement strand
ACTGAGATCAAACTGGTTGGGGAAAATATTTGGGGCAAAACCAGTGAGTTTAAGTTTGTTGAGGATACCGATAATACTGAAAATAGCACTCAAAATTATAACGGTTGGGTCAATCTGGCTTCCAAATATGTTAAGCGTGTCAACGCGCCCACCATTGAAGGCGACAAGACGAACCACAACACTGGCAAGGTAGCCACAGTCATCAATACGGACAGTGTCCGGGTTCGCGATTATGGCTCCACTTCTGGAAAGGTGATCGGCTCTTTGTCCCGCGGTTCTACCGTGGCAGTTTGGGAAACCAACGAAGACGGTGATTGGTTCAAGATTGATACCAACAAGAACGGTACCTATGATTACGAGGAAGACGGCTGGGTCTACGGCGATTACCTGAATATTACCGAAGCATCCACTGGCAGTTCGTCCGGCAGCGACTCTTCTAACGGAACGACCAACAGCAGTTCCGGAACCGGTATCGTTGCGAATACCTACTCTGGCGTAAATGTTCGTGCCAGTGCTGGCATCAGCGGCACCTTTGTCTGCAAGCTGCTGCCCGGTACCCAGGTGGAGATTCTGGAGACGACTACTGTGGGCGCTGCCAAGTGGGGCCGCGTAGCGCAGGGCTGGGTCTGCATGGACTACATTGCCATGATCTCCTACGACGATATCCCTGGCAACTCTAGCGGTACTACCAATACATCCAATGGCACCGCTGTGGATTCCTTGGACAAGGTGGACAAGACGACCACGACAGCTGTTTATACTGGTAAGATTACTGATAATGTTAATCCCGTGAATGTCTACGCCACTCCGGCGCTTAAGACAGATGCGCTTGAAGAGAGAGAAATTGTCAATGTCCTGAATGCAGGTGATCCTATTACCATGTATGAACTGGTTACTGTCACTGAGACATATGAAGAAAAGTTCGATGATGAAAAAGAGAACGACAAGCTGAATGGTGGTACTACGACTGCTACTACTGTAACCAGCTACTGGGCCCGTGTCAACGGTGGTTATATCTACGATCCTGAGCATAATTTGACACTGGACGCTCTGGACGAGAAGGTGCATACCCTCACCGGTTCTGATACCCTGAATGTGCGTAAGGAGACGACAGCTTCGATTAGCAGTTCGGATATTATCGATAAGTTGGAAAAGGGCGATCAGGTCAGCGTCACTGCTTTGAAGATTGAGAAGGACAAGGTTTGGGGCCGCATCAAGCTGGATGACAATGCAGCTTACAACTACGGCTGGATCCGTCTGGACTACATGTCTGAGGGCGCCTACTATGTCAATCAGACTACCACGAATAACAATAACAACACAGGCACGGCTTCCACTCCTGTAATCGGCAGCACCGGCAACACCGGCACTGCTGGCATCGCGAACAACACCAGCGGCTACAAGTACACCGGTAAGGTTATCAATACCGAAAGTGTGAATGTTCGTACTTATGCTTCGTGTAATGATGCAACTTCCCCCATTACTACGACTTTGAAGAGGGGAGCGTCCCTGGTCATTTATGAGACCACCACGGCTGAGAATATGGCATGGGGCCGTTGTGACGCTGGTTGGGTTTACCTGTATTATGTTGACCTGACCCCCAGCGGCGGCAGCGCAATTGATGCCCGGGTTGTCTACAATGATAACACCATTGTTTACACCGATACCAATTGCTCTGAGGTAGCTGGTACCTACGCCAGGATGTCCGTTATTGACATCTATGAAGTTGTAGGCAGTATGGTTCGCACTGATTTGGGCTGGGTCAATACCAGTGACCTGCTGTAACCGTTAAAAAATATCTCCCGCGGCGATTTGCTGCGGGAGATATTTTTGCCTTGCCAGCGGCGTGACAATATGGTATGATAACCGAAACGGTTTGCATATAGGAGGAACTTTCATGAGTTACGCGGACGAACTTTACCGGGCAACCTGCCTGGATATCTTAAATAACGGCTTTTCCGATGAAGGCCTGGAGGTCCGGCCCCATTGGGCGGACGGGACCCCGGCCCACACCATCAAGAAATTCGGCGTGGTGAACCGTTACAATCTGGCGGAGGAATTTCCCATCATGACCCTGCGCCGTACCTACTGGAAAAGCGCGGTGGACGAGCTGCTTTGGATTTGGCAGAAAAAATCCAACCGCATCTGCGACCTGGGCAGCCATGTCTGGGACGAATGGGCCGGGGAGGACGGTACCATCGGCAAGGCCTATGGCTACCAGCTGGGGGTAAAGCACCAGTATAAAGAAGGCCTGTTTGACCAGGTGGACCGGGTGCTTTATGACTTGAAGCATAACCCTGCCTCCCGCCGCATTCTGACCAATATCTACAATTTTGACGACCTGCACGAAATGAACCTCTACCCCTGCGCCTATTCCATGACTTTCAATGTCACCGGAAATACGCTGAACGCCATCCTGAACCAGCGCAGCCAGGATATGCTCACCGCCAACAACTGGAATGTGGTGCAGTATGCCGTGCTGACCCATATGATGGCCCAGGTTTCCGGCTTGCAGGTGGGGGAGCTGGTGCATGTCATTGCGGACTGCCATATCTATGACCGCCATATTCCCGCTGTCAGGGCGATGCTGGAGCGGGAGGGGTATCCTGCTCCCAAATTCTCTATGGATGAAAGCATTACTGATTTTTACGCTTTTACCAAGGATAGCTTCCGGCTGGAGAATTACCAATACCATCCCTTTGATTTTGAAATTCCCATGGCGATTTGAGGCGGATAAATGGAACTGATCGTTGCTGTATATGAAGACTGGGGCATTGGCCGGGAAGGTACACAGCCCATTACCTTAGCAGCCGACCGGAAATTCTTCCGGGAAATGACCCGGGGCTGTATGGTTATCGCGGGCCGGCGCACCATTGCGGATTTTCCCGGGCAGAAGCCCCTGCCGGGCCGGGTAAACGTGCTCCTGACCCGCAGCGGAAAGGAATTCCCGGGATTTACCGCCTGTTCTAGCCCCGGGGAAGCCGTGGAGCTGGCAAAGCAGGCTCAGCGGGCCATGGTCATCGGCGGTGGGAGCGTCTACAGGCAAATGCTGCCGTACTGTGATACCGCCTATATCACAAAAATCCACGCAGACCCCGTATCCGACACCTGGTTTCCCAATTTGCAGGAGGATGCCGGCTGGTATCTGGCCGAAAAGCTGCAAAGCGGCGAGGAAAACGGCATTGCCTACGAGATGCTGCTGTATAAGAGAAAATAAGCCAGGTGGAAGCAGCCGCTTTGAAAAAAGGAACCCCGGTATCCCAAAGGGATACCGGGGACTTTCATTACTTATAGGATGCGACGCTTTTGCGGACCAGCGCCCGGTGAAGCCGGGCTTCCGCCAGCTTTAGTTCCGTGCTGGATGCGTTTTGGTCACGCAGGATCTTGTCGGCCCTTTGGTAGGAGGCCTCCGCGCGGTTCACATCAATCTTTTCCGCCCACTCGAAGGTGGTGGGCACCAGCGTGACTTCCTCCTGTGTAACGCTCAGCATGCCGCCGATACAGGCAGCCGTGCGGCGCTGGCCGCCGGATACCACAACGGCCCGGCCCATGCCGAGAGGAGCCACATAGTTGATATGCCGGGCCAGAATGGCCACATCTCCGCCGGTGGTGCGGACGATCAGCTCTTCCGCCTCACCGTCAAAAATCAGGCCGTCAGGGGTGACGATCTTCAGCTTGAAGGGTGTCATGCCTTCTCACCGCCCCGGAACTTGGCAACCACCTCGTCGATGGAGCCGGCGAACAGGAAGTAGGACTCGGGAATGTCGTCATGCTTGCCCTCGATGATCTCCTTGAAGCTGCGGATGG
The DNA here is from genome assembly GCA_030533415.1 of Eubacteriales bacterium. Lineage (GTDB taxonomy): Bacteria > Bacillota > Clostridia > Oscillospirales > Oscillospiraceae > Faecousia. Next base: position 2,665 of record JAUNJE010000064.1, on the reverse strand, counting down.
TCTCTTTCAGGGGGACGTACTTGCCCTGGTAGCCGGTGAACTGCTCGGCAACGTGGAAGGGCTGGCTGAGGAAACGCTGTACCTTACGGGCGCGGTTGACCGTCAGCTTGTCCTCTTCGGACAGCTCGTCCATACCCATGATGGCAATGATGTCCTGCAGCTCCTTGTAGCGCTGCAAAATGCTCTGAACGGCCCGGGCGGTCTCGTAGTGCTCCTTGCCCAGAATTTCGGGGGTCAGAATGCGGGAGGTGGAGTCCAGAGGATCCACGGCAGGGTAGATGCCCAGGGAGGCAATGCTGCGGTCCAGAACCGTGGTGGCGTCCAGGTGGGCAAAGGTCGTGGCGGGGGCAGGGTCCGTCAGGTCGTCCGCAGGGACGTAGACCGCCTGGACGGAGGTGATGGAGCCGTTTTTGGTGGAGGTGATCCGCTCCTGCAGGGCGCCCATTTCGGTGGCCAGGGTGGGCTGGTAACCCACGGCGGAGGGCATACGGCCCAGCAGCGCGGAAACCTCGGAGCCGGCCTGGGTGAAACGGAAGATGTTGTCGATGAACAGCAGCACGTCCTGATGCTTCACATCCCGGAAGTACTCGGCCATGGTCAGGCCGGACAGGCCCACCCGCATACGGGCTCCAGGGGGTTCATTCATCTGGCCGAAGACCATGGCGGTTTTGGAAATAACGCCGGACTCGGTCATTTCGTTGTACAGGTCGTTGCCCTCACGGGTACGCTCGCCGACACCGGTGAAAACGGAATAGCCGTTGTGGGCGGTGGCGATGTTGTAAATCAGCTCCTGAATCAGAACGGTCTTGCCGACGCCGGCGCCGCCGAACAGGCCGATTTTACCGCCCTTGGCGTAGGGGCAGATCAGGTCAATGACCTTGATGCCGGTTTCCAGAATTTCAGTGGCGGGCTGCTGCTCCTCGTAGGAGGGAGCGGGGCGGTGGATGGGCCACTGGTCGCTGCCTTTGACAGGCTCTTTGTTGTCAATGGGCTGGCCCAGCAGATTGAAAACGCGGCCCAGGCACTCGTCGCCTACGGGGACGGAAATGGGCGCGCCGGTGTCGATGGCATCCACACCTCTCTGGAGACCGTCCGTGGAGGACATGGCGATGCAGCGGACCACATTGTCACCGATGTGCTGCGCGACCTCGGCGACGATGGTGCGGCCCTCTGCGGGAATCTCGATGGCGCTGAGCAGCTGGGGCAGCTGGTCGTCAGCGAAACGGATGTCAAGAACAGGACCCATAACCTGGATCACAGTTCCTTTGTTATTGGCCATTGGGGTTTCAACTCCTTTGATAGCGGTTTAAGAACCGGCGACGATCTCCGTAATCTCCTGGGTAATGGCAGCCTGACGTGCCCGGTTGTATTTCAGGCTCAGGTCGGCGATCATTTCGTCGGCGTTTTGGGTGGCGGAGTCCATTGCGGCACGGCGGGCGGCCTGCTCGGAGGCCCGGCTCTCGCAAAGCGCGCCGTAGAGAATGCCGCCCAGATACTCGGGGACGATGGCGGCGAAGACTTCTTCGCTGTCGCCTTCATAAACGGTATCGCTGTGGGGACGGCCCTCCGCTTTTTCTTCGTGTTCCGGCTGTTTCAGGGGCAGCAGCTGCAAGGAGGCAGGCGTCTGGGACAGCACAGAGACAAAGCTGGTGAAAGCAACGTAGATTTCGTCAAATTCACCGGCCAGGAAAGCGCTGCTCAGCTGCTTGGAGATGGAAAAACAGTCGCCAATACCCACCATCGCGGCTTCGGCGTAGTTCTCCGTCAGCAGGGGGATGTTCTTGGATTTGAAGAAGTCCACAGCCTTCTTGCCGATGGGCAGGACCACTGCGTCCTTGCCCTGGATGTCGGTCTGCACCTGCTTGAGGATATTGCTGTTATAGCCGCCGGCCAGGCCCCGGTCGCCGGCAATGACGATATACAGGACCCTGTTTACGGGACGGCCCGTGAGATAGAGAGAAGAAAAGTCCCGGTTGGAGCGGGTAATATCCTGGATGGTGGAATAGAGAATTTCAAAATATGGGCGGGAAGAAAGAACCTGTGCCTGGGCACGGCGAAGCTTGGAGGCAGCCACCATTTCCATGGCCTTGGTGATCTGCTTGGTGCTCTCCATGCTTCGAATGCGGTTTTTGATTTCCTTGGTGGAAACGCCAGCCATGGGTAACCTCCTCCCTTATGCCGTGAACTGGGGAACCAGCTCTTCTATGGCGGATTTCAGGGCGTTCTCGGTTTCGGTTTCCAGCTTGCCGGTGGAACGGATGGCCTCCAGCACCTGCGGATGCAGGTTTTCCATGTGCTCTTCCAGCCGCTTTTCAAATTCGGGGATATCCTCCACCGCAATGGCGGCAAGATACCCGTGGGTCACGGCGTAAATGATGCAGACCTGCTGGGCAACCTCCTTGGGGGAGTTGTTCTTCTGCTTCAGCACTGCCACAATCCGTTCGCCCAGCGCCAGACGGGCCTTGGTGTCCGCGTCCAGATCGGAGCCAAACTGGGCGAAGCTTTGCAGCTCCCGGTACTGGGAGTAAAGGAGCTTTAAGGAGCCTGCCACCTTCTTCATGGCCTTGATCTGGGCGTCGCCGCCCACACGGGAGACGGAAATACCGGGGTTTACAGCGGGCATGACGCCGGAGTTGAACAGCTCGGTTTCCAGGAAGATCTGGCC
>JAUNJE010000029.1 GCA_030533415.1 Eubacteriales bacterium | reverse complement strand
ACTTGTAGCCGTTTTCGTCACGGGTGCACTTGAAGCCCACCATCTTGTCGGTGATGCCGGACACGGCGGACTCCACGGCCACCTTGCCGGACATAAAGGACTCCTGGATGTCCGTGCCGGAGGCGCAGTGGGCGGCGCAGCGCTGCAGCAGGCTCAGCTCGATGGGACGGACCTTGCAGCCCAGCTCGGCCTTGATGATGTCGGTCAGGCGGGCGGCCAGGCCACCCAGCTGGGCATGGCCGAAGCCGTCGGTGCCGGAGGTTTTGGCCTCGGAAACGAAGGTGCCGTCGGCATAGTGGATGCCCTCGGAGACAGCTACCAGGCAGTTCTTCTTCTCGCCGTAGACCCGCTTGACATCGGCCACGAACTGGTCCATGTCAAAGTTGACTTCGGGTAGGTAGACCAGGTCGGGACCGTCGCCCTTCACACCGGCCAGGGCGGCAGCGGCGGTCAGCCAGCCGGCGTGGCGGCCCATGCACTCAATGACGGTGACCATGCCGGTGTCGTACACCTGGCTGTCACGGCTGACCTCCATGAAGGAGGTGGCGATGTATTTGGCGGCGGAGGCGAAGCCGGGGCAGTGGTCCGTGCCGGCCAGGTCGTTGTCGATGGTCTTGGGCACGCCCATGACCCGGCACTCGTAGCCGACCCGGTTCATATACTTGGAAATCTTATTGCAGGTATCCATGGAGTCGTTGCCGCCATTGTAGAAGAAATAGCGGACGTTGTACTTCTGGAAGATCTCCAGGATGCGCTTGTAATCGGTGTCGTCCACATCGGGATCGGCAATCTTATAGCGGCAGGAACCCAGGGCGGAAGACGGGGTGTGCAGCATATTGGCCAGCTCTGCGGGGTCTTCCTCGTCCATGATCATCAGCTGGTCGTTCAGGACGCCCTTGATGCCGTGGAAAGCACCGTAAACAGTAGTGATGTTGGGATTCTCCAGGCCGGCCTTGATAACGCCGTAAGCGGAGCAGTTGATGACGGAAGAAGGACCGCCGGACTGGCCGATAATCAGGGAACCAACGAGAGCCTTTTCAGACATATTAGTATTACCTCCAAATAAATGATGAATGATATCTTCCGGGTTTGTTGGATTTGCTCAAACAAACTCTATTAAATTGAATTATAACATGAAAGTAAACAAATGGCAAATATTTTTATTGAAATTAAGGAAAAATGTGCTATAATGATAACCGAAAAAAACGGATGTCCATCCGTAATTTTAGAAAGGATTGATTCCAATGGCTCTTGTTACTACTACCGAGATGTTCAAGAAGGCCTACGACGGCGGTTACGCCATCGGCGCTTTCAACGTCAACAACATGGAAATCGTTCAGGGCATCACCGAGGCCTGCCGCGAGGAGAAGGCTCCCGTCATTCTGCAGGTTTCCAAGGGCGCCCGTGCCTACGCAAACCACACATACCTGGTGAAGCTGGTTGAGGCCGCTGTGATCGAGTGCCCCGAGATCCCCATCGCCCTGCACCTGGACCACGGCCCCGACTTCGAGACCTGCAAGGCCTGCATCGACGGCGGCTTTACCTCCGTCATGATCGACGCTTCCAGCAAGCCCTTTGCCGAGAATATCGAGATCACCAAGAAGGTCGTCGAGTACGCCCATGACCACGGTGTTGTGGTTGAGGCGGAGCTGGGCACCCTGGCCGGCATCGAGGATGACGTGAAGGTCGCCGCTCACGCTGCTTCCTACACCCGTCCCGAGGAAGTCGAGGAGTTCGTCTCCAAGACCGGCTGCGATTCCCTGGCCATCGCCATCGGCACCAGCCACGGCGCTTACAAGTTCACCGCTGCCCAGTGCACCCGCAATGAGCAGGGCATTCTGGTTCCGCCTCCCCTGCGCTTCGACGTGCTGGAAGAGGTCTCCCGCCGTCTGCCCGGCTTCCCCATCGTTCTGCATGGCTCTTCCTCCGTTCCCCAGAACTATGTGAAGATGATCAATGAGAACGGCGGCAAGATGCCCGACGCTGTCGGTATCCCCGAGGAGCAGCTGCGCCACGCTGCCGAGCTGTCCGTGTGCAAGATCAACATCGACTCTGACCTGCGCCTGGCTATGACCGGCACCGTCCGTCAGTTCTTCAGCGAGCATCCCGACAAGTTCGACCCCCGCGAGTACCTGAAGCCCGCCCGCGCCAACATTAAGGAACTGGTTCGCCACAAGCTGGTGGACGTTCTGGGCTGCGCCGGCAAGGCCTGATCCCTTCGCTTCGTAAAAATGGACTCCTGGAAAGGAGTCCATTTTTTCTGCCCAAGACGGGGAAAATCCGGCTAGCGCACGGTTTGCCCCTTATTGCAGATTCCGCGTGGCGGCGAAGGCAATTACGGCCCCCAAAAGTCCGCCCAAAAGCTTCGCGGCCAGCAGGGCGGGCACCAGCTCTGGCTGCGTGCTGACCGTAAAGGCAAGGTGGGCCGCAAACGTGGATGCGCCGCACACAACGAAGGCACCGTTTACCACCTTTCCCCGCTTGTCCATTTGGGGGACCATCGCCAGGGCGGGCACGACGCTGACCATGCCGATCAGGATCCCCGTGGTGCTGGCGCTGTTCAGGCCCGTGCGGGTTCCGATCCATGCGAAGGGGACTTTCAGAAGGCGTTTGACCAGCTCCGCGAAAGGCATGCTGCCAAGCATGACAATGGAAATGGAGCAGGCAACCTCCATTGCCTCCGCCAGAGGGGCAAGGCCGGGCAGGATAACCAGTCCGGTCATGTACTGTACGGCCCCCAGCGTCAGTCCCAAGGTGGCAATCGCCTGAATGATCCTTGCAAAATACTGGAAGCCGCGGGTCACCGCTTTTGGCTTTCGGGCGATGCCAATAAAAAGCAATAGGGAAACCAGCAGAACAGGCAGGCTGTTGCGGAGGATTTTTCCAAGGGGCAATCCAAAAATCAAACCGCCTATGAAGATGGCGCCGGGCATGGAAGTCAGGCCCAGAAGAATCCCCTTGGTAAAATAAGGACGGTCCGCCTCTTCCATAATGCTCAGCCCCACGGGGATGGTAAAGACGACGGTACAGCCGAAAATGGCGGATACAAGGATTCCGGAGAATTTCCCGATTTCAGGGTCTGCGGATAATTCCATGGCCAGCTGGTAGCCGCCCATATCGATGGCGAGGATGCTGCCTGCCATTCCCGGATCCAGGCCGAGCGCGGCAAACAGGGGCACGACCACATGGCCCAGAAGGCTTGACAGCACCGGGGCCAGGCAGATGATGCCTGCCATGGAAAGCCCGATGGAGCCGAGCAGGAGGAAGGCCTCCTCAAAGCATTCCCCGTAGCCAAGGCGGTTGCCCAGAATCCGGTCGATGCCGCCCAGCAGCGCCCCAAAGGCCATGAGATACATTAGAATTTGGCTTATCTGCACATGACTGCCTCAATTTCTTCAATGGTTCTGGGGATTCCGCCGGAGAGGTTTTCGCAGCCGTCCTCCGTTACCAGGCAGTTATCCTCCAACCGGAAGCCGATGCCCCATTCCTCGTGGTAGATGCCCACATCCACGCAGAAAACCATGCCGGGCAGGAGAATTTCCGGGGTCTCCACCGCGTCGTGGACATCATAACCAATGTGGTGGGCGCCTCCATGCCACATATAGGTCCCCACCTCCCCGGGAGATTTCATAATGCCGGCCTCCACAAGGCACTGGGCATTGTAGCGGCGGATGGTTGCGTCCACTTCGGCCATTTTCATGCCGGGACGGATGATGGAGAATAGGTAATTGGAGGTGGCGAGGGCACATTCGTACAGCTGCTTTTGCCGCTGGGTGAATTTCCCGTTGCAGGGCCAGCCCCGGGAAACGTCGGTAATCAGGTTGTCAAATTGGGCACCCACATCGTTGAGCACCATGTCGCCGTCCTGCGCCTGCCCGGTGTAGGCGTCATAGTGAATGCAGAAATTGTTGGCGCCTGCGGAAATAATGGACGCAAACCCGGCCTCTTTGGGACTGAACTGCCCCAGCGCCCGGTCAAATTCCGCTTTATACTGGTATTCATACATGCCGGGGCGGGAAGCGCGCATCATTGCCAGAATTCCGGCTTTGGTGATTTCCTCCGCTTGGCGCAGGGCGGCGATTTCACAGGGCTGTTTGATGGTGCGCAGTTTACGGACATAGGGGTTCATGCTTTTTACCGTTATGTGGGGATACTGCTGCTGTAGCATATGGGCGAATATGTGGGCCTGGCGGTCTGCGTCCTCCGGCGCCTGGCGGTGTAGGTCCAGGTAGACTTTGGTGTACTTCCCGCCCATAGCCAAGGTATGGAAGCAGCTGCGGAAGGTTTCCAGATCCCGGATGTTGGCAATGCCGGATTGGGCTTCAGCCTCCCGGCTGTCCAGGCGCTTTCCCGTCCAGCGCTCGGCCATGAAATCCTTGGGAAGCAGAAAAAGACGTTCCGCAACTGTGCCGTCCTCGTTTTTCTGCGCCAAAAGGACGGATTGTTTCTGCTCAATGCCCGTCAAATACACGAAATTCCGGTCGGCATAGAATGGGTAGTAGGCATCCGCGGATTTGCGGATCTCCGTCCCGGCAAACAGTACCAGCAGGCTCTCCGGTTCCAGCATGGCATAGAGTTTTCTTCTGTTTTCGATATGAAAGGCCTTTTCCATAGGTAACACTTCCTGTTTCTAAAAATTGCACAGCTATTCTAGCACCGGAAGAACAAAAAAGATAGAGGGTTTCGACATTTTCTGCTTTGAAAGAGAAGAAAGTGTGGAAGACTTTGCCATGGAAAAAATGAAAAACGGCATTGACTTTTCCAAAGAATTGCATATAATATAACCGTCTCAAATAGAGGATTAGTGTAACGGTAGCACACCGGACTCTGACTCCGTTCGCGGGGGTTCGAATCCCTCATCCTCTGCCAACACATATGGCCTTAATCACTATATGGCGAAAACCGCTGGTTTTGAATGAACCAGCGGTTTTATACCACTAGTATGACTTCCATTGCTTTCTATCTATTAAGTTCAAAACCGCCAAAAACAGCAGATACCCAACAGGGTGTCTGCTGTTTTTTATTGGCCTTTGATCTGGGATTCGAAAGGGAGACCCGTGGGGGAATCCATGAATATCGGAACATGTCCCCAAGGGAGCGTGCGGCCATCCGCTGCCCGGTGCCGTTATTGGATGAACCATGCGTCACAGCCTGTTCAGCTGCTTTTGCTGCCGGTTAAGCATAACGAAATAGATGAGGTTGAGGGCAATGCCAAATGCGGTCGCGCATGGTGCGGCCAGTCCGATCATGGTAAGACTCGCATCCGGCTGAATGCTCATAAGATAGGACATGGGAAGGCGCACAATAAAGGTTTGCGCCAGTCCCTGTAGCATGACGAACAAGGTACGCTGATGGCCGTTGTAATATCCGACGAAACTGAACAGAATGGCGGTCGTAACCGCTTCGGGGGCAAATCCCTTCAGGTATTCTGCCGCGCGTGCAATGACCGCGGCGTCGCCTGAAAAAATCATTGCCAGCAGGTCTCCATGGAAAAAGGCAAAGAAAGCGATGAAAATGCCGATGCCGCCGCCGATGCACATACCGGCAACCATGGACCTTTTCGCCCGCTTTTCCTGACCCGCGCCCACATTCTGCGCCACAAAAGACGCCATGGACTGCATCAGGGAGCCGGGAACCAGCATGATAAAGTTTACGATCTTGTTTGCCACACCGTATCCCGACGAGGCTTCCAGTCCCAGCCGGTTGATGAAGGCGCACAGTGCAAGGAAGGAAAGCTGTGTCAAAACCTCCTGAAATGCAATCGGCGTGCCGACCCGCACGAAATTTCCGATCTCCTCGTTAAAACGGATATACTCCCATTTCATGGTAAAAGGAGGGTTCCGTTTTTTGATGATGATAACGGATAAAATGACACTGACTGCCTGAGCCAGCACGGTTGCCAGGGCGGCGCCCGCTACGTTCCAATGAAATACCGCAATAAACAGCAGGTCGCCCAAAATGTTTACCACACATGCAATGCCCACGAACACCAGCGGCATTTTGGAATCACCGATACCCCGGGAGATGCTGCTGATTACGTTGTAAGCGATGATGAAGAAAATTCCGCCGCCGCAGATACGGACGTACAGAACGGTCAGGTCAATGGCTTCTTCCGGCGCCTGCATCAATAAGGCAAGCGGTCTTGCAAAGATAAGCATGAAAGAGGCAAGGACAACAGCCAAAATGAAGAACAGGAAAATGGCACCGCCCACGACTTTGCCTACTTTTTCCTCCTTCTTTTCTCCGAAGTACCGTCCCATGACAACCGTAACGCCCATGGAAAGGCCCGTGATGGTGAAGGTGACCAGGTTTACGATACTGCTTCCGGTGGACACGCCGGAAATGCCCGCAGTGGTGCCGAACTGTCCAACCACCAGAATGTCCACTGCCCCATACATGGCCTGCAAAATCAGCGAGCCTAAAATGGGAATCATGAACGTTAAAAGCTTAGGGACGATTTTTCCTTCGGTAAAGTCATTTTTGTTTTCTACCATATAGCTTTCTTTCCTCCTTGTGAGGGCCATTCCCGCGGTAACCTGCCGGTTTGGCCCGGTATGTTTTTCCTTTTGAAAGGGCATCCGTTTTTTATTGCGAACCGGTATTGTGCGGTTCCTCCATTGGCTGGGAAAGCGTCCGGTCCACTGTGTTCAGGCTGTTTTTTACCAGCACCTCCGGTTTCAAAAAATTGCGGTAATAATCTTCATTGGCAAGCTTCATCGCATAAAGCATCTCCGGGGATTCCACCAGCTGCTGCACCGCATCGATACACTCCGGCGCGGTGGAAAAGGCCAGGAAATTCCGCCCCTGATCGAAATTTCCCGGGACGCTATAGTGAAAATTCTCGTTGACGATGGCCTTGGCCGCAGCCACATATTCCGCGGTTTTCCAACCGATGCTTTCGTGCAACCCCATGGAGCCAATGCAGATATCGCAGGAATGCAGCAGCTTCAGATATTTTCTCCGCTCCGTATAGTTTGTGGGGACGATCAGCTCCGGCGCCAGACGCCGGGAAAGACCACAGTTGTTCAGCCCGCCAACAAAAGCATCCCCATACTGCCGGCGCAGCGCCCGGATGATTTCTAACCGCATCTCATTGATCAACGTGCGTTCTTGATTCAGCTCCGGCGGAAGGGTGGGATCCTGATCGTCCCAAAGCTGGGTCAAAAACAGTATTTTGACAGGTCCATCCCCTTTTTGGGGGGCACTGCCTTCAAAAACCTCTGTAACAAAATAGCGGTCCGGAGCACGGCCCAGCAGGGGTTTTAGCATGGATTTCCAGAGCGGCTCGTTGATGGGATTTTTCCGGTGGGTGACGTGGTAATTAAAGCCGAGGGGATACATTTTCTCCGCGTCCGCCGGAAACAGGGCGGCATTTTTTTCTGCGGAAAAGCTGCGCTTGAAGTAAAAGTCGCAGGCGTCGAGTCCTTTTTGCATCCCTTCCGGATTCTGATAGCCATCCCAGAGGTCGTAAACGATCCGTTTTCCCCGGTACTCGGCGAGCACCACGGGCAAATCATAAAAGGGATTTGCGGCGTTCCTGGAAATATCGGTGATTTCCACAGCCTGGCCCTGCTCATCCAGACGCAAAAACCCCGTGATGATCTGGCAGTTATGGGGGATATCGGATGGAATGATAAGTTTGATTGTATCCATATTTTACTCCCTATGTCTGTTCTTCCCAGGGGAAGGGCTTTCCTTTCAGAACGGAATCCCGAAGATAACGAAAGGTCTCCTGCTCCCCCTTCTCCGCCAGCATGGTCAGGATATGCCCGAGCTGCCGCCGGGTTTCGGGGTGCATCAGTTCTTTTTCCCGGCTTTTGTCGAAATAGACCAGCGCGGAATCGTCCCGGTAGGCGTCCCCCTGATAGGTCATGCAGGCGGCCCGGCGGTCCATGACCATCTCCACCAGGTATTTCCGGGGCATGGGGATTGGCACATAGGTGCGGGAACCGTCGGCCATATCCGTCCAGTATTCGTAGTGGTGGCGGTTGCGCCCCTTGTGGTGCATCCAGGCCTCGCTGTAGCCCTTGTCCTCCCGTTCGGCGGCATTGGGACTGCGGTTTCCCTGATAGTATTTGGCACCGGCAAGGAATTCCGTGGGGGAGTATTTGGACAGGTCATGGATCAGTCCCTGCCAATACAAGCCCACCCGAAAGCAGCCGCAGCAAACCAGCCAGCGGTGCTTTGTTATGGTTTTGAAATGCTGCCATGCCTTCATGCGGAATGCCTCCTTTGCCTATGGAATAGTATAGCCCCTTTTGGGATGGAATGCAAGTACAAAAGGGCGGGATCTCCCCGCCCCTCTGGCTGCATGATTATCCTTCGGACACCACGATCTCGGATACCTTCAACCCCGGATTGCGGCGGCAGGTGAAGTCAATGGCCCAAAAGCTGGAGAACACCAGCAGGCTGCGGCCGCGATAATCCTCCAGCAGCTCCGCATCGCTGCCCAGGTTCAGGTCGGACAGATCGCCGGGATATTCGTCGATGAGCCGGATCTCCTCATAGGGAAGCGTCTCCATCCGGAGGTCAACGCCGTACTCATTTTTCATGCGGTACTGGAACACATCAAATTGCAGGGTGCCTACCACGCCCACGATGACCTCCTCCATACCGGAGTTGGGGACCTTGAAGATTTGAATGGCGCCCTCCTGGGCGATCTGCTCGGTGCCCTTGACGAACTGCTTGCGCTTCATGGAATCCTTGGCGGACACCCGGCAGAAATGCTCGGGAGCGAAGGTGGGGATGCCGGAATAGCGGAACTTTTTGCCGGGGACCGTGATGGTATCGCCGATGGCGAAGATGCCGGGGTCGAAAACGCCGATGACGTCGCCTGCATAGGCCTCGTCCACGATCTCCCGCTCCGCGGCCATCAGCTGCTGGGGCTGGCTCAGGCGCATTTTTTTCTGGCCCTGAACATGATAGTATTCGGTATCCCGCTGGAATTTTCCGGAGCAGATGCGCATAAAGGCCAGCCGGTCCCGGTGAGCCTTGTTCATGTTCGCCTGAATCTTAAAGACAAAGGCGGAAAAATCCGGGCTGAAGGTGTCGATGGTGCCGCAGTCGGCGGTTCTTGGCAGGGGGGGCGGGGTCAGCTGCAGGAAGGCCTCCAGGAACGGCTCAATGCCGAAATTGGTCAAAGCGGAGCCGAAAAACACCGGGGAAAGCTGGCCGTTTCGAACGGCCTGGGTGTCCATTTCCCGCCCGGCGGATAATAGCTCCACATCGTCGATCAGCTGCCGGTGCTTTTCCTCGGAATCCAGCAACCCGGCGACGACGGGATCATACAGGTCGACCTCCTGCTTTTCCGCCCGCCGCTTGCCGGACATGCCGGAGAAGAACAGCAGGCGGCTCTGCTCCCGGTCGTAAACGCCCTGGAAGTCCTTGCCGGAGCCAATGGGCCAGTTCATGGCGTAGGTTTCAATGCCCAGCTCCCGTTCCACCTCGTCCAGCAGGTCAAAGGGGTCCTTGGCCTCCCGGTCCATTTTGTTGACGAAGGTGAAGATGGGAATATGGCGCATGGCGCAGACCTTAAAGAGCTTCCGGGTCTGTGGCTCCACGCCCTTGGCACCGTCGATGACCATGACGGCGGAGTCGGCGGCCATCAGGGTGCGGTAGGTATCCTCGGAAAAATCCTGATGGCCGGGGGTGTCCAGAATGTTGATGCAGAAGCCGTTATACTGGAACTGCATCACGGAGGAGGTTACGGAGATGCCGCGCTGCTTTTCAATCTCCATCCAGTCGGAGGTGGCGGCCCGGGAATTTTTCTTGCCCTTGACGACACCGGCCTGGGCAATGGCGCCGCCGTAGAGCAGGAATTTTTCGGTTAAGGTTGTTTTACCGGCGTCGGGGTGGGAGATGATGGCAAAGGTTCTGCGCCGGCTGATTTCTTCTACTAAATTAGACATGATTTTCCCTCCATAAATGAATCGTATTCAAAAACGGCGGAGGGGCTATGTGGGAGCGTGAAAAACCATAAAAGCCTCCAGAAAAGGGAATGATTCCTAGCAAACTAATTCAGTTTACCACATTTTTCAGAAAGATACAAGAGGGAGAGCGCAAGATTTTGTCTGAGGAAGCGCGGATTCGGCTGACGGAAGGGAAGCGCTGCAAGAAGGAAATTGTCACGAAACCAGCAAAGTGCACAAAAACACGAATGAGAAATACTGAATTATGACAAAAATATAAGAAATGCTTTACAAAAAAAAGTACGGGTGATATAATGTTCACAAATTATTTCAGAATCATTCATAACCTGTTTTTTCGGAAAAGGGTACCCTTTTCCTCGTTCCCATTTCATGGGAACGAATGATGCCTGGCTATTTCCGGAAAGAGCCGGATTAGCATACATATTTTCTTTTAGGAGGAAACAACAAATGAAAAAGATCATTGCAATGCTGCTGGTAGTCGTGCTGGCTTTTAGCTTGGCGGCTTGTGGCGGCGGCGCTGGCAGCACTGGCGGTAAGACAAAGGTGTCTGTTTTCTGGTACGATGAAAGTGACGTTTATCTGAGTTCTGTCCGTGATGCGCTGAACAAGGAGCTGGATGCTTTGGAGAACGTTGAGTACGACAACCAGTTTGCAGCTAACGACCAGTCCAAGCAGCTGGATCAGATTAAGACCGCTGTTGCCGGCGGCGCGAAGTTGCTGGTTATCAATCAGGTTACTTCTGGCGCTGCTGACACCGCTGAGGATATCTTGGCTGCAGCCGGTGAGATTCCTGTCGTCTTCTTCAACCGAGCCATTGGTACCGACGGCTCCGACCTGCCTGTGCTGGAAGGACACTCCACTGTCTGCTTCATCGGCACGGATGCTCCTGAGGCCGGCCATATGCAGGGTAAGATGATTGGTGAATATGTTCTGGAGCACTATGACGATATTGATGTCAATAATGACGGCGTGATTTCTTACGCTATGATGAAGGGCGAAGAGGCCAACATTGAGGCAATCTACCGTACCCAATACGGTGTTGAGGATGCTGACGCTGTCCTGACCGCTGCTGGCAAGCCCGCACTGCAGTACTTTGACGCTGCCAACACTGATTGCTACCAGGTTGATCAGGGCGGTGCATGGTCCGCTGCTGCTGCCAAGGAGTATATGGATACCAACTTCGTCACCTATAATGAATCCAGCAACAACATGATTGAGTTGGTCATCTGCAATAATGATGGTATGGCGGAAGGCGTTGTCGCATCTCTGCAGGAGAAGGGCTACAACAAGGAAGGTGCCCATGTGGTTCCTGTCTTTGGCGTCGATGCAACCGACAATGCTAAGGCCCTGATTGCAGAAGGTGCCATGACTGGTACTGTCAAGCAGGATGCTCAGGGCATGGCTGCCGCTATTGCCCAGACCGTCAGCGCCATTGTCGGCGGCAAGACGCCCGCTGAGGCTCTGGCATCCCTGTCCGATGATCGCTTCAGCATTGCTTCCGACTGCGCTTCCAAGCTGTACGTTGCTTACGCTCCCTATACTGGTGAATAAGCAGATTACGTAACCAATTCCGGGCAGCTGTCGTTCCGGCGGCAGCTGCCCCTTTCATAAGGAAACCCGACGTGCTTCGGTAGAGAACGGGAGGCACCGTGCTGCCGTCACTGCTCCGACAGAAACGGTACCTGCCGTTCTCTATCGCGTGTTTGCGGCACGTTTCGGTATTTTTCATTCCAGTAAAGGAGGAACGCAATATGCAGCAGGATGTTCTGCTGAAAATGGTGGACATAACCAAGACATTTCCCGGGGTCAAGGCGCTGGACCGTGTCAGTCTGGAAGTTCAGCGGGGAACCGTCCACGCTCTTATGGGCGAAAACGGTGCGGGAAAATCCACGCTGATGAAGTGTCTGTTTGGTATTTACAATAAAGACGATGGACACATTTATTTGGAAGGCAAAGAGGTCAATTTCAAAAGCTCCAAGGAAGCGCTGGAAAATGGCGTTGCTATGGTGCATCAGGAGCTGAATCAGGCCTTAAAGCGCAGTGTTATGGACAATATCTGGCTGGGACGCTATCCGACCATTGGTGGCATTGCCGTCAATGAGCGCAAAATGTACAAGGATACCATGGCGGTTTTTGAGGAGCTGGACATCAATGTGGATCCCTATCGGATTATGAGCACTATGCCCGTTTCCCAACGCCAGATGGTGGAAATCGCCAAAGCGGTTTCCTATAATTCCAAGGTCATTGTCTTTGATGAGCCTACTTCATCTCTGACCGAAGAGGAAGTAGAACACCTCTTTAAGATTATCAATATGCTTCGGGACCGGGGGGTCGGCATCATCTATATCTCCCACAAGATGGCGGAAATCAAGCGCATTTCGGACTACATCACCATCATGCGGGACGGACAGTGGGTCGCCACAGAGCCTGCTGAAAAATTGGAGATGAACGACATTATCCGCTTGATGGTGGGCCGGGAACTGACTAACCAATTCCCGCCCAAAACCAATGTCCCTGGTGAAGTTTACCTGAAGGTAGAAAATGTGACGGGCATGTACAATCAGCTTAAAAATGTTTCCTTTGAGGCTCGCCGGGGTGAAATCGTGGGGCTGGCAGGCTTGGACAGTTCCGGCCGTACCGAGACTTTGGAAAGCATCTTTGGCGTCCGTACCCGTAAGGACGGAACCATCACCCTGGATGGAAAGTCCTGCCTGAACCGTAATGCAGGAGAGTCTATCAAAAACGGCTTCGCACTGCTGACGGAGGAGCGCCGGGCCACTGGTATTTTTGGTGTACTGAATATCCGGGATAATACGGTTATCTCTAGCCTGAAGCGGCACAAACGGTTTGGTATTTATCTGAGTGAAAAGTCCCAGCGGGCGGATACACAGTATTATATTGATGCCATGCACACAAAGACGCCTTCCCAGGAAACCAAGATCCGCAGCCTTTCCGGCGGTAACCAGCAAAAGGTCATCATCGGCCGCTGGCTACTGACGGAGCCGGAGGTACTGCTCCTGGACGAGCCTACCCGCGGTATTGATGTTGGTGCAAAGTACGAAATTTACCAGTTGATTCTGGATCTGGCAAACAAGGGAAAGACTGTTTTGATGGTCTCATCCGAAATGCCGGAATTGCTGGGTGTGTGCGACCGGATTGTTGTCATGTCCGGCGGCCGTGTGGCCGGTGAGGTGGATGCTAGGAATACCACCCAGGAAGAAATCATGACCCTGGCTGCCAAGTATGTTTAAGGAGGTAAACAAGAAATGGCAAATCCTGTAACAACACTCCGCAGAACTGCGGAGGAATTTAAGGCAAAGGATGTCAAGGATAAGAAGCGTTATATTACGGACAGCATCCTCAATAATGCCCTGTATATCCTGATGCTGATTTTCGTTATCTACACCGCCATTGAGCGGCCTAACTTCCTGACAATGGGTTCTCTGGCAAACCTAATCACCCAGGTGGCGGCTTATCTACCTATGGCTTTGGGTATTGCTGGCTGTATCGTTCTGACGGGCACTGATCTGTCCGCCGGCCGTGTAGCTGGTTTGACTGCTGCCGTTGCGGGTGTGTTCCTGCAGAAGACTGATTTTGCAAATAAGATGTTCCAGAATCTGCCTTCCATCAGCACCGGCTGGATTCTGGTCACAATGCTGGCGGTTATAGTGATCGGTGCTGTCATAGGGTTGGTCAACGGCTTTTTTGTGGCGAAATTTAGCTTACATCCTTTCATCGTTACACTTTCAACCCAGTTGATTACTTATGGTATTATTCTGTGGTTCTTTGCTCTGAACGGCAATAATGGTCAGCCCATTTCCGGACTGAGCCAAGAGTACAAGGATTTTGTCGGCGGCACGATGTTCCGCCTGGGCGGCGTGTCAGTTCCTTGGTATGTGCTGTACGCTATTATTCTGACGGCGCTGATGTGGTTTATCTGGAATAAAACTACTTTTGGCAAGAATATGTTTGCCGTTGGCTCTAATGCCGAAGCCGCTAGGGTGTCCGGTGTCAATGTGTTTTGGACGACGGTGCTGGTACATACACTGGCTGGTGCTATGTACGGCTACTCCGGCTTTATTGAGGGCGTCCGCAGCGGCTCCGTTGCTGCCAGCACTGGCCTGAACGCGGAATGTGATGCCATTGCAGCCTGTGTCATCGGTGGCGTTTCCTTTGTTGGCGGCACTGGTAAGATCAGCGGCATCATCCTAGGCGTGTTCGTACTGCGTATCATTTTCGTAGCGCTGACGATGCTGGGCGTGGATTCCTCCAGTCTATACATCATCAAGGGGGCAATTATCCTCTGCGCTTGCTCGCTGGATATGCGCAAGTACCTGGTGAAGAAGTAATGGCGGATTCCTGTGACACCCATGAGGGACAGGGCGCTCCAAAACAACTCAGGGAGTTTCGTGGCCTATATAAGCATGTAAAAATTTCTGTGCGGGCGCTGGATGCCATCATCATCACTTGTATACTGGTGATCGTGGTGGTACTTGCCATAGACTTGCGCAATCCTGGCTTCACGATTACCTTTGATTCCAGGGGCGGCACGGATGTGGTTGCACACAACCAGATGTATGGACAGCTGTTGGAGGTGCCAGAGCCGCCCACCCGGGAGGGGTACATCTTTACCGGATGGTATCGGGATCCTGCCTGTTATGAAAAGTGGAATGTGGAGACGGATACGATTTGCGAGGATATAACTCTCTACGCAGGCTGGGAAGCAAAGCAGTGATAAAAAAGAAGGCAAGCCGGTTTTTGGCTTGCCTTTCTTTGCGAAAGATGCTATGATTACCGCAAAACAGGAAGTGGGGAAATATCATGGAACTGTTGGAATGGAATGATATTTACGACGAAAACCGGAATCTTACCGGAAACGTTCACCAGCGGGGAACGCCCTGGAACCCGGGGGAGTATGGACTCGTGGCCTGCGTGTGGGTCTATGATGGCTGGGGCCATCTGCTTTTGACCCGGCGGGCCGCGGGTAAGAGCTTTGCCGGGACCTGGGAAAATTCCGGCGGGGCTGTGAAGGCGGGGGAAACCAGCCGCCAGGCCATTGCCCGGGAGCTGTTTGAGGAGACCGGTATCCGTGCTGCCGAGGAGGAATTTGAGCTTCTGGATACCGATAAGGACCGAAATATGTTTTATGACCACTACTGTCTCAAACGCCGGGTGAAAATAAAGGACATTGCCCTGCAGCCAGGAGAGACCGACGGCGTGATGTGGGCGAGCTTCGGCAAAATTCACTGGATGATCCGCAGCGGCAGGATCTGCAAGATTATCGGGAGCCAGTTTAAGCGTCAGGAGAAGCAGCTGCGTTTGCGCAATATGCCTAAGTTTGGCCACTGAATTTTGGCAGGCAGGGGAGGGGTTTGCGCTTGCCTTTTTCTGCCAGCTGGGGTATAATCAAAAAAAGCGTTTTTCAGGTGTCCGGCAAAAACGCTGTTGCCGGACGTGAAAAGCGTTTTTATTTTTCCTATTTTAAGAAATGATGGAGGAAAGACCTATGATCCAGCTCATGAAACTGCCTGTACAGCGCGGCAACGCGCCCCTGCGCCTTGCCAAGGGACACTTTGTCACCAACCATTCCCACATTAACTATTACATCGACATTACCTACCAGAAGACCCGTCTCAGCGAAGCCAGAGACAGCGCCTATCAGCTGGTTTCCCATTTTATCAATGATACCCCCGTGGACACCATCCTGTGTCTGGACGGTACCGCCGTTTTGGGTACTTGCATTGCCGAAGAGCTGACCAAGAGCGGCTTCCGTACCATCAACGCCCACCAGAGCATTTATGTTGTGGAGCCTGAATATAACGCGAATTCCCAGATCATTTTCCGGGATAACATTCAGCCCATGATCCGGGGCAAGCACGTTCTGGTGCTGATGGCTTCCGTCACCACCGGCTTTACCGCCAAGCGCTCCGTGGAGGCCATTGAATACTACGGCGGCTATGTGGCCGGCATTGCGGCCATATACCGGGCGGTGGACGATGTGGCGGGGCATCCTGTCCGCTCTGTCTATTCCATTGCCGACCTGCCGGATTATGAAAGCTACGATTACCACGACTGCCCCTACTGCAAGGCTGGCAAGAAGGTGGACGCGCTGGTCAACAGCTTCGGCTATTCCGCACTTTAAGGAAATACCCGGGAAAAGAAAATATGCCCGCTCTCGAATGGCAGAGAGCCGTAAGGAAACATTGAAGAAAATATGACTTTTGCCAGGTAAACGGAAAATCAAAAAACTCTATGGGATTGAGAAATCAGTCACATAGAGTTTTTTCATTTTCGGAAATATGCCGATTCGTCTTTTCGGCATTTCGCAGAAACGCACAGCCATCCTGAAGGGTCGATCTCATACCTAGTTCTTATTAAAAAGGTTGAAAACCTTTTTATAGCACCGCAGGTGCGTTAAGAACTGTATGAGACGGCTTTTGTGGCGATTCGCCACAAATCAGGCGGTGCCTTCTTTATAAAAATGAAACATTTTTATAAAGAAACAGTATAGGCAGGAATACCGGAAACGGTTTCCTGCCTAAAATACGCATCTTACGGAGGATTGCATTGCCTGCGGGTAGCAATGCAACAGTTTTATAAAGATTTTCTATAGTCTATTCGATATCCAATCCCTTTGCCCTTTTTATGACAGCATGATATTTTTCCGGTATTTCGTTTTCCGGCATGGTTTTATGAACAGCGCAGGTTCCGGCCACTTTTGCTGTTTCATAATACCAACGCTTGTAATCAAGCATATCCAAAGTATCCTGCACCTGCTTTAATTGCTGCAGCGCAGTTTCCCGCTGCCTGTTAATTAAGGCGAGCCTTTGGTCTATGGTGGAATCGCCCTCGATGCACCAGTCAATAAAATGTTTGATCTCTTTAATCGGCATCCCTGTTTTTTTCAGACATTCAATAAGAGATAGCCATTCAAAATCAGAATCCTGAAACATGCGGATACCGCCGCCGGAACGCTCCACAAAGGGTAAAAGCCCTTCCTTGTCATAATACCGCAGCGTGGAAGGTGCTACGTTAAATCTTTTTGCCATTTCTCCAACCGTATAGAACATTGCATAAAGCTCCTTAAAATTTTTTTTGAAAGCCTCTTGACTTAAAGTTAGCTTTAAGTTGTATATTGTAGTTGAGCTTGCATGAGTATCTTACCAACCCCCTACAAAAAAGTCAATAAGGAGAAACGAAAATGGTATTAAACGAGTATTACACGCTTTCAAATGGAGTTAAAATTCCCAAATTAGGATTAGGGACCTGGTTTATTGAGGACAGCAAAGTGCCGGACGCAGTGAAACAGGCTGTACAGATTGGCTACCGCCACATTGATACGGCGCAGGCATACGGCAACGAGGCCGGAGTGGGCCGTGGAATCAACGACTGCGGTGTTCCCAGAAGCGAGCTGTTTGTGACGGACAAAATCGCGGCAGAAGCAAAATCCTATGAAGCCGCGGCGAAGTCCATTGACGAATCCCTTGCAAAAATGGGTCTGTCATACATTGACCTGATGATCATTCATTGCCCACAGCCGTGGGAGCAGTTTCGGGCAGACAGCCGCTTTTTTGCCGAGAACAGAGAAGTATGGAAAGCGCTGGAGGATGCATATCAGGCTGGCAAAGTCAAGGCAATCGGCGTTTCCAATTTCCTGATAGACGATTTGCAGAATATCCTTGATTGCTGCACAATAAAGCCAATGGTAAACCAGATTCTAACCCATATCAGCAATACGCCGCTTGAATTGATTTCTTTCTGTAAAGAGAATGGTATTCTGCCGGAGGCCTACTCTCCCATTGCCCATGGGGAAGCCCTGAAAAACAAGGAGATTGCGGAAATGGCGGAAAAATATGGCGTAACCCCCGCGCAGCTTTGTATCCGGTATGTATTGCAGCTTAACATGGTTGCGCTGCCAAAGACAGCAGACCCGGAGCATATGAAGAACAATACGGATGTAGACTTTGGGATTTCGGACGAAGATATGGAACTGCTAAAGTCGGTGCAAAAGATTGAAAGCTATGGAGAATACAGCGTATTTCCTGTGTTCAGCGGCAAATAGAAGGGGGAATCAGCTATGAAGGTATTGGCAGTCTGCGCAAGCCCCCGCAAGGGCGGTAATTCAGATGTTTTGTGTGACCAGCTTTTGAAAGGCGCTTCCGAAAGTGGAAATGAAGTAGAGAAAATCAATCTGTCGGGACTGAAAATCAGTCCCTGTGTGGCCTGCTATGGCTGCCGGAAATCCGGGAAGTGCGTGAAAAAGGACGATATGGAGCGGGTTCTTGAGGAACTGATTCATGCCGACACCATTATCCTGGCAACACCTGTGTACTTCTATTCTATGGACGCGCAAATGAAAATCATGATTGACCGCTGTTTGCCCAGGTATCAGGAAATCAAGGACAAGGATTTTTATTACATCATTACGGCAGCTGATCCGGAGCATTCTGCGGCGGATGAAACCATTGCCGGACTGCGCGGGTATCTGCGGTGTTTGCCCGGGGCAAAGGAAAAAGGGATTATCTATGGCACTGGAACCTGGGATAAGGGCGATGTATACCGGCACCCATCCTTTGAAAAAGCCTATGAGATAGGCAAGACAATAGGAGGAGCAAAATGAATACCTGTTTTGAACATGTAAAAAAGAACTTTGGTTTTGGATGTATGCGCCTTCCCATGAAGGATGGAGCGGTTGACAAAAGCGAGATGTGCCGGATGGTGGATACGTTTCTGGAAAACGGATTTAATTATTTCGATACGGCTCATGGATACCTGGGCGGCAAAAGTGAAACCGCACTTCGGGACTGCCTCACCAGCCGCTATCCCCGCGACCGCTATATTTTGACCAATAAGCTGACGAATTTCTTTTTCAAAAAGCAGGAGGACATCCGCCCGTTTTTTGAGAGCCAGTTTGCAGCCTGCGGCGTGGACTATTTTGATATCTATCTGATGCACGCCCAGGGTGCGGATAACTTTGCCTATTTCAAAAAATGCCGCGCCTATGAAACCGCTCTGGAAATGATGGCGGAGGGAAAATTTCGTCATTTCGGCATTTCCTTTCATGACCGGGCCGAGGTTTTGGAGCAGATTCTGACGGAATACCCGCAGATTGAAGTGGTACAGATTCAATTCAATTATGTGGACTATGATGACCCGGCTGTGGAAAGCCGCAAGTGCTACGAGGTCTGCCGGAAATTTGGCAAACCGGTCATTGTCATGGAACCGGTCAAAGGCGGGAATCTGGTCAATCTGCCGGAAAACGCGAAGGCTGTTTTTGAAGAGTTACAGGGCGGAAGTCCTGCCAGCTATGCGATCCGTTTTGCCGCCGGGTTTGAGGGAATCCGGATGGTGCTTTCCGGGATGAGCAATATGGCCCAGATGGAGGATAATGTGAGCTTCATGAAGGACTTTCGGCCTTTATCGGATCGTGAACTGGCCGCGGTACGCCGGGTTCAGGAGATTTTTCAGTCTATGAATCTGATTCCCTGTACCTCCTGCCGTTATTGTGTGGCCGGATGTCCGAAGCAGATTTCCATTCCCGACCTGTTTGCGGTTATGAACACCAAGCAGATTTATCACGACTGGAATGCCGACTACTACTACAATGTGGTGCATACCGGCGGCGGAAAGGGAAAAGCCTCAGAGTGCATCAAATGCGGCAGGTGTGAAAAAGCCTGTCCCCAGCATTTACAGATCCGTGAGCTGCTGGAAACTGTGGCAAATGAATTTGAGAAAAAATAGGAGGAAGTTACAAGTGGCAATCAGTGAATTTGCGAAACAGTATCACGAAAAAATGTTTCCGGACGGTACTTCCGAATTTTCGGAAACAGATCCGGAGTTTATGGAGCGGTTTGAGAACTTCGCTTTTGATGCGGTAATAAACCAGGATGATCTGGACGGTAAGACCCGTTTTATGGCGATTTTAGCGGCGCTGCTTGGCTGCCAGGGCAGCGATACATTCCGAGTTATGCTCCCGGCCGCACTAAATTACGGCGTCACGCCGGTAGAGATCAAGGAGCTTGTGTATCAGGCAGTAGCCTATCTCGGCATCGGCAGGGTATATCCTTTTCTGAAAATCACCAATGAAGTATTGTCGGAGGTCGGGGTCAGCCTTCCCCTGCCCGGTCAGGCCACGACCACAGTGGAAACCCGCCGGGAAGCAGGCACACAGGCACAGGTGGATATTTTCGGGGAGAACATGCGGGACTTCTGGAAATCCGGCCCGGAGGAAAGCCGTCATATCAATTTATGGCTTGCGGCGAACTGCTTCGGGGATTATTACACCAGGACAGGGCTTGACTATAAACAGCGGGAAATGATTACCTTCTGCTTTCTGGCGGCCCAGGGCGGCTGTGAACCGCAGCTTACCAGCCATGCTGCCGCGAACATGAAAATCGGCAATGACAAAGAGCTTCTGATCAAAGTGATTTCGCAATGTCTGCCGTATATCGGCTATCCAAGAAGCCTGAATGCCCTGCGGTGCGTCAATGAGGCGGCAAAATAAGAAGGAGGATTCAAATGGAATATGTGGCTTTATATAACGGCGTGAAGATGCCCCAGCTTGGATATGGCGTCTATCAGGTGACGAAGGAGGAATGTGAACGCTGTGTCCTGGATGCTTTGGAGGTAGGCTACCGTTCCCTGGATACCGCGCAGAGCTATTTTAATGAGGAACAGGTGGGAAATGCCATTGCAAAATCCGGCGTTCCCAGAGAAGAAATTTTCCTCACCACAAAGGTATGGATCGAACACTATGGCTATGAACAGGCGAAACAGTCGGTGCTGGAATCCATGGAAAAGCTCCAGACTGATTATCTGGATTTGATTTTACTCCATCAGCCTTTTGCGGATTATTACGGCGCTTACCGGGCTTTAGAGGAATTATACAAAGAAGGAAAGGCCCGGGCAATCGGCGTTTCCAACTTCTATCCTGACCGTCTGGTAGATATTGCTTCCTTTGCGGAAATCAAGCCGATGGTGAATCAGGTGGAAACGCACCCATACAATCAGCAAAAGCTCGCAAAGGAATATATGGATAAATACCAGGTACAAATTGAGGCATGGGCGCCCTTTGGCGAGGGCCGGGGAGGTCTGTTTGAGAATCCCGTTCTTTCCGCAATCGGGAAAAAATACGGAAAGACCACGGCACAGGTCATGCTGCGCTGGCATTTGCAGCGGGGCGTGGTGGTTATTCCAAAGTCCACGCAT
This sequence comes from Eubacteriales bacterium, assembly GCA_030533415.1. Classification (GTDB taxonomy): domain Bacteria; phylum Bacillota; class Clostridia; order Oscillospirales; family Oscillospiraceae; genus Faecousia. The sequence goes on along the minus strand of JAUNJE010000029.1, from coordinate 16,231 downwards.
AAAGAGCGGATGGAAGAAAACTTCCATGTATTCGATTTTGCATTGAATGAGGAGGATATGCAGGCGGTTGCCGCGCTGGATAAGAGGGAAAGCTCGTTCTTCTCTCACTATGACCCGGCAATGGTGGAGTGGTTTGTAAAAATGGTGGAAGAACGGAGAAACAACCATGACAGTTCCAAAGAAAAGAAGAACTGGTAAGCGTGTCATGGCGGAAGCCGTTACATGGGGCAAACGGGGTGCCCGAATCAATGCGGTTGCCCCAGGAATTATTGTGACGCCGCTGGCGGTTGACGAGTTTAAGGAACAGAAAAAATAAATTGATCAAGCAGGAGGAACCAGCGATGACCAGACCTTATATTTTTTGCCACATGATGACATCCCTGGACGGGAAGATCATGGGGAATTACATGGATACGCCGGAAGGCGGCGCCGCCGGGGATGTGTTTTACAACATTGCTTTCGGAAAAGAGCCATATTACCGGCATCAGGGATGGCTGTCCGGGCGTATCACAACGGATGACAATTTCACCTTTTATGAGAAGCCAGAGCTGGATGAAGCGGCTCCGGCCGTGCCGGAGGGTGATTTCGTTGCAAAGAAAACGGATATGTATTATGTTTCCGTTGATCCGTCGGGGCGGCTTGGCTGGAAAAGCAGCACGTTGACCTACTCCGATACAAAGGCCCATGTGCTGGAGGTGCTGACGGAACGGGCCGGAAATGCTTATAAAGCCTTCCTGCGGAAACTGGGAATTTCTTATATCATTGCAGGGACGGACAGGTTAGACTATGCGCTGGCAATGCAAAAGCTGAAAAAACTGTTTGGCATTGAAACACTGATGCTGGGCGGCGGTGCCGCGCTCAACTGGTCTTTTATTCAGGCAGGAATGTGTGATGAAGTGAGCGTTGTGATTGCGGCTGCGGCTGACGGTTCCCCTACGACCCAAACACTTTTTATGGCGCGGGACGGATTGAGTGATGAAGCGCCGGTACGCTTTGACCTGCAAAGTGCCGAGGTAAGAAATGGCGGCAGCGTGTGGCTGCGCTATCGGGTACGCCCGGTGAAAGGAGCGTAAACAAAATGGGAAAAAGAATGTTGATCGTATATTATTCTGTGTCCAACGGCAATACAAAGCGGATTGCCGAACGGCTGCAGAAAGCTACAGGCGCGGATATTGTCCGCATCGAGACGGTAAAGCCCTATTCCGGTTCCTACAATAATATTGTGGAGCAGGGACACCGGGAGGTAAACCGCGGGTATCAGCCGGCAATCAAGCCTTTGGCCGTAAATCCGGCTGATTATGATGTGATCGCCGTAGGCACTCCCACATGGTGGTACACAATGGCTCCGGCAGTGTTGACATTTTTGAAATCCTGCAGCTGGCAGGGAAAGACCGTCATTCCGTTTCAGACCCACGGCGGCTGGCCGGGGCATGTGATCAAAGATATGAAGGGCGTCTGCAAAGGAGCCGCATTTTCTCATGAAATGGAGATACAATTTGATTCGACCGGCGGAGCGGAATTGGTAACAGCGGATGGCAGCATTGATGCGTGGACAGAACAAATCAGGAGGATGTTGTAATGAAACCGGAAGAAGTAAGCGTATTCCCGGTTGGTGGGAAAAATGAGGCGTTTGCAAAGTATTTTGTGGGACAAAGCTATCTGAACATGCTGACAACGGAGGGCGTGACGATTGGCAATGTGACCTTTGAGCCGGGATGCCGGAATCACTGGCATATTCACCATGCACAGCAGGGAGGCGGACAGATTCTTCTCTGTACCGCTGGCCGGGGCTATTATCAGGAATGGGGAAAGGAAGCGCAGGCGCTTCACCCCGGAGATGTCGTAATCATCCCAGCAGGGGTAAAGCACTGGCACGGGGCCGCACCGGATAGCTGGTTTGCGCATTTGGCTGTGGAGGTTCCTGGCGAAGGCGTTTCAACAGAATGGCTGGAAGCAGTATCACAAGAAAACTACAGCCACCTGAAATAAACCAGCGGTGGGAAAGAGCACATCACGGTTGAGGCCTACTTCACTTATGTGGGAAAATCCATATCCCGCTTTCAGCCACAGAAAAACCGGCGTGACTTTTGCCACGCCGGTTTTACCGGAAATTTCATTTACTTCCTGCGGAAATTGTTGATTTGGGTACAAAAAAACGAGGCAAAAGCCCCGGAATTGTGAAAAATATTCATTGACAAATTTGATGGAGGATGATAAAATGGTAATCCAAACTGTGATAACATGCCCAATAGCCATCTTTTCCAACATGAACATTTTATCACAGGATCGGGACGCTGTCAAGTGTTAAGTTTGACAAATTTGACAACTGCTCCAAGCGTATCATAAGCAACACACAATTCGAAAGAAAGGCTGTGATGATCCATATGGCAATGGTCAAGGACGTAATGTTCGGCAAGACCATGCGTAAATCTTACGCGAAGTATGAAGAGATTCTGGAAATCCCCAACATGCTGAAGATCCAGAAGGACTCCTACCAGTGGTTCCTGGAAACCGGTCTGCGGGAGGTCTTCAAGGATGTGGGCACCATTACGGACTTCTCCGGTAAGCTGGAGCTTTCTTTCCTGGATTACACCATGGAGGATAAGCCCAAGTATACCATCGAGGAGTGCAAGGAGCGGGACGCGACCTACGCAAAGCCCATCAAGGTTCGTGTCCGCCTGCGCAACACCGAGACCGACGAAATCAAGGAGCAGGAGATCTTCATGGGGGATTTCCCTGTGATGACCAACGGCGGCACCTTCGTCATTAACGGCGCGGAGCGTGTCATCATCTCTCAGATCGTCCGTTCCCCCGGCATGTATTACGGCCACGAGGTGGACAAGGCCGACCAGCACACCTACACCGCAACCGTTATCCCTTACCGCGGCGCCTGGCTGGAATATGAGACGGACAACTCCAATGTGTTCTGGGTCCGCATCGACAAGAACCGGAAGCTGCCCATCACCTGCCTGATCCGGGCGCTGGGCGTTCAGACCGATGAGCAGATCAAGGCCATGTTCGGCGAGGATGAGCGTATCCTGGCGACCCTGGAAAAGGATGCCTGCAAGACCCGGGAGGAATCCCTGCTGGAGATTTACCGCCGCCTGCGTCCCGGTGAGCCTCCTACAGTGGAGACTGCCACTGCACATTTGGAAAGCCTGCTGTTTGATGCCCACCGTTATGACGTCAGCAAGGTGGGCCGCTATAAGTTCAACAAAAAGATGGACATCTGGAGCCGGCTGTCCGGCCAGGAGGCTGCGGAGCCGATCGCTGACCCCATGACCGGCGAGATTTTGGTCATGCCCGGCGAGTTTATCTCCCGTGCCCAGGCCCATGAGCTGAGCAGAAAGGGCGTCAACGAGGCCGTCGTGAAGGTCGGTGACTTCACGGTGAAAATCTTCTCCAATAACATGGTGGATATGGCCGGCTTTGTGGACTTTGATCCCAAGCAGTACGGCATCAAGGAGAAGGTCCATTTCCCTGTGCTGAAGGAAATGCTGGAGACCGTCCCCGCCGATGGATGGGAAGATGCCATTGCTGAGCGCATGACGGACCTGATCCCTAACCACATCATCGTGGACGATATCATGGCCTCCATCAACTATTTGAACTGCGTCGCCATGGGTATCGGTACCCCTGACGACATTGACCACCTGGGCAACCGCCGCCTGCGCTGCGTGGGCGAACTGCTGCAGAACCAGTTCCGTATCGGTTTCAGCCGTTTGGACCGGGTGATCCGGGAGCGTATGACCGTTCAGGATCTGGACGCGGTCACGCCCCAGAGCCTGATCAATATCCGGCCTGTTACCGCAGTCATCAAGGAATTCTTCGGCAGCAGCCCCCTGTCCCAGTTCATGGACCAGAATAACCCCCTGGCGGAATTGACTCACAAGCGCCGCCTGTCCGCCCTGGGCCCCGGCGGCCTGAGCCGTGACCGGGCTTCCTTCGATGTCCGGGATATTCACTACACCCACTATGGCCGTATGTGCCCCATTGAGACCCCCGAAGGTCCCAACATCGGCCTGATCAATTACCTGGCCACCTTTGCCAAGATCAACGAGTACGGCTTCGTTGAGGCTCCCTACCGCAAGGTGGACAAGGCCACCGGCTTTGTCACCAAGGATGTGGAGTATATGACTGCCGATGTGGAGGACGACTTCTATATCGGCCAGGCCAACGAGCCGCTGGATGAAAACGGGTGCCTTGCCAACAAGCGTATCACCTGCCGCCACCGCAATGAGATCATTGAGGTAGACCGCCATGTCATTGACTATATCGACGTGTCTCCCAGAATGATGATTTCCATTGCTACCTCCTTCATCCCCTTCCTGCAGAACGACGACGCCAACCGTGCCCTGATGGGCGCGAACATGCAGCGCCAGGCGGTGCCGCTGCTGACTACCGAGCCGCCCGTCGTTGCCACCGGCATCGAGCACAAGGCTGCCGTGGACTCCGAGGTCTGCATCAAGGCCAAAGGCCCCGGCGTTGTCACCGCCGTCTCCGCTACCGACATCACCGTCCGCTATGACAGCGGCGAGACCTGCACCCACCATTTGACCAAGTTTGCCCGCTCCAACGCCGGTACCTGTATCAATCAGCGGCCCATCGTGGTGGTTGGAGAACGGGTGGACACCGAGCAGATCATTGCCGACGGTCCCTCCTGCTCCGGCGGCGAGGTCGCCCTGGGCAAGAACGTGCTCATCGGCTTCGTCACCTGGGAAGGCTACAACTACGAGGACGCCATTTTGCTGAACGAGCGCCTGGTGCGGGAGGACGTATTTACCTCCATCCACATCGAGGAGCATGAGACCGAGGCCCGGGATACCAAGCTTGGCCCCGAGGAAATCACCCGGGATATTCCCAATGTAGGCGAAGACACCCTGAAGGATCTGGACGAGAACGGCATTATCCGCATCGGCGCCGAGGTCCATTCCGGCGATTACCTGGTGGGCAAGGTCACCCCCAAGGGTGAAACCGAGCTGACCCCCGAGGAGCGCCTGCTGCGGGCCATCTTCGGTGAGAAGGCAAGAGAAGTCCGCGACACCTCCCTGAAGGTGCCCCACGGCGAAAGCGGCATCGTGGTGGACGTGAAGGTCTTTACCAAGGAGAATTCCGACGAGCTGGCTCCCGGCGTTACCAAGTCTGTCCGGGTCTACATTGCTCAGAAGCGGAAAATTTCCGTAGGCGATAAGATGGCCGGCCGCCATGGCAACAAGGGCGTTGTCTCCCGGGTGCTGCCGGAAGAGGATATGCCCTTCCTGCCCGACGGAACTCCTTTGGATATCGTGCTGAACCCTCTGGGTGTGCCTTCCCGTATGAACATCGGACAGGTGCTGGAGGTCCATTTGGGCTATGCCGCCCGGGCGCTGGGATGGAATGTTGCCACCCCCGTCTTTGACGGCGCCAATGAGAAGGACATCCGGGAGACGCTGAAGCTGGCCGGCCTGCGGGAGGACGGCAAGACCGTCCTGTACGACGGGCGTACCGGCGAGCCCTTCGACAACCTGGTCACCGTCGGCTATCCCTACTACCTGAAGCTGCACCATCTGGTTGACGATAAGATCCACGCCCGTTCCACCGGCCCCTATGCCTTGGTGACCCAGCAGCCTCTGGGCGGCAAGGCCCAGTTCGGCGGTCAGCGTTTCGGCGAAATGGAAGTCTGGGCGCTGGAAGCTTACGGCGCCGCCTATACCCTGCAGGAGATCCTGACCGTCAAGTCCGACGACGTTACCGGCCGTGTCAAGACCTATGAAGCGATTGTCAAGGGCGCCAACATTCCCAAGCCCGGCGTACCCGAATCCTTCAAGGTTCTGGTCAAGGAGCTGCAGGCCCTGTGTCTGGATATCCGGGTGCTGGATGAAAACGGCAACGAGATCGAGCTGAAGGACGAGGACGACGATGATGAGATCGTCTACAGCGCCGACAGCGAGAATGAAGTGGTTGTCGGTTCTACCGATGAGGTGCTGGATGCCGGATTCGTCATTGACGAGGATGGCCCCGAGGATATTATGGATGTGTTTGGCGACATGGAGGAATCCGACGCCGACACCTACGAAGAATAAGGAGGCTGAAACATGGCAGATGCCACCTTTGATGCCATTAAAATTGGCATTGCTTCTCCGGATATGATCCGGCAGTGGTCCTATGGCGAGGTCAAGAAGCCTGAGACCATCAACTACCGTACCCTGAAGCCCGAGCGGGACGGCCTGTACTGCGAGCGGATCTTTGGACCGCAGAAGGACTGGGAGTGCCACTGCGGTAAATATAAGAAAATCAAGTACAAGGGCAAGGTCTGTGACCGCTGCGGCGTGGAGGTCACAAAGGCCAAGGTCCGCCGGGAGCGTATGGGCCACATTGAGCTGGCCGCTCCCTGCAGCCACATCTGGTATTTCAAGGGCATTCCTTCCCGGATGGGCCTGATTCTGGACATCTCCCCCAAGGTTTTGGAGAAAATTCTGTACTTTGCCGCCTATATCGTCACCGATCCCGGCGACGCGCCCCTGGCGTTGAATCAGGTGCTGACCGAGAAGGAATACCGGGATATGCGGGAAAAGTACGAGGATGACTTCAAAGCCGGCATGGGCGCCGAGGCGATCAAGGCACTGCTGGAGCAGATCGATTTGGATCAGCTGAGCCATCAGCTCCGTGAGGAACTGAAAACCGCGTCCTCCCAGAAGAAGCTGCGCCTGGTCAAGCGGCTGGAGGTCGTGGAGGCGTTCCGGGAATCCGGCAACAAGCCCAGCTGGATGATCATGGATGTGCTGCCCGTGATTCCGCCGGATATCCGTCCCATGATCCAGCTGGACGGCGGCCGGTTCGCCACCTCTGACCTGAACGACCTGTACCGCCGGGTCATTAACCGGAACAACCGGTTAAAGCGGCTGGTTCAGCTCCACGCTCCTGATATTATCATCCGCAACGAAAAGCGCATGCTGCAGGAAGCGGTTGATGCCCTGATCGACAATGGCCGCCGGGGCCGTGCCGTTACCGGCGCCAACAACCGGGCGCTGAAATCCCTGTCCGACATGCTGAAGGGCAAGCAGGGACGTTTCCGCCAGAACCTGCTGGGCAAGCGTGTTGACTACTCCGGCCGAAGCGTTATCGTGGTCGGTCCTGAGCTGAAGCTGTACCAGTGCGGCGTGCCCAAGGAAATGGCCATTGAGCTGTTCCGCCCCTTCGTCATGAAGAAGCTGGTCTCCGACGGCCTGGCAAACAACATCAAGTCCGCCAAGAAGATGATCGACAAGGGTAAGACCGAGGTTTGGGATGCCCTGGACGAGATCATCAAGGACCGCCCTGTTATGCTGAACCGTGCGCCTACGCTGCACCGTCTGGGCATCCAGGCCTTTGAGCCTGTCCTGGTGGAGGGCCGCGCCCTGAAGCTGCACCCCCTTTGCTGTACCGCTTTCAACGCCGACTTCGACGGCGACCAGATGGCCATTCACGTTCCCCTGTCTCCGGAAGCCCAGGCCGAAGCCCGGATGCTGATGCTGTCCGCAAACAACCTGCTCCGGCCCCAGGACGGCAAGCCCGTTACCGTTCCCACCCAGGATATGATTCTGGGCGCCTACTACCTGACTTACACCCGCCTGGGCAAGGCAGAGAAGGGCGCTGAGACCGTCTTTGTCACTGACGCGGGGGATACTGGCCTGCCTGTGAATGAGATCGTGGACGCGGACGAGTTTTTGGCTGCCAACAAGGCGGCCAGAGCGGAAAAGAAGGCGGAGGCGAAGTTCCGCCCTGTCCACAGCTATTCCTCTCCCGAGGAGGCCATCGCCGCCTATGCCGATGGCGCCGTGGGTCTGCATGCCCCCATTCTGGTTCGCTACGGAAAAAAGATCGATGGCGTGATGGAGTACCGCATTATCAACGCCACCGTTGGCCGTCTGATCTACAACGAGCCCATCCCCCAGGATCTGGGATTTGTGGACCGCAGTGATCCGGAGCATGAGTTTGATTTGGAAGTCAGCTTCCTGGTGGGTAAGAAACAGCTGGGCAAGATCATTGACAAGTGCATCCGCCGCCATGGCTTCACCGTGGCCACCGAGATGCTGGATAAGATCAAGGCCTTGGGCTATAAATACTCCACGAAGGGCGCTATTTCCGTCTCCATCGCCGATATGGAAGTGCCTGAGATCAAGTACCAGCTGGTCAAGGAAGCCGAGGGCAAGGTTGTGGAGATCGAAAACTTCTACCGCCAGGGCTTCATCACCAACGACGAGCGCTACCGTCTGGTGGTCCAGCAGTGGGAAAAGACCACCAAGGATGTTACCGACGCCCTGCAGGGGAATCTGGATGAGTTCAATACCATCTATATGATGGCAGACTCCGGCGCCCGTGGCTCCATGGCCCAGATCCGTCAGCTGTCCGGTATGCGTGGCCTGATGGCCGATACCGCCGGCCGTACCATTGAGATCCCCGTTAAGGCGAATTTCCGTGAAGGCCTGTCCGTTCTGGAATACTTCATTTCCAGTAGAGGTGCCCGTAAGGGCATGACCGACACCGCCCTGCGTACCGCTGACTCCGGTTACCTGACCCGCCGAATGGTGGATGTCTCCCAGGATGTCATTATCCGGGAACGCAACTGCGGCACGACGAACGGCATCTGGGTAGGTGCTGTCTACGATAAGAACGGCGACGTCATCGACACCTTCGGCAACCGTATCCGGGGCCGCTATCCCGTCCGTGATGTGCTGCATCCCGAGACCGGCGAGCTGCTGCATTCCAAGGATGTCATGATGATGCCCGAGGATGCCGAGAAGTTCGAAAAAGCCGGTATCGAAAAAATTTATATCCGCACCATTCTGGGCTGCCGCGCACGGGTAGGCGTATGCGCCAAGTGCTACGGCATGAACCTGGCCTCTTCCAAGGAGGTGGATCTGGGCGAAGCGGTCGGTATTATCGCCGCTCAGTCCATCGGTGAGCCTGGCACCCAGCTGACCATGCGTACCTTCCACTCCGGCGGCGTCGCGGGTGATGACATCACCCAGGGCCTGCCCCGTGTTGAAGAGCTGTTTGAGGCCCGCCGGCCCAAGAAGATGGCTCAGATCTCCGAGATTACTGGTGTCGTCAGCATTGACGACACCCACCGCACCGCCCTGCGTAACATCACCGTTACGGCGGAGGACGGGGAGGTCAAGGTCTATCAGGTGCCTTACTCCGTAGGCCTGAAGGTCAGCCACGGCAAAGTGGTGGAGAAGGGCCAGCCCATCACCGATGGCGCCCTGTATCCCCAGGATGTTCTGCGCATTTCCGGTGTGGAAGCAGTCCAGGATTATCTGGTGCAGTCTGTCCAGGCGGTGTACCGCCAGCAGGGCGTTGAGATCAACGACAAGCACATTGAGGTCATCATCCGTCAGATGATGCGTAAGGTTCGGGTGGAGGAACCTGGTGATACCGCACTGCTCACCGGCAGCGCTGTTGACATCTTTGAGTTCGAGGATGCCAATGCCGCTATCCAGGCACGAATCGACGCGGGAGAGACGGAGCTGCGGAAGGCGGAGGCCAGCGCAATGCTGCTGGGCATCACCAAGGCCGCTTTGGCTACGGACTCCTTCCTGTCCGCTGCATCCTTCCAGGAGACCACGAAGGTCTTGACCGATGCCGCCATTAAGGGTAAGATCGACCATCTGGTTGGCCTGAAGGAGAACGTGCTGATCGGCAAGCTGATTCCCGCAGGCTCCGGCCTGATGGCTTACCGGGATTACCAGCCTGGTGCAACGCCTGAGACCAGGGTCCCCGAGGAAATGATCGAAAGCGCCATGAACTAATGAGAAAGCCCGTCTGATACGCCCTCCGGGGAAAAGGAAGCTTTTCCCCGGAGGGACACCACCACGGCCTTGTCCTTTTGCGTCCATTGCGGAGGGCAAGGCCGTCTTATACTGGTTCTTTTTGGATTCCCGGCAGGGGCGCAGATGTTGCATTTTGAACAATATCGCAGCGGAAACGGAATATAAAAGTTAGAAAAACAAGCAAAAGTACAAGAATATATTGACAATTCTTAAGGAATATGCTATCCTTATAAAGTCTCAATTGGAAAGAGTCTTTCCAAAGCAAGATGTACGACCGCCGGCAGTTTGCCGGCTAAGGCCATACGGACAGCCGGGTCGAATGCCGAAAACCGCAGTGAGCGGTTGGCAACTTCTGTTGCCTTATTGATTGAGTTAAAAGCTCAGTTTTATAAGTTGGTTACTATAAACCATGGCCTCGCGGCAAAACTTGTGAAATGGTCAATAAGAGTAGTAAGAGTAATCTTTGCTATATAGACTCTGATTCCATTGTGATTCGGTGAATGCTTTGGATGTGGAATATCGGGATTCCTGGCGTTTTTTGGGGGACCTCAGTATTTTCGTGCCGGAAGCGCTTGCCGGAATATCACGAAGTGCAAGTGGCATGCTGCGTATGCGGCATGCTTTTTTTGCGTTTATAGAGCCGGCGAAGAGAGAATAGGAGAGAGAATATGAACAAGATCATCGAATTAAAGAACATCTCCAAGGCATTTGACGGCGAAACGGTGCTGGACGGCATCAGCCTCGACATCTACGACAATGAATTTATCACCCTGCTTGGTCCCTCCGGCTGCGGCAAGACTACCACGCTGCGCATCATCGGCGGCTTTGAACATCCGGACAGCGGCGATGTGGTATTCATGGGGGAGCGCATCAACGACACACCGCCCCATAAGCGCAACGTCAATACCGTGTTTCAGAAATACGCCCTGTTTCCCCACCTGAACGTATTTGAAAATGTGGCTTTCCCCCTGCGGGAAAAGCATGTCCCCAAAAAGGAAATCACCGAAAAGGTAAATGAAATGCTGTCCCTTGTGATGCTCTCCGGCTTTGCCGAACGCCGGGTCACCAGCCTGTCCGGCGGACAGCAGCAGCGGGTGGCCATTGCCAGGGCGCTGATCAGCCACCCGCGGATTTTGCTGCTGGACGAGCCTTTGGGTGCGCTGGATCTGAAGCTGCGCAAGGATATGCAGCAGGAATTGAAAAAAATTCAGAAGAGCACCGGGATCACCTTTATCTTCGTGACCCATGACCAGGAAGAGGCCCTGTCCATGTCCGATACCATTGTGGTCATGAGTGAGGGCAAAATTCAGCAGATCGGAACGCCCACTGACATTTATAATGAGCCTGTCAACGCCTTCGTGGCGGATTTCATTGGCGAAAGCAATATTCTGGACGGCGTCATGCTGGAGGACTACCGGGTGCGGTTTGCCGGGAATACGTTTACCTGCCTGGATGCCGGCTTCGGAAAAAACGAAGCGGTGGATGTGGTGGTCCGTCCGGAGGATGTGGACATTGTCCCCGTGGAGCAGGGGATGCTTAACGGCACCGTTACCTCTGTTACCTTCATGGGCGTTCACAATGAGATCATTGTGGATATTAACGGTTTCAAGTGGATGATCCAGACCACGGAAAGTGCGGACGAAGGGGAACACATTGGCCTGAAGCTGGACCCGGACGCCATTCATATCATGAAAAAGTCCAAATATTCCGGCATGTTTGGAGATTACTCCTCCTTCTCCAGCGAACTGGATGAGCTGTCCGACCCGGGAAGTGAGGCGGAAGAATGAAACGAAAGCTGAACACCTACCATGCCGCGCTGGCCCCTTATTCCATCTGGGCGGTGCTGTTTATTCTGGTGCCCCTGGCTTTTATCGGCTACTATGCGCTGACGGACAACAGCTTTTCCTTTACCACAGAGCACTTTGTCCGTTTCTTCACTGCCACCAGCAGCATTACCGCCGAGGATGGCACCACCCAGGAGGTCCGCACCTACCTGCTGATTTTCCTGCGGTCGGTCAAGCTGGCGGTGATCTCCACCTTCATCTGCCTGCTGCTGGGCTATCCCATGGCTTATATCATGGCCAGGGCCAAGGAGCAGACCCAGAAAACCATGATGACGCTGATCATGATCCCCATGTGGATGAACTTCCTGATCCGCACCTATGCCTGGATGACCATTTTGCAGGACACCGGTATCCTCAATAACCTCCTTAAGCCGCTGGGAATGGGGCCGGTCCACATCATTGGCACGGAAACGGCGGTCATCATCGGTATGGTATATGACTATTTCCCTTATATGGTGCTGCCTATCTATTCCATCATGGCGAAAATGGATGTGCGGCTGCTGGAGGCGGCGCGGGATCTGGGCTGCGGCAGTTTTGCCGTACTGCGCAGGGTGATCTTCCCCCTGAGTATGCCGGGTGTGGTTTCCGGTATTACCATGGTCCTGATTCCCTCCATCAGCACGTTCTACATCTCCCAGAAGCTGGGCAACGGTAAATTTTTCCTGATTGGTGATGCCATTGAGGGTCAGTATGTCGCCAACAACCTCCATTTTGCGGCAGCCATTGCCTTTATCCTGATGGTGATCCTGCTGGCCGCCATGGCGCTGGTGAAATATGTGACCACACGGTATGTTTACGGAGGGGATTAAAATGAAACTCCATGCCAAGATTTATACCGGAATCATTCTCGCATTCCTGTTTGCGCCCATTGTAGTCATGCTGATCTATTCCTTCAATGAGGCGAAAAGCCTGTCCGTGTATTCCGGCTTTTCCCTGCGGTGGTACAGAGAGCTTTTGAATGACCGCAACACCCTGCATGCGGTGAAAAATACCTTCACCCTGGCCCTTTCCGCCACGGCGATCTCCACCGTTATGGGGACCGCGGCGGCAGTGGGCATCAATAAGCTTCGCAGCAAATGGTACCGGACGGCTATGAATACCGTTACGGACATCCCCATGACCAACCCGGATATCATCACCGGCATTTCTTTGATGCTCATGTTTGTGTTTGTGGGCAGGCTTTTTGGGGCATCTACCAGCCTGAGCTTCTGGACCATGCTCATCGCCCATGTGACCTTCTGCCTGCCCTATGTGATCTTGCAGGTGCTGCCGAAGCTCCAGCAGATGGACAAGGCCCTGCCGGAGGCGGCGATGGACCTGGGCTGCACGCCGATGCGGGCATTTCTCAAGGTGGAGCTGCCCGAGATCCTGCCGGGCATCATTACGGGAGCCATCATGGCCTTTACCCTGTCTCTGGATGATTTCGTCATCAGCTACTTTACTGCCGGAAACGGCTTTGAAACCCTGCCAATTCGAATCTACGGCATGACGAAAAAAACAGTTACGCCGAAAATGTACGCGCTGGCCACCATTATCTTCTTTGTGACCATGTCGCTGCTGCTGGTGAGCAATTTGGTGGACAACGAGGACCGCCGGAAGCTGAAAGAGGAAAAGGTCAGGAAAAAGGCGGCAAAATAGTCAAATATCAAGGAGGAAATGAAATGAGGAAAAAAATCTGTGCGCTGGCCCTGTCACTGGCGCTCTGCCTGTGCCTGGCTGGCTGCGGCGGTTCCGGTGCGCTGACGCTGAATGTCTATAACTGGGGCGAATATATCTCCGATGGCAGCGAGGGCAGCTTTGATACGATCCGGGAGTTTGAAAGCTGGTACAAGGAGACTTACGGCCAGAAGGTCACGGTGAATTACAGCACCTTTGCCTCCAACGAGGATATGTACAGCAAGATTTCCAGCGGAGCGGTCAGCTACGATGTGATCATCCCCTCGGATTATATGATTGCCCGGATGGCGGAGGAGGGAATGCTGCTGCCCCTGGATTTCGGGAACATTCCCAATTACCAGTATATCGACGAGGCGTTCCGGGGACTGTACTATGATCCCGACAACCAATATACCGTGCCCTATGCCTATGGCATTGTGGGCGTGATCTATAATGCCAATGTGGTGGACGAAGCCGATGTGGGCGGCTGGGATGTGATGTGGAACGCCAAATATTCCGGTTCCATCCTGCAATTTAACAATGCCCGGGATGCTTTCGGTACCGCTATGTACAAGCTGGGGCTGGATGTGAATTCCTCCGACAAAGCCGTCTGGGACCAGGCCTATGAGGAGTTGCTGAGCCAGCGCCCTTTGGTGTACAGCTGGGTCATGGACGAGATCTTCAATATGATGGAGTCCGGCGAGGCGGCCATCGGCGCGTACTATGCCGGCGACTATTTCACCATGGCGGATGCCCAGGCGGAGAATGTGGACCTGCAGTTCTACTATCCTGAGCGCACCAACTTCTATGTGGATGCCATGTGCATTCCCTCCTGCGCCCAGAACAAGGAGCTGGCGGAAATCTTCATCAACTATATGCTCTCCGAGGAGCCCGCCATCGCCAATGCGGAGTATACCTACTATGCCTCCCCTAACAGCCTGGTCTATTCCAACGCCGGCTATCAGGAGGATATGGGGGAGGATGCCATGGAGGTTTTGTATCCCGAGCTTGGCAACTTTGCCGAACAGTATAACACCCAGGCCTACCGCAACCTGGATGCCGGCATGCTGGACTACCTGAATACCCTTTGGGAGAATATTAAAATCAATTGACCGCGCGAACAAAGTGTTTAATCAAGAAATCGTATCAAACGGGTGCATATGGGGCAAAGCACACCATATGCACCCTGTTTCCAACATGAAAGAAACCGCCTAACGGCGCTTTCCATTTGTGGAAAACCGCCGCAAAAGCCGTCTCATTATGATCTTCCTATTAAAAAGTTCCATTCTGGCAAATGAAACTTTCTAATGGAATATCAGTATCATTCAGTTCTTAACGCAGCTGCGGTACTATAACCAGAATCAGAATTCATTACGGCAAACGCGGTTTCCTGAAAAACAAACGGTGAAATGGGAAAAAACAGCGCCAGAGCAAAAAAATTCTCAGGTTTTTGTTGACTTTTCTAAAAAATCGCGTATAATATCATCTTGTATGGATAAGAAAATTGATTGTAAAATACCGAAGTGCGGCACTTTCCCCGACCTTACCGCTGAGAAGGTGGTCGTGGGTGCCAAACAGCTGAAAAAGGCTGTGGAGGCGGGCCGCGCCAAGTATGTTTTCCTGGCGGAAAACGCCGATCCTGCCATCACCGGAAGCATCGAGAGAATGTGCAGCCAACATAATATCCAGATCGCCTGGGTACCCAGCATGGCCGAGCTTGGCCGGGCCTGCGGTATCGAGGTGGGCGCTGCGGCGGCAGCCGTCGTCAATTAACCCTGGTTCTGTCGGATTTTCCGAAGAATATATACCCGCCGAGAAGGCGAGAACAAAAGAAAGGAGAAAATTGATGCCTACTTTTAATCAGCTCGTTCGAAATGGCCGTCAGCAGGTCACCTACAAGTCCACCGCTCCTGCTCTGCAGAGAGGTCTGAACACTCTGGAGAACAAGGCTACCAACCTGCCTTCCCCCCAGAAGCGCGGCGTGTGCACTGCTGTCCGTACCACCACCCCCAAGAAGCCGAACTCTGCACTGCGTAAGATCGCCCGTGTGCGTCTGACCAATGGTATGGAAGTTTCCGCTTATATCCCCGGTGTTGGCCATAACCTGCAGGAGCACTCTGTGGTTCTGATCCGCGGCGGCCGTGTCAAGGACCTGCCCGGTGTCCGTTACCACATCATCCGCGGCACTCTGGATACCCAGGGCGTGCAGAACCGGATGCAGTCCCGCTCCAAGTACGGTGCGAAGCGTCCCAAGGCCGGTAAGAAGAAGTAATTCTTTCCGCCAAAACCAAATTTGACAATTCCCACGCCCTTTCGCAAGGCAAGGCCTTGCCACAGCGTTTTTATATAGAGTATAAAAACCTCTGGCCAGGCACAACGAAAGTCACACTTTCGAGTACCGATGAAATCATTATATTATGAAGGAGGGAAGCAAAGTGCCCAGAAGAGGTAATGTTCCCAAGAGAGAGGTCCTTCCGGATCCCAATTACAATTCCGTTCTGGTTACCAAGCTCGTAAACAGCATCATGCTGGACGGCAAGAAGGGTGTTGCCCAGAAAGTCGTTTATGGTGCATTTGAAATTGTCGAGAACAAGACCGGCAAGAACGGCCTGGAAGTGTTCCAGCAGGCGATGGAAAACATCATGCCCGCTGTGGAGCTGAAGGCCCGCCGTGTCGGCGGCGCCACCTACCAGGTGCCTATCGAAGTTCGTCCCGACCGGCGTCAGACCCTGGGTCTGCGTTGGATCACCACCTACAGCCGCAACCGCAATGAGAACACCATGAAGGAGCGGCTGGCCGCTGAGATCATGGACGCCGCCAACAACACCGGTGCATCCGTGAAGAAGCGCGAAGACGTCCACAAAATGGCTGAAGCCAACAAGGCATTCGCCCATTTCCGCTGGTAATAAAGGAGAAAACCAATGCCTAGACAGTATTCTC
>JAUNJE010000063.1 GCA_030533415.1 Eubacteriales bacterium | reverse complement strand
CTGGCGAATACCATCCTGCACGATGACCAGGATGCGGAGGAAACCGTCAGCGATACTTACTTAAAGGCGTGGAATGTGATCCCGCCCAAACGCCCCGGCGTCTTCAAAATGTTCCTCGCAAAAATCACCCGAAACCTGGCTTTTTCCCGCTGGCGCAGCTATACTGCGGAGAAACGGGGCGGCGGTGAAATGGCGCTGGTGCTGGAGGAGCTGGAAGACTGCGTCGCCGCACCGGGCGGGGTGGAGGACAGGGTCAATGCCCGGGAGCTGGCGCGAGCCATCCGGACATTCCTGAATACCCTCCCTGCCCGGGAGCAGGATATTTTCCTGCGGCGGTATTTCTTCGTGGAGGAAAGCGACGTGATCGCGAAGCGGTATGGCATGAAGCCCGCCACGGTGCTGCGAACCCTCTCCCGCATCCGGATGAAGCTGAAAAAACACCTGACACAGGAGGGGTATGCAATATGAACAGGGAAGATATTTTTCTCGCCATTGGCGCTGTGGAAGAAAGCCGCCTGGCCAGATGCGATCTGGCGGTGCAGGGACCCTCCCATGTCAAACATGAGGAGGAACCTGCAATGAAGAAAAGAAAAATTTCCGCCGGAAGGATCGTTCGCAACATCCTGGTGGCGGCGCTGATTTTAAGCATGGTCAGCATGACGGCCTATGCTGCTGTGGGCTACCTGATCTTCGACAGCCCGAGTGAAATGCTGACCAGCATTTTCGGAGATAAGACGGGGTATGACCATAAAGACGTGACCCATTGGACAGACCCGGAAAAGCCAGACAAAACTTACGACAACCCCGCCTATGACCGGGTACCGGCGGACGAGGATGTGGTGGCTTCAGAGGCTGCCCCATTGGTAAGCCCGGTGGGCCAGTCCATCTCCTGGAAGGGCTACACCCTGACGGTGGATGCCAATCTCTATGACGAAGTGACCCAATGCGGTATCCTGACCTATACCATTGAGAATCCTGACGGTCTGCCGCACTATGAGATTGGGGAAAATGGTGAGGTCTGGTTTCCCGGCGGCGAGATCGTGGATTGCAACCAGTACGGAAAATCCTACTTAATCCAGGACAAGACCACCTCCACCAAGCTGACGGCCGCCTACTATTACCAGCTTCGCTACCCCAATACTACGGACCTGGTACTGACCTTCTGCCAATGGGCCGCCATTTCCCATTCCGAGGTAAATTCGCTGCTGGAGAAATATATAGAAGAAGTCAAAACGGAAATGACCCTGGAGGAAGCCATGGCGGATCTGAAACAGCGGTTTGGAGATGGGTATGACGAATACGTGAAAGATATGACGCAGGAGCAGCTGGAGTACGCCGCTTATTTTTGGCCTGCGTACCAAAAATTAGATGCCCAGTACACCTGCCCCGATGTCATCACCATCCCCGAACAGGCCCTGGGGGAAATGAGCCATGTGACTTTGGCGGACGGCAGCATCACCATTTCGCCCATTGCCATGTGTATCGATATCGCCGGGATCCAAGACTATCCTTCCGAAAATAACGAAGTGGCGAAGATTCGCTTTGAAGATGGTACGGAATACCTGATTCGGGACGACAACACGGCCAACTATATATTTGCAGTGGGCAGCAGTGGGAAACAGGATGTTACCTACATGTTCAACCGCATGATCGATGTGAATGAGATTGCGTCCGTCATTCTGGACAATGGCTTAGCGTTTTCTGTGAATTGACCCCACCCCCTCCCGGTTTTCGGGAGGGGAATTAAGCAGTTTGTCGCCATGGCGGAATCCTGCCGGCATCTTCAGAACAGTTCCTGATACAACCCAACTGCGGCAGTTACCCCCAAAGCTTCTGCTTCTGTCAATAACGCTTCCAAATCCTCCCGGGTCCGCCAGAGGGTGAACTTTGCTTCTGTTTCCGGCACGTCGATGCGGTAATGGCAATGGAGAAATTCCTCCTGGAATCCTTCCTCCCAAAGCTCCCCCGGGAGCAGGGGCGTGGTGGAGGCACCCTCTTCCGTCAGGGAGATGGTTTCCCCGTCCAGCGCCATTTCCAGCCAGATTTCCCGGCCCCGCCAAGGGGCAAGGTACCCGGAAAGCGGAATATCCGGCGGCACCGGAGGCAGAAACACCGGGCAGTCCAGTCCGTCCCCGTATTGGTCAGATACGATGACGGGGCAGGGGAGGGCGTCTACCAGGTGGTTCACCAGGGCGGCGGTTTCCGGTTCTCCCGGGCGCTGAAAGTCCAGCAGAAGTTCCCGGCAGTTCAGCGCCGCGATCCGTTCCTCCAGCTGCTGGGCGATGCGCACCGGGTCGTGCCCGTGAATCGGGGTGCGGTCGTTGAGAATCAGCAGCGAATCCGGCGGAAGGCGCTGCGGAAGGTTGGAAAGCCCGGTGCCATAGGGGGAAAAATGGCAGGCCATCCAGGCGATTCCCGGCGGAAGATGGTCGCTTTCGCGGATTTCTGCCGCAGTCATGGCAAAATATCGCCGAATCGCCATGGACAAATCATCCTTTCCGTGGTATAATAGCCGCAAAACGGCCATTATAGGATTTTGATACGGTTTCACATCATTACTATATGAAAGCGCGGAGGATATTATGCCCTTTTCTCCACTGCCCAGGCTGGTTGCGGACAGGCTTACCGATCTGACCCCGGAGTTGCTCCGTACCCATCATATCCGGCTGCTGATGCTGGATTTTGACAATACCATCGTACCCTACACAACCAATGTGCCAACTCCGGAAATGGAAAAGTGGCTGGCGGATATGAATGCTTCGGATATCCAATTGTGCATCGTCTCCAACAGCCACAAGGACCGTGTCCCCGCGTTCTGCCGGGAGCGGGGCCTGGACTGCATCACCCATGCGAAAAAGCCGTTTTCGAAGGGGATCCGCCAGTGCCTGGAAAAATATGGCATCCCGGCCGCTGAAGCGGCCCTGGTAGGGGATCAGATCTACACCGATACCCTGGGAGCCAACTGCGCCGGGGTGGTTCCGGTTCTGGTAAAGGCCATTGACAATCATAATTTCTGGCTGAAAGCACGCCATGTGCTGGAAATGCCTTTTATTTTTGCTGTAAGAAACAGGAGGATTTGACCATGAAAAACATTGAAAAATACCTGACACTGCTGGACGGTGAGGTGGACGGCCTGCTGCTGACATCCCGGTACAGCCGCCATTACGGCGCGGAGTTCGACATCGCCGAGGGCGTTGCCATCGTCACCAAGAAGGGCTGCCGCTATTTTACCGACAGCCGCTACATCGAGTCCGCGCAGAAGAACCTCAAGGGCTTTGAGGTCCTGGATGTCAACAAGCTCAGCGGCTACTATAAGCGGCTGAACGATGCCATTGCCGATTTCGGCGTCACCGCACTGGGCTATGAGGAAAACTACCTGACCGTGGCGGAGCTGATGGGCTATGAAAAGAATCTGAATGCCAAGCTGGTTCCCTACAACAAGCAGATCAACGGCTTCCGGGGCCAGAAGGAAGAATGGGAGCTGGAGCTGATGCGCAAGGCCCAGTCCATCACCGACAAGGCCTTTGCCGAGGTCCTGACCCGCATCAAGCCCGGTATGACCGAGCTGGAGCTGCAGGCGGAGCTAATCTACTGCATGTACAAAAATGGCGGCACGGGCCTGGCCTTCGATCCCATCGTGGTCTCCGGACCCAACACCAGCCTGCCCCACGGCGTCGCCGGGGAGCGGGTGATCCAGCCCGGGGACTTCGTCACCATGGACTTTGGCGCTTCCTATATGGGCTACTGCTCCGACATGACCCGCACCGTGGCCATTGGCTATGCCACCGATGAGATGAAGCAGGTCTACGCCACCGTCCTCAAGGCCCAGATGGATACCATCGCCATGACCAAAGCCGGCGTTCCCGGAAAGGACATCGACGGCAATGCCCGCGGCATCATCACCGAGGCCGGTTACGGGGAGTACTTCGGCCACGGCTACGGCCACAGCTTGGGCCTGGAAATTCATGAGGCCCCCAATCCCAGCGCCGGCAACTCCGATCCCATGCCTGTGGGCGCGGTTTGCTCCGCCGAACCCGGCATCTATCTGCCTGGCAAATTCGGCGTCCGCATTGAGGATGTGACCATTCTGCGGGAGGACGGCTGTGAGGTTATTACAAAGAGCCCCAAAAATCTGATTATTGTATAAAAAGATCGGGTTTCCTCTTGAAAAATTCAAAATTTTGCGTTATACTATTTGCGCCGATGCTATGTATACAATTTGCCTCCCAAAAGGGAAGGCTGCTTAGGAGGAAAACACAATGATTTCTGCAGGTGAATTTAGAAACGGCATTACCTTCGACATGGATGGAAAGGTCATGCAGGTCGTGGAGTTCCAGCATGTGAAGCCCGGCAAGGGTGCCGCATTCGTCCGCGTGAAGATGAAGAACGTCATCACCGGCGGCGTGACCGAAACCAGCTTCAACCCCACCGCCAAGTTCCCCACCGCTTATGTTGAGCGCAAGAAGATGGAGTATTCCTATAACGATGGTTCCCTGTACTACTTCATGGATCAGGAAACCTACGAGCTGGAGCCTCTGGACGCTTCCGCGCTGGATGATTCCTTCAAGTTCGTCAAGGAGAACGACATTTGCACCATCATGAGCTATAAGGGCAAGGTATTTGGCGTGGAAGTGCCCAACTTTGTGGACCTTGTGGTCACCGAGACCGAGCCTGGCTTCGCCGGCAACACCGCTACCAATGTCACCAAGCCCGCCACCGTGGAGACCGGTGCCGAGGTTAAGGTGCCCCTGTTCATCAACGAGGGCGATAAGATCCAGATCGACACCCGTACCGGCGAATACCTGGGCCGTTCCAAGGCCTGAGCCTTCGCCTGCCGATTTAGGGAAAAGGAGAATTTGCTATGACGATTTCTGAAAAGTCCGCCTACCTGAAGGGCTTGATGGATGGCCTGTCCCTGAACACCGAGTCCGACGAGGGGAAAATGATCGCGGCCATTGTGGATCTGCTGGGCGATATGGCCAAGCGGGTCACCGACATCGAGGAGACCACCATCGCCATTTCCGACGAGCTGGATGAGATCGAGGAAGACCTGGACGCCATCGAGGACTTCATCATGGATGAGGACGACTACGAGGACGAGGATGACGACGATTTCGATTGGGACGATTCCGATGAAGAGTTCGACGAAGGCTTCGATTTCGGCGACGAGGACACCACCATCTATGAGGTAGAATGCGCCTGCGGTGAGATCATCAACTTCGATGAGGAAACCCTGGAAAAGGGCAGCATCGTTTGCCCCAACTGTGGTGAGACACTGGAATTCTCTCTGGACGAGGATGAAGATTAATACTATTTTAATTGAATATCAGTTAAACCCAAAATACAGAACTGCCGTGGCATTGCCACGGCAGTTTTTGCTTTGTGTATTGCATTACAGAAGCGCTTTTTCCCATTCCGTTTCCCGGAATCCGGTCAGAACGGTATCGCCGCTTATCACAAGAGGACGCTTCACCAGCATTCCGTCGGTGGCCAGCAGCCGCAGCTGCTCGTCGACAGGCATGGTGGGCAGCTTGTCCTTCAGTCCCAGGGCCTTGTACTGCATGCCGCTGGTGTTGAAGAACTTTTTGACAGGCAGGCCGCTGATTTCCATCCAATGCTTCAGCTCTTCATAGGTGGGATTTTCTTCCTTGATATGCCGGGCGGTGTAGGATATTCCGTGACCGTCCAGCCACGCTTTGGCCTTTTTACAGGTAGAGCAGGGGGGATATTCCAGAAACAGCATGTTCATTACTCCTGTGGGGTTATTTTACAAAATGGTTTACGACTTCTGCAATTTTCTCTACATCCTCGTTTGTCAGATACAGATGCAGCGGCATAGTCAGGATGTGCTGTGTGATCTCATGGGCGCGGGGGCAGGTACCCTGGGCATAGGTGTACATGGAAAATTCTGTGTTATCCCGGTAGTGGACACCGGCATAGATGCCGTTTTTCGCCAGCTCCGCCAGAAGTGCCTCCCGGTCCGGGACTACGATTTCGTAGATATGGTAGGCGCATTCTTCCTTATAAGGGGCGCCGATGACCTGAATGTGGGGATTTTTGGAAAAAGCCCTGTCATACAGCTGCACAATTTCCCTGCGGCGGGCGTTTTCCTCATCCAGGTAAGGCAGTTGGGCCAATGCAATGGCCGCCATGATCGCGTTGCCGTTGTATTTGTATCCCAGGTAGTCCACGCCGTAGTTCCACTTATAGGTGCCTTCGCTGCTGGTTCGGGCATAGGTGTCTTTGTTGATGCCCATCCAGGAGAGCATCCGGCACTGGGCGTCCAATTCTCCGTCGGCAAAGCAGATCATGCCGCTGTCGCCGGTGGGCAGGTTCTTCACGGCCTGGAAAGAGTAAACGGCCACATCCACACCGTCCCAGGTGCCGGGCATCACGCCGTTGACCCGGGTGCCGGCCATGTGAGCCGCATCCAGAATCAGGCGCAGATTGTGTTTTTTGCACAGAGCAATGATTTTATCCAGTTGACCCACCCGGCCGCCGTAGCCCACGAAAGCCACCGCCCGGGTGCGCGGGTTGATTTTCCGCTCCACATCCACCGGATCCAGGCAAAGGTATTCGTCCACATCCGCAAAGCAGGGCTTCAGGTTTTCGTACAGAATGGCATGGTTGGTGGATACAAAGGTAATGGGGGTGGAGATGATCTCGTCGCCGTCCTGCCAGCCATAGCGCCGTTTCAGGATATTCACGGCCAGGTGCAGGCCGGAGGTGTTGGAATTGAGGTAGCAGGCGTTTTTGTGGCCGGTATATTCCTTCCACTTGTTTTCAAACTCCACGGTTTTGAAGCCGGAGCCTGTCCAGCCCTTTTCCAGGCACTCCCGCACCTGGGCCAGACATTCGTCAATGTGAAATTTGGGCTTTAAGACTTGAATTGTAGACATACCGCATGGATCCTTTCTTAATTCCTTTGCACCATGAAAATGGTGGGTTATTGCTTTTTCAGAATACGTTTGACAAACTGCTTCCAGTAGTGGAATTCAAAATAATGGTACCACCGGAAGGGCTTTTTCCGGTTGAGGTAATCCCCAAAATACACCTGCCCGGCCTGGAAGCCTTCAATCAGGGACTCGGTGAAGGGGGCATACCAGCCGCACATAAACCAGTTGAAGTTATACAGGTCTTCATAGACCTTCATGTACTTGACAAAACAGCGCTTATAGTGCTTTTGTGTAAGGAATTCCGCGTCCGGGGCCGCATAGCCGTTATCTGCGGCAAAGCGCTGCAGGCAATCGGTGTAGCCCATAATAAAGGGGCCTACAAAATCAATGGGATATAGGGGAATATTGGCGTCGATATAGGTGACCTGCAGCTGACGCATCCGGTTCACATCCGTCTGGTTATCGTCGCTGATGACCAGACGCTCCACAATTTCCACCTTCTGGCCCTGGTTGGCGAAGAGCATGTTATGGGGCAGGGAACCGGAAAGGGAAGCCACCACGTTTGCATGGCGAATATAGTGGATCATCCGGCCCAGAGGCACTTTTTCTGGGTACAAAATGGTGTAGCCGTTTTTTTCAAAGAAATTGTCCAGTGCGTCAAAGCCGAATTCAAACTGCAAGCCTTTTTTGAACTGGCTCCTGCTGAAATAGATTTTCTCAGGCGTTTCCCAGGCAGGATCGGCTGCCACGTTGTCCGCCACAGCGTCGAATACGCCCAGAAGCTTCGGGGTATAAGCACTGCGCATATGGATGCCCAGCTCCGGGACAATGACCTCCCGGTAGGTGGTGGGTCGGTTGATGATCTCCAGCCTGTCCCAGATTTTCAGCAGCTGCAGAAATTCCCGGTAGTTGCCCTTAATTTCCCGCTGTTCATTTTCATCCAGGAAGAACACATACTTGTCTACGGTCTTATCGTTTTCCAGGAAATACCATAGACGGGTGACGCCCTCAATCAAAAAATGGCCCCAATGGTCCACCAGATATCCACAGTAGACCGCTTTTTCATCCCTGTATTCGGCATTTTCAAAAGGATACGCATATTGGACACGGCCGGGAATGGCAGAAAGGCCGATATAATTTCCTCCGCAGTCCACGACACCGCCTTTGCCGAACAGCAGTCCAAAGCTGTCATGTCTGCGCAGAGGCAGAATGGTGGCATTGGTCCCTTGCCAAGTACGTGGGTTTTCCCGGACTTCGACAGGGGCATCGCACCATTTTTTCAGAGCCTCCGCTTTTTTGGGCCGCAGATACCGGTAATCAATGCTTTCCATGGAGCATTCCTCCTCTTTCCATGCGGATTCTACAGTGGGAGCAGCTTCTGATCCTTTTCGCTGAGGATCAGCGGCGTTCCATCTGAAAGGGCATATCCCTCGGCGCTGGCACTGCCATGATAGTGACCAACGACCTCCGGCCACCGGATGCCGATGGCGGGATCGTTCCAGGCAATGCCCAGTTCGTCATTGGGATGGTAGAAATCCGTGACCTTATAGCAGAATTCTGCCACATCGGAGAGCACCAGAAAGCCGTGGGCAAAGCCCTGGGGGATGTAGAACTGCTTTTTGTTTTCTGCGGACAGTTCCAGACCGTACCATTTTCCGTAGGTTTCCGACCCGGCGCGCAGATCCACGGCGACATCAAATACCCGCCCCCGGATGACACGTACCAGTTTGCCCTGGGGGTGCTCCTTTTGGGTATGCAGTCCCCGCAGCACGCCCTTGCGGGACATGCTTTGGTTGTCCTGGACAAAGACCATGTTGAGGCCTGCCTCCGCCATATCCCGCTGGTTGTAAGTTTCCATGAAATAGCCCCGGCTGTCCCCGTGAACCGCAGGCTCAATGATATACAACCCCTCTATGGGGCACTTGGTTACCTTGAT
>JAUNJE010000062.1 GCA_030533415.1 Eubacteriales bacterium | reverse complement strand
AAAATCTGCGGCGGGGTATTTTCTATCTTGTATTTTTGTCAGAATCCGATATAATAAAATAGGATATGTTTATCGGGCCTGCTGGGCGAAGGTGATAAGCATAAAATGGATTATAATGATAGGAGGCGTGGCTATGGAAACAAGTATGATACGGCAAAAAGCCCGGGAAAATCTGACAAACAACTGGGGTCTTTCCATTGGCGTCGCGGCGGTGGCCTGCCTGCTGGGCGGCCTGATGGTGGGCGCAAGCTTTATACCGGAAGTCCGCTACAGCTGGAACCTGCGTTATCCCGAATGGAACAGGCTTTTTGAGGGTTTCCGCATCAGCTTTGGCCAAAGCGTGCTGGGATTTGCGTCCTTCAT
Source organism: Eubacteriales bacterium (assembly GCA_030533415.1). Taxonomy (GTDB): domain Bacteria; phylum Bacillota; class Clostridia; order Oscillospirales; family Oscillospiraceae; genus Faecousia. The sequence goes on along the minus strand of JAUNJE010000062.1, from coordinate 9,101 downwards.
TCTGGGCGGCGTCCTGCAATTGGGCTATGCCCGGTTCCTGCTGAAGCAGCACGACGGTCGGAGCCCCGAGTTTAACGACCTGTTTTCCCAGTTTGACCGCTTCGGCGCCGGCTTTGCCCAGGCATTTCTGCGGAGTCTGTATACCTTCCTTTGGATGCTGCTGTTGATCGTTCCCGGCATTATCGCCAGCCTGAGCTATGCTATGACGCCTTTCATCATGGAGGAAAACCCCGGTTTGACCGCCAGCGAAGCCATCAGCCGCTCCAAGCAATTGATGGATGGGCACAAGATGGATCTGTTTATCCTGCGCCTGACCTTCCTCGGCTGGGATATCCTGTGCATCCTGACGCTGAACCTGGGGCATATCGCCCTGAATCCCTACAAGAACGCGGCGGAAGCGGTGTTTTACCGCCAGATCACAGCGCAAAAGCGGTACGAAATATAATTTCCCACATAGAAAGAACCCGGCGGCTCAGTTGAAGCCGCCGGGTTTCGTTTTGTTCAGGGCAGATAGACTTTATAGGTGTCGTTCAGTTCCGTATCGCCGATGAGGATGTAGTCCACTTCGTCCAGGTCAATGGGGGTAGAGAAAAACATCGTGCCGGAGCTCCAGCATTCTTCTTCATTGTGGATACCACCGCCGGAATAGAGCATCGGGCTGGTACCGTCTTTCATAACAATACAGAAGTTAAGCTCCTGCCCTATCCTTTTTATGCTGGTAGTATATTCGCATTTCCAATCCGCGCTGAGGGGCGTAAGCGTCAGGCTTTTGGCTGTGACAGTGTAATCCCAACTCTCGGAATGTATCGGCAAGCCTGTCTGCGGGTCAGTCTCTCCCGTCAGGACCTCCTGGCAAGGTGCAATACAGGGCCCCTCATGGGTCCAGGTGCTTGTCTTATGCCCGCCGTATGTCAGCCCTTCCACATCCAATTCGACCATTTTCGCATCGTTGACAAGGCCAATATCAAAGGTAAATTCGCCGGGGGCAATCCGTTCGTAGCCATCCTCGTCACCATTCACATTCAACACCTGCTCATAGATGCCGGTGATGTGGAACAGCTTGGAAACACCGTCGTTGAACCTCATTTCCATGCCGGACTGCGCCGTAATGGTAACATGGAAATCTTTTTTGTTGTCCGCCGGGTCATCGTCCTGCAGCGCTTCAATATACGTTTGATAGCCCGAAATCTCATATGGCGCATCCTCTGCCAGCTCCAAAACGTCCCAGAATCCATCTTCACCGGTATCCTGGTTATAGTCATAGAACTGATAATAAATGTTATCCGGCAGTACCGTTCCCTCAGGAGCTTCCGCCTGAAAATACAGGTGAATCGCATTTTTATCCGCGTAAGCCGCGGACAGGGTCATGGTAGTCCCCTCGCTGGTCTGGGTCACGGGCTGGAAATCCTTGCCCAGCTCGTTGACCACATCGATCTGCCCCTGGCTGACGGTCTCCCGGACGGTGATATCCAAGTCGTCCTGCTGCACTGTTTCCTTGTCTTTCTTCAGCTGGTTGTTGAAGATGCTCCGAAACAGGTCTCCCGAGCCAAGCACGGCCTCCGCTGCGAAGGCGGTCATGGTCACCAGGGAAATTGCCGCTGCGGCCACCAGGATCCGGAAGCCGATGCGCTTCCCCTTTTTCTCTTTTTTCTGATTGATCTTGCTCATAGTCAGCTCCTTAATCCGCTCGGAGGACAGGGGCGTGCTGCTTTCCAATTCCACGGTTCCATCCCGGAAGCCGTCCATAATATCCGATATTCTGCGTTTCATGCTACACCCCACCTCAGTAGTATTGTTTTCAGCCGCATGCGGCCTCTTCGTAATTTGGTCTTGACGGTCGATTCGTTCAGGTGCATTCCATGGGAGATTTCCTCCACGCTCTCAGCGTAATAGTAGTGCCGCAGAAAGATTTCCCGGTCCGGCTCTCCCAGCTGGTCAACGGCCCTGCGCACCAGTTTCCGTTCCTCCGCTTTTTCGGCGGCGGTGACGGGTGTGTTCTCATCCGGAAGCTCCAGGACGTCCTCCTCCAGGGGAAGTTCCCTTCCCATACCGCGGAGCTTGCTCTTGGCCTTGTTCCGGGCCACCGCGCCGAGCCAGGCCTTGGCATACCCCGATTTGATGTCCGCCGCCTGATTCCACGCTGCCAGAAACACATCCGAAACCACCTCTTCGGCATCCTCGGGCGTCATGGAGGTACGCAGAATGTTCCACACAATGGCGGAAACATAGGGTATGTAGCGCTCCATCAGCGCCTCCAGTCCCGCCGCATCGCCGGAACACATTTTCCGTAGCATGATTTCTTCTCTCATGTTGAATACTCCTAATCAAACCAAAAAGTGAAAGCTGCTTTCACCTATCATATCGCAGATTTGGGCCGGCGGGTTTCATTTTTTGCAAAAAAACGCAAAAACGCCGTACCCGGGCGGTACGGCGTAATGTGTTACTTTTTAACTTCCTTTTCTTCCTTGATCTGGGCCTGCAGATGAACGGAAAGCACCGCCAGAGAGGTTGCCATATTTTCATACTGCACCAGAATATTCGGCGGAACATCCAGATGGGCGGGCGCAAAGTTCCAGATGGCCTTGATGCCGCCGGCAATCAGCTGGTCAGCAACCTCCTGGGCATATTCCGCCGGGACGGTGATGATGCCCATAAGTACCTTGTGGGTGCGGCAGAACTGGGCCAGCCTGGAAACGTGGTAGATGGGCTTGCCTTCCTCCGTTTTTCCCACATCGGGCTTGGCATCAAAGGCCGCCAGAATGTTCAGGCCGTATTCATCGAAGCCCTTATAGCCCATCAGGGCCTGCCCCAGCTTGCCCGCGCCAATCAAAACGGCGTCCGTGGTGTTGTCATATCCCAAAAACTGCTCAATGTCGTCGATCAGGCTCTCCCGCTGGTAGCCGATCTTGGGCCGGCCGCCGTCGGAAACCATGGCCAGATCCTTGCGCACCTGTACCTCTCCCATACTCAGAGCGTTGGCCAGCGCTGTAGCGGAAATGTGGGTGGGCGCATTCTCCGGCATATTTTTCAAATAGGCCAGGTACCCCGGCAGACGCTTCAAAACAGATTTGGATATCTTTTTCCCTTCCATAATTACCTCTTTCAAATTACCGGTATCCTGGATATCAGTATAAATTCATATCGATTATACCATACCGATTCCCCAAAATCAAGCGCAGCTTGTCTGGCGGATAAATTCTTTTTTCAGTCTTTGCATGATCCTTTTCTCCAGGCGGGAGATATAGGACTGGGAGATGCCCATTTTCTGGGCCACCTCCTTTTGGGTCAGCTCCTTGCGCCCTTCCAGGCCGAAACGCATGAGGACGATTTCCCGCTCCCGGTCCGGAAGCTCCTTCAGGGCCTGGCGGAGGACGCAGATATCCACATCGTCCTCCAGGGGCCGCAGGATCATGTCCTCGTCGGTGCCCAGGATGTCCGATAGCAGCAGCTCATTGCCATCGCAGTCCATGTTGATGGGTTCATCCAGAGATACCTCCGTCTTTTGGTTGGAGGTTTTGCGGATGTGCATGAGGATTTCGTTTTCGATACAGCGGGAAGCATAAGTGGCCAGCTTGATCTTCTTGTCCAGCCGGTAGGTTCCAATGGCTTTGATCAGGCCAATGGTTCCGATGGAAATCAGATCCTCCAGATTAATGCCCGTGTTCTCGAACCGCCGGGCGATATAGACCACCAGCCGGAGGTTATGCTCCACCAGGCGCTGCTTTGCCATCTCGTCCCCACGCTCCAGATCTTCCAGCGCCTGCTGCTCCTCCGCTCCCTTCAGCGGGGGAGGCAGAACGTCGCTGCCGCCGATGTAATAGATGCCGTTTTCCCTGAATAGTCCCAGTCTGCGCAGTAATTCCAGTAATTTCATATTGCCCTCCTTGTCCGTCATGCCGCCGCATCCCCGTCCTATGCCGTTACCAAAGCCTGATAGGCTTCTCCCCTTCCCAGGCCCTCCGGGGCAAAGGCCACAACGGCGCTTTGCGTCCGGCTGCCCAGCTTTACATTTTCAAAACGCAGTCCCAGCAGCATTCCGCCGCTGCCCACTGCCCGGTATGGAATCAGCCGAAGCCCCGGAATGGGCCTCAGGGCCAGGGTTTCCATCGGGGCGCGAAGCTGGCTTTCCGACAATCCCGTCAGCTTCTGGGCCACCTCCCCGGCAATGACAAAGACCTGCTCCCCGGTAATGGGGTCCCGAAGGGTGTTTCCGGAATCCCGCAGGGCAATGAGGCTGGCGGAATTTTCGCCGTATGTAAGGGTGATGGGCACATATTCTCGGCCTCCCACCGTCTCCCCGAAGGCAGCCCGGCACAGAAACCAAACGCCGGCAGCGGCCAGCACCAGTGTCAGAAAATTCCCCTTGCCAAAGCTCATGGCAACGCCCCCCAGCGCCATGCTCAGCAGAAGAAACACCCCGCCCCGCTTCAAAGCGCTGCGGCTGCAGCCGAAGGCGATAACGGCCATCAGTCCAAGGCTCACCACCCGCCAAAGCATACTGCCCAGGAAGCGAAAGCCCGGGAGCATACACGCGCCGCTGTAGGCGCCTCCCAGCACCGCGGCGAGGGCGCACCGCTTTGCCCCCAGCGGAAAGCCCGAAAGTCGGTTTGTCCCCAAAAGCAGCAGAAAATCCACCAGAAAGTTGAGAATCACCACCAGATCCAGGTAAACCTCCAACCGATCACCTCCGCATTTGGTATGGGTCCAGTATACCCTGGCGGTGAAAAAAAGTCGGTCGCTTCCTTGCCCCGGAGCCGAAGCAAGTTCTCCCATGTCCACCATGATTTCAGCGGCAAACGGGCCCAAACCGGAAATGCCGCCGGCCCAGGCAGGCGCAGCGGGTCGAAGCGCCGGCAAGAAAAATCTCCGGCGTTTCAGCCGGAGGTTTCCTTGCGCTCGACAGAGCGGATATTTTTTTCGGCCTTGAACCGGGGCGTCATCAGTTCATGGCCGCAGCCAAGACACCGCAGGCGGAAATCCGCTCCGGTGCGCAGTACCAGCCAGCGCTTTTCCCCACAGGGATGGGGCTTCTTCATCACCAAAATATCATTTACACGAATATCCATGAAAACCTCCTGATGAGAGTGAAGAGTGAGGAGTTAGGAGTGAGAAGTTAGAAGCACTTCACTCTCCACGCTTCACTCTCCACTCCAAAAAGCTTAGCCCTTGATCGCGTCCCAGTATTGCTTGGCGGACTGTTCCAGCTTGTTGGGGCCATACTCATAGTAACGGGTGCCTGCCAGCTCGTCTGGCAGGTATTGCTGCCGTACCCAGTGGTTGGGGAAGTCATGGGGGTACAGATAGCCCTGCTCCCGCTCCATGGTATAGGAATCGGCATGGACATTTTGCAGGTGCCGGGGGAAGTCCCCGGTTTTTCCCTTGCGTACATCTTCCAAGGCCATGTCCAGGGCGATATGGCCGGAATTGGATTTGGGGGAGGTCGCCATCAGCACCGCAGCGTCGCCCAGAGGGATACGGGCCTCGGGCATTCCCAGCTTCAGCGCCATGTCCACACAGGCGTTGACGATGGGAATGATCTGGGGATAGGCAAGCCCTACGTCCTCCGCCGCAATGACCATGAGCCGGCGGCATGCGGAGGGCATCTGCCCCGCCTCCAGAAGCCTGGCCAGGTAGTGGCAGGCGGCATCCGGGTCGGAGCCGCGGATGGATTTTTGCAGGGCGGAAAGCAGGTCATAATGATTGTCACCGTCCCGGTCCGCCCGCATGGCGCTCTTCTGGGTGACAGCCTTGGCATCCTCCATGGTCAGGGGCAGCGTCTTTCCCTCCGGCTGGCCAGCGGAAAACAGGACCTCCACGGCGTTCATGGCCTTGCGCAAGTCGCCGCCGCAGGCGGCTGCAATGTATTCCATCGCCCCCTCCTCGGGAACGGCTGTCAAAGCGGTACGCTGCTCCATGTAGCGGACGGCGCGGGTGACGGCCTGCAGTGCGGCGGCCGCGGAAATCTGCTTGAACTCAAAAACCGTGGAACGGCTAAGAATCGCGTTGAACACATAAAAATAGGGATTCTCCGTGGTGGAGGCGATCAGGGTGATTTTTCCGTTTTCTATGTGCTCCAAAAGGGACTGCTGCTGTTTTTTGTTGAAAGACTGAATCTCATCCAGATACAGCAGCACGCCATTGGGGGCCATGAAGGTATCCAGCTGGGCCACGATCTCCTTAATGTCGGCGGTGGAGGCCGTGGTGGCGTTCAGCTTATAGAGCGTGCGGTTGGTCTGCCTGGCGATGATGTTGGCAACGGTGGTTTTTCCCGTGCCGCTGGGGCCGTAGAAGACCATATTGGGAATATTCCCGGATTCGATGAGCCGGCGAAGCACCGCGCCCTTGCCCAAAATATGCTCCTGGCCGTAGACCTCGTCCAGGGTTTGGGGACGCAGCAGATCGGCAAGCGGTTGATACATAGGGATTCCCTCCTGGGTGGTAATGAAAAATATGCTTATCGGAATTACTCAGTACATACTCCTGTCATGCACTGCGCGGGAGCGCCTAGGCTCCCTTGTGTAAAGGGAGCTGTCAAAAATCTTTGATTTTTGACTGAGGGATTGTCGCGGTAGGCATTCCGTATTCGTCTGGCTTCAATGCGAAGAGGAAACGCGGTAAGAGTGTGCGAATTTGCCGGAATTTATAAGAAACCGTAAGATATTACTGCACAATCCCTCCGAGCCGCCTGACGGCGGCCCACCTCAGCGCAGGTCACTCCCTTCGGTCGCCTTTGCGCAAGGGCATTGTGAAAATATCCTGCACAGTTAAAATAATAGCTTTTCTTCCAAATATTGCGCGATTCCGTCCTGGTCATTTCTGCCAATAACAATGTCCGCAATCTCTTTTACTTCTTCAATTGCGTTTCCCATTGCAATGCCCAAGCCGCATAGCTTAAGCATTCCGACATCCGCAAAATCATCACCAAAGGCAGTGATATCCATTGGCGTTATATTACAAGCGGAGCAAATGCTTTGAATTGCGCTTTCCTTTGTTGCGCCCGCTTTTGTAAATTTGTACCAGCAGCCATCCGAAAACCGCAAACAATCAAGGTCTGAAAACGCCGCTTTTAGGGCTTCCGCCTGTTTTATGTCGAAAATTTCCACACATATTTTCAGGGAAGGCTGGAAGAAGTCACCAAAATCCGTGTAAATACTATCGCCCCAGCTCTGATCCTGCTTTTTAGGGTCCATTTTATAATTCCAATAATGGTTTTCAACGGTGTCCACCGTGATTTCACAATCACCGCCGCATAGTTTCCGCGCCGTTTCAATCAGCTTTCTTGTTTCTTCCGCTGATATCTCCGCTTTATATAGAGATTCGCTTCCCCCACCAGCGCTCCGCCGCTTGAAATCAGGATATCCGGATTCAGTTCCGGTAAGAAGGCCAAGGAGTTCTGTTCACTTCTGGAGGTGGAAATGCCGATCAGAACGCCTTTCTCCCTACAGGCATTCAGGGCCGCCAATGTTCTTTGGGAGATCCGTTTCTCATTGTCCAATAACGTTCCGTCCAGATCAAATAACAAAAGCTTCATATTTCTTTCTCCGCACTTCCACTTTCACTGTATGTAAATCAGTATAACACATCTGCCAGAAAAAAGCATCAATTATTTCCATCTTTTCGAAATTTTGTTCAAAATAAATCCCCTCCTTGCGGAGGGGATCTCGTTAAAATGTTGCCACGTCCGGATTGGCAGGCTCTGCGCCCTTGACCACTTTCAAAGCGGTCAGCACGGGGCCAATCTCCCCTTTGTACAGGGGATGCTTTTCGGCGGTGATTTTCGCTGTCACCATGACCCAGGAGCGGGATTCCAGGCTTCTGGCATCGTCATACCGGCAGGGAATGCCGCAGAACTGGATGTCCTCCACACAGCAGGTCATGACGAACCGGCCGGGGGCAAACATGCCGTTCTTATCCCGGCGGAGCATGGCCACCTGAGCCTTGAAGCATACGGTTTTCCCGTCATATTTCTTCGGCTCCTCGGACACATCCCGGTACCAAAGGGCATAGTCCTCGTCCATGACCTGGATTACCGGGGCGTTGATGTCGAAGGGCAGGGGGTCTTCTATGTCGTCAAAGGTGGTACTGCCATCGGTGTAATCATAGAGAATGTCAATGCGGCGGCTGGCGGCTCTTGCCAGCTTATGGAAGGGCATCACATCTGTCCCGGGCTTCAGCCGGTTGAACACCACCATCTGGGCGCCCACCAGCTTATCCATGACCAGGTTGCGCATATTGGCATTGTAGGCCATGATGGTGGTGGAATCCGCGAACATGATCTCCTGGGCAACCACCCAGTTTTCCGGGAAGCGCATATACAGGTCCCCCACCTGCTGCATGCCGTTCAGTTCCACGACCACACGCTGGGCCTTATACTTTCTGCCCAGCGCCTGCAGCTCTTTTGTGGTGACGGTCTGCTGGTCCAGAACCTCCAGATAGACGTTCTGGTGGGGATAGGTGGAAAAGTCATACTCCTCCTCCCCTTCCTCAAACAGAAGCAGCAGGGTGCGCTCCCCCGCGTTAAAGCGGGGGTCCTCCAGGGTCTCCTGGATAAATTTCGTCTTGCCGGAATCCAGAAAGCCGGTAAAGGCATAAACCGGTATCTGCTGCATGGCTTACACCCCGAACAGGGCCGCCACGCCCTTCTCGTCCAGCTTGGAGCCGATGACGCAGAGCTTGCCGGTGACATCGGCGGAGCCGCTGCGGACATCGGATTCCTCGGGAACATAGTCAAAGTGAATCCAAGAACCGTCAGCAGCGGGCAGGATGCCCTTAGCTCTCAGCACCAGACCATATTTGCCGGTATCCAGCTCATGCAGTGCAGCCTCCACGGCACTCTTTTCAAACTTCTTGGCCGTCTCCACGCCCCAGGAGGTGAATACCTCGTCGGCATGATGATGGTGATGATGTTCATGGTCGTGATGATGCGCATGCTCGCCATGGTCGTGATCGTGATGATGTTCGTGCTCCTCATGGTCGTGATCGTGGCAGCAGTGGCCATCATGGTCATGATGGTGCTCATGATCGTGGTCATGTTCGTGCTCCTCATGCTCATGATCATGGCAGCAGTGGCCGTCGTGGTCATGATGGTGCTCATGATCGTG
>JAUNJE010000028.1 GCA_030533415.1 Eubacteriales bacterium | reverse complement strand
GGGAAAAGCAGCACATCCCGGATGCTGGCGGAGTCCGTCAGCAGCATGACCAGACGGTCAACGCCAAAGCCCAAACCGCCCGTGGGGGGCAGGCCGTATTCCAGGGCGGTAACATAGTCGTAGTCTACCTGCGCACGGGAATCGGGCTCCAGAGCCTTGCGGTCGGCGACCTGCTTTTCAAAGCGGGCCTTCTGATCAATGGGATCGTTCAGCTCGGAGAAAGCGTTGCCGAATTCCATGGCGTTGATGAAGTACTCAAACCGCTCCGTAAAGGCGGGATCCTCCGGCTTGCGCTTGGCCAGGGGGGAGTTTTCCACGGGATAGTCGTAAATGAAGGTGGGCTGGATCAGGTTCTCTTCCACAAAGGCATCGAAGAATTCTGCCAGAATGGCACCCTTGGTGGGGATTTCAGGCAGCGGAACATGCTTTTCATTGGCGATGGCAATGGCTTCTTCGTCGGACGCAATCCCGGCAAAATCCACGCCGGAATATTTCTTGACAGCCTCGATCATGGTCATGCGCTCCCAGTGGCTCAAGTCAATCTCCTTGCCCTGGTAGGTGATCTGCAGAGTGCCGCAGACGTTCATGGCCACAGTCTTCATCATTTCCTCCACCAAATCCATGATGCCGCGGAAATCGGTGTAGGCCTGATACAGCTCAATGGTGGTGAACTCTGGGTTGTGGGTGGGGTCCATGCCCTCATTACGGAAGATACGGCCTACCTCATAGACCTTATCCATACCGCCGACAATCAGCCGCTTCAGGTACAGCTCCGTCTCGATACGCAGCACCATATCCATATCCAAGGTGTTGTGGTGGGTATAGAAGGGACGGGCGGCGGCGCCAATCTCAAAGGGGGTCAGAATGGGAGTGTCCACCTCCAGGAAGCCCTTGCTGTCCAGGAAGGCCCGCAGCTCCCGCAGAATCAGGCTGCGCTTGACGAAGGTGGCCTTGACCTCGGGATTCACGATCAGGTCAACATAGCGCTGGCGGTAACGGGTTTCCACATTGGTCAGGCCATGGAATTTTTCGGGCAGGGGCAGAAGAGACTTTGCCAGCAGGGTGGCTTCATGCACACGGACGGAGATTTCGCCCCGCTCGGTTTTGAACACATCGCCAACAACGCCTACGATGTCGCCGATGTCGTTTTTCTTGAAGCGCTTGAAGGAGGCTTCCTCCATTTCATCAAACTTAACATACAGCTGGATGCGGCCGGTGTTGTCCTGCAGGTCGCAGAAGGAAACCTTACCCATGCCGCGCTTGCTCATGAGACGGCCGGCCAGACGGACGGACTTGCCCTCCATGGCCTCATAATTGTCCTTGATGGCGGCGGAGTCGGAGGTAACCGCGAACTGGGTCTGCACAAAGGGGTCAAACCCCTCGGCCCGCAGATTTTCCAGCTTCTCCCGGCGGACCCGGACCTGGTCGCTCAGGGGCATTTCAGACTGGGGTACAAACTTGGCCATACCTTACCCCTCACGAGAGACACGGATAACCTTCATGGTGAAGGAACCGGCAGGAGCGTTGACGGTAAAAGTCTCGCCAGCAGCCGTACCGACAACTGCGCGGCCAAAGGGGGAATCGTCGGAAAGTTTATGCTCCATGGGATTTGCCTCCTGGGAGCCGGTGATGCGGTATTCGGTTTGATTGCCGTTTTCGTCCTCCACCAGGACGGTGCAGCCCAGGCCCACCCGGCCGGTGGCTTCATTTTCGTCCTCAATGACGACGGCGTGGGACAGGATGTCCTCGATTTCGGCAATGCGGCCGTAGAGCTTGGCCTGCTCATTTTTCGCGGCATCATATTCGGAGTTTTCGGACAAGTCGCCGTAGGAACGGGCTTCGGCGATCATGGCAGCCACTTCCCGCTCCCGGGTGGTCTTCAGGTAGTTCAGTTCCTTTTCCAGATCGGAAAGACGCAGACTTGTAATTTTGTATTCCTTAGCCATATTCAAAAATCCTTTCTAGATCAAAATATCCATAGCTTTGAATATTATAGTGGAATTTTACCCTACAGTCAAGGAAATTTTCCGATTTTTTGCAGCAGCTATTTCCGGTTCCCATTCTGATCGAAGGTTTTATGCAGTTCTTTTTCAATGATGGGAATGGTACCCAGCAGCGCCGCCACCTGCAGGCCCGTGAGCACGAAACCAATGGTATACACGGTGGTTTCGCTCTGTGGCAGGATGGCAAGCATGACGATAATGGTTATTGCCAAGAGGACCCTGCCCCACTTGCGCCAGATCCTGCCATTACATTGATGGGCAAAGTCCCAGGTGTCCTGATTCTTCATGGACATAGCGGTCCGGTAGCCATAGAATTCATTGATTTGCCGGGGTGGGTTTTTCAGAAATAACCTGCCGAAGCCAATCATGGTGGCAGGGATGACCAGATTGACCGCAAACATCACGATCCAGTGTGCCACATCACCCCTCCGTTCTCAGCAGCAGCTCCTGGTAAATTGCCCGGGTCTGTTCTGCGTCCCTGCCGCTGATGACCAGAATTTTGCCATTTACTGTCAATACAACACAGGCGTCTGGGGCATAGTACGTATAGCGGGTGTAACTGCCAAATTCTGCGTTTTCAAAAGTCCCCATGAGAAGCCGGAAGCTGCCAAAGCCCATGGTGCGTACCCCTTCTACATCGCCCTCCCGGAGTTCAATGCCCTCAATGGCGCCGTAATCTACCGTCAGGCTGCTGTAGTAGCTGGCTTCGATGGTAAAACCGGTTTCCTCAAAACGGATGTGGATGCTTCCGCTGAAGAGCAGAACAGCCACGAGAACCAGGGTGACGGCTGTAAAAATGAAAGTGAATTTGCCCCGTTTTCTGGCCATGGCGGATACGGATACCAGGGCAATGCCCTGCTTTTTCTGCCTGCAATAGTAAAGGTAGGAGTAAATAACGGGGATGGCTGCAAGCACGACAATGGCAATGAGTATCAGCGGGATCCCGAAAGCACCGGGCAAGAGGGAGGACACCAGGATAACCAGGCCGCCGACCACCCAGACCCGGCCGCCAAAGCGGTGGGTGGCGTTCCAGTTTTCCTCGCTGGTATAGACCCAGGGGACCTTGATGCCGATGGTATTATTCTGGCGGCATTTGGGCAGATAGTTTCCCAGAATGACAAACAGCAGGCCCATGGCCGCCAGCATGACACTGGAGATGGAGAATTCGGCCCCCAAGGCCAGGGCAAACGTCACTCCACTGCTAAAATTGGAGATAACCGGAATGATCCACAGCACCATACCGAAGGGCTTGTAATTCCGGTCCTGGTTTTTGGGATCCCTGGCGGTGACGAATATGCACAGCCAGTGGACCGCCAACAGAATCAGGGGCGGGACAAACACGGCGAAGGCCGGACTGCGGAAGCCATCGGCCTGACCGTCAAAGCCCCAGTGGGTGGCAATGGCTTCCGGCAGGCAGTCCCAAAGCAGCAGGCCCACCGCAATGGGCAGCAGGATGAGGAGGGATGTGAGGATCAGCTTCTTTTTGTTGCGGCGAATCATAGGCTGCCTCCTGTGGGGGCGGTGTTCCAACGTGCCCGGATATTTTTCAATACCTGCAGCGACGCCAGCGCGATGATTGTAAGCAATGCGTAAACGATGCCGTAAGCGGCGGTTTGGGAGAGCACGCTGCCCATGGATTCCGTGGAGAGCGCCGCAATGAATGTGGAGAGGTCCAAAAGGGTGTGGATGCCCAGGCATATCAGTAGTCCGGGAACGGTGCGCCGGGTATGAACGGCATAGCAGACGATGACTGACATAGCTGTCTGGATAATCATGGTCAGCAGCCGTTCCAGCCCGGCCAGAAGAAACATAGCGCTGGAGGTTTGAAGCAGGGAGTCCCGGAGAAGCGTAAGCTGGCTGACGTCGGCCCCTGCTGCGGCGGTTTGGGCGATCAGGGCGTCAAAGGAACCGGAGCGGATCATAAACAGATAGATCAGATTGTTGACATAGGTCAAACCGATCAGCAGCATGGCCTCAATTCCGCCATGTCCCAGGCCCGCGGCCAAGGAACGGGAAAAGGTTCGGTTCGTGCCCAGCAGCCGCGCCACGGTGAACCGCCCCACCAGCTCAAACAGGGCGGCGGTGAAGGCCAGAAACAGGTAGTACAGAAACGGGTGCGCCTGGGCGAAGACAAGGAATCCGCTGCTTGCCGACAGGATGTTCAGCAGGGGGAGGCGGATCATCATTTGTGTCACGAGGAAGCCTGCCGCTCCGAGGAGCCAGGCGGAGAAAATTCCCTGGCCTTTATTTTTGACACAGTATCCAATCAGAATCAGGACGGGCAGAATCAGGCTGACAAACAGGGTGATGAAGCAGGCCAGAATGGTAGCAGTGGGGATCATGTTTCACTTTCTCCTTTCAAGTCGGTGATCCAGAGCATGATTTCCTCCAGGACGGAGACATTCAGCTCATAGAAAATGTACTTTCCCTCCCGGGTGTCGCTGATCAGGTCGGCATCCTTGAGGACGGACAGGTGCCGGGAAATGGCGGCGGCGGTGATATTGAAATGGCCGCAGATTTCACCGGCGGAGCGCTTCCCGGTTTTCAAAAGGTTCAGAATTTCCCGCCGGGTGGGGTCAGAGAGTGCTTTCAGGGTTTGCTGCAAGCCCATGGCACCACCTCCTTTGCTGCTTATTTAACAATTAACTTAATTGTTAAATGTATTGTAGCATAGTGCAGCGCCGGTGTCAAGAGGATTTTCGCCCGAAAGGAAAGTCTGCCATCCGGCAATGAGGATGGCAGACCGTGAGAGTTTCTTAAAACATTATGACCGGGTTTGCACCAGTACCCTTAAAATATCCGGGACTATTTTTCCGTCACCAGTTCGGAAAGAGACTTCCGCTTTTTCGGGCGGACAGGATCGCCTTCCTTGGCGTAGCCCAGGGTGACGACCAGCCGGACGGGAGCGTCCAGACCGCAGATTTCCCGGATTTTTCCATCATCCAGCCAGCCCAGAATACAGGTGGCCAGTCCTTGGGTGTTGGCCTCGGCGGTGAGGTAGGCGGCGGCAATGCCGATGTCAATGGAGCGGTAGTCGATTTTTTTGAGCCGCGACCCCACTGCGGCGGATTTGACATAGGGTGCCTCGGATATTACGATCAGAACCGGGGCCTGGGCCGCGAATTTGTTCATTCCCATGCCGGCGGTGGCGGCGGCGACAGCCTTGGCAGTGCCGCCCCGGCAGACCGTGAAGTGGTAGGGCTGGCCGTTGCAGGCGGAGGGAGACAGGCGGGCGGCTTCCAGAATGGCGTCCAATTTCTCCTGCTCCACGGGCTTTGTTTCGTCATAGCTGCGGCAGGACTGCCGGGCTTTGGCGATTTCTAAAAAATCCATAAAGATGCCTCCTTTTTTCTTTCATTATACCGTTCGGGAAGCGCCGCGTCAATTGCGGCATTAAGGAATTCTTAATTTTACAAGTCCGGAAATCTGTGCTATCTTTGAAAAAGGAGGTGTTATGATGCAGAAAAAAGCAGTTTTTGCAGCCGGCATTCTTTTGGCGGCCGCAGTGGCCCTGCTTGTATTTATGCGGCAGGGAGGCGGCGATACATCCCATGTGCGCCGGGTCATTGGGGACAGTGACCTGTATACGGAGCGGGAAATCGAAAAAATGATGGATATTGTGGAAAAGAAGTTCCGGCGGGACTTCAGCGGGTGCACGCTGACGGAGCTGGTATACGACGAAACATCCTTTGGAAACCAGCATAGCCAGGCGTGGGCGGAACAGTATGAAGCTGACCGGATCGTGGTCATTACCTCCAGCTTTGAGGTAGATGGGTCCGGCGGAGATGGCAGCCTGAATCCTAACAGCACCTACCGCAATTGGGAGTGGATTTTATCTCAGACCGGTAGTGGGGCGTGGATACTGCGGGACTGGGGTTACGCGTAAGAGAAGAAAAGCACGGTCCGGGCAGGACCGTGCTTTTTCTTCTACTGCTTTGCCAGCAGGCTGTCAATGAACTGGGTGGCGGCTCTTGCACTGCGGCCGCCCCGTCCCAGGGCAAACCGCTCGGCCAGCATGTCCAGCTCGCTGTCCGTCATCTGTACACCCTTTTCCCGGGCCAGATGGTGAACGATGCCGAGATAGGTCGTTTTGTCCGGCTTCTGGAAGGTGACCTGGATGCCGAACCGCTCCGACAGGGAGAGAATCTCCTGCATGGTGTCGTTGCGGTGGACGTCGTCCCCGTCCCGGCCGGAGAAGCTTTCCTTCACCAGATGGCGGCGGTTGGAGGTGGCGTAAATCACCACATTCCGGGATTTGGCGGAGACACTGCCCTCCAGAATGGCTTTCAGGGCGCTGAAATTATCGTCGTCCTTCTGAAATGACAAATCGTCAATGAACAGGATGAATTTCAGCGGATTGCCGTTCAGCTCGTCTAAGATGGCGGGGATGGCGTGGAGCTGTTCCTTGCGGACTTCCAGGATCCGCAGGCCCTTATGGGCCAGCTCGTTGACCACGGCCTTGACGGTGGAGGATTTGCCGGTACCGGCGTCGCCGGTCAGCAGGATGTTGGCGGCGGGCTTTCCCTCCAGCAGCGCCAGGGTGTTGTCCAGAATGATCTGCTGCTCCCGCTTGTAGTCGATGAGGGAGGACAGCCGGGTCTGATCGGGATTGTGAACGGGGACGATCCGGTTTTCCGCATTGATGTAGAACATCCGGTGCTTGGCGTAGATGCCGTAGCCATAACGGCTGATATTGGCACAGCGTTCCCGGTAGCTTTCCGCGATGTCCAGCGTTTTGGTGGCGAAGCCAGGCAGGTATCCGTCCCAATCAAGCCCCTGCCGCAGGGACTCCGGGGTCAGGTCAGCCACGGCCTGCAGCACGGCCAGTTCTTCCCTGACTGCGGCTTCCATTTCCGGCCAGGGAGCGGCGGCTTTGCCGATCATACGGATATAGGCGTTTTCGTCATTGTTGACGATGTGCTGGATGTAGCCTGCCAGTGTACGCTTGTCCGTGTTGTAAAGCTGGCATACAAAATTGCCATACTGGTTTACGGACTCCTCCACAGGCCCATGTTGCAAAGTGCCGAGATAAGCGCTCAGACCGAGGATCACGGGGTCACGAAGCAGCGCACGAAAAATGGACAGGGAATGGAGCCGGATATTCAGGCGCTCCAGGGCTGTGCGTTGGGTTACAGGCTCCGCCGGGGGGAATTCCGCGGAAGGAGCGGTGTCAGCAGTCCGCTTGGTCATACGTTCAAAATCGCGCCCTTTGCGCCGCTGGAAACCAGGGCGGCATAGCGTTTCAGATAGCCGGACAGTTCCTTCTTCTTAGGCGCAAAGGCGGCCATACGCTGTTCCAGTTCCGCATCGCTGATTTTCAGCTCCAGACGGTTGCTGGGAATGTCGATGCTGATGATGTCACCGTCGCGAACCACGCCGATGGGGCCGCCGGAAGCGGCTTCGGGGGAGACATGGCCGATACAGGCGCCCCGGGTGGCGCCGCTGAACCGTCCGTCGGTGATCAGCGCCACGCTGTTGCCCAAGCCCATGCCCATAATGGCGGAGGTGGGGTTCAGCATTTCCCGCATACCGGGACCGCCCTTGGGGCCTTCATAGCGGATGACCACCACATCGCCGGGCTGAATCTTCCCGGAATTGATGGCCGCCTGGGCATCCTCCTCGCATTCAAAGACCCGGGCAGGGCCTTCGTGCACCAGCATCTCCGGCAGAACGGCGCTGCGCTTGACCACGCTGCCCTCGGGGGCCAGGTTGCCGTGGAGCACGGCAATGCCGCCGGTGGGGGAGTAGGGATTTTCCACAGGCCGGATGACGGAGGTGTCCCGGTTGACGGCAGAGGCGATGTTCTCCCCCAGGGTCTTGCCCGTGACCGTCATGACGGAGGTATCCAGCAGATTCCGCTTGGTCAGTTCCTTCAGCACGGCGTAGACGCCGCCGGCCTCGTTCAGGTCCTCCATATAGGTGGGACCGGCAGGGGCCAGGTGGCACAGGTTCGGGGTGACAGCGCTGATTTCGTTGGCCATGTCAAGGTTGAATTCCACGCCGCACTCGTTGGCAATGGCGGGCAGGTGGAGCATGGAGTTGGTGGAGCAGCCCAGGGCCATGTCGGCGGTCAGGGCGTTGCGGATGGCGGAGGCAGTCATGATGTCACGGGGCCGGATATTCTTGCGGACCAGTTCCATGACCTGCATACCGGCGTGCTTTGCCAGCTCAATGCGGGCGGAATACACGGCGGGAATGGTGCCGTTGCCCCGAAGGCCCATGCCCAGAACCTCCGTCAGGCAGTTCATGGAGTTGGCTGTGTACATGCCGGAGCAGGAGCCGCAGGTGGGGCAGGTATTTTCCTCGCAGACGGTCAGCTGTGCTTCGTCGATTTTCCCGGCGGAGAAGGCGCCCACGGCCTCGAACATACTGGAAAGGCTGGTTTTCTTGCCGTTCACCCGGCCCGCCAGCATGGGGCCGCCGCTGACGAAAATGGTGGGGATATTGACCCGGGCCGCGGCCATCAGCAGGCCCGGCACGTTTTTGTCACAGTTGGGGACCATGACCAGGCCGTCAAAGCCGTGGGCGCGGGCCATGGCCTCGGTGGAGTCGGCAATCAGGTCCCGGGTGACCAGGGAATATTTCATGCCCTCGTGGCCCATGGCGATGCCGTCACAGACGGCAATGGCGGGGAAAACGATGGGGGTGCCGCCGGCCATGGCCACGCCCAGCTTTACGGCTTCCACGATCTTATCCAGATTCATGTGGCCGGGGACGATCTCGTTATAGGAGCTGACAATGCCGATCAGGGGCCGCTGCTGCTCTTCCTTGGTCAGGCCCAGGGCGTGGTACAGGCTGCGGTGAGGGGCATTCTGGGGACCGTTGACGATGGTGTCTTTTATCATAACAGGATTCCTGCTTTCTTGAAAATTGGAAAAAGGGATGATGACAAAAGATGAATTGAAAATTGGAAATTGATAATTGAAAATTGTGGTGTCCCCTTCGGGGACAAATTGAAAAATGGGCATTATGATGAGCCTGCGTTTGAAAGGATATATTCAGAGTAAAAATGTGATTTTTTGAATCATCCCCACAGGGGATACCTTAATTTTTAATTCTCAATTTTCAATTATCCATTTAATTGTTGATCAGCTTATCCTCGTCGCTCCAGCTGTAGAGCTTGCGGATCTCCTCGCCCACGATCTCGGAGGGATGCTCGGAAGCCCGCTTGCGCATGGCGTTGAAATGCACCTGCGCACCGGCGGAGGACATATCCAGCAGGAAGTCCTTGGCGAAGGTGCCGTCCTGAATGTCGGACAGGATCTTCTTCATGGTCTTCTTGGTTTCCTCGGTGATGATCTTGGGGCCGGTGACGTAATCGCCGTACTCGGCGGTGTTGGAAATGGAGTAACGCATGCCGCTGAAGCCAGACTGGTAGATCAGGTCAACGATCAGCTTCATCTCGTGGATGCACTCGAAGTAGGCGTTTCTGGGATCGTAGCCCGCCTCCACCAGCGTCTCAAAGCCCGCCTGCATCAGGGCGCAGACGCCGCCGCAGAGGACGGCCTGCTCACCGAACAGGTCAGTCTCCGTCTCGGTACGGAAGGTGGTTTCCAAAACACCTGCCCGGGCGCCGCCGATGCCCAGAGCGTAGGCAAGACCGATATCCAGAGCGTCACCGGTGGCATCCTGCTCCACCGCGATCAGGCAGGGCACGCCCTTGCCGGCCTGGTACTCGCTGCGCACCGTATGGCCGGGGCCTTTGGGGGCGATCATGATGACGTTGACGTTCTTGGGGGGCTTGATGCAGCCGAAGTGGATGTTGAAGCCATGGGCGAAAGCCAGGGTCTTGCCCTCGGTCAGGTTGGGCGCTATGCTCTCACGGTACAGGGCGGCCTGCTTCTCGTCGTTGATCAGGATCATGATGATGTCGGCGGCCTTGGCGGCGTCGGCGGCGGTCATGACGGTCAGGCCCTGAGCCTCGGCCTTGGCCCAGCTTTTGGAGCCGTTGTACAGGCCTACGATGACGTTGACGCCGCTGTCCTTCAGGTTCAGCGCATGGGCATGTCCCTGGGAGCCGTAGCCGATGATGGCGACGGTCTTGCCAGAAAGCTTTTGCAGGTCACAATCCTGCTGATAGAAAATACGGTTCATAGTCAGTACCTCTTTCTTATAAAAATTATAAATTGGTTACTCTGCGGATGGTGGTGCTGCCGCGCTGGAGTGTGACGATGCCGGTGCGGCAGATTTCCATGATTTCAAAATCCCGCATCAGATCGATAAAATTGTCGATTTTGCGGCTGTCGCCCACCATCTGGATCATGATGGACTCCTTGGTGTAGTCAACGATCTTGCCCTCATAGGCGTCGGAGGCGGAGCGGATATCGCTGCGGGCGGCGGGATCGTTCTTGACCTTGATGAGCAGCAGTTCCCGGCTGACGGTGTCCAGGCTGCCCAGCTCCGCGATGGAGCAGACGTCGGGAAGCTTGTACAGCTGGTTGATCAGCTGCTCTTTCTTGACCTCATCGCCCTCAGACTGGATGGTGATGCGGGAAAAGGACTCCGATTCCGTCTCGCTCACCGTCAGGGAGGTGATGTTGAACTGGCGGCGGCGGAACATGCTGGTGACCCGGTTCAGCACGCCAAACTGGTTGTTGACCAGGATTGCAACGGTAAATTTCTTCATATCAGTCTCCGATCCTTACAATGATGTCATCCATGGAACCGCCGGGGGGCAGCATGGGAAGGACGAACTCGTCCTTGTCGATGGCGCAGTCGATCAGATAAGGGCCATCGCAGGCAAAAGCCTTGTCAAAGGAGGCCTCCAATTCCTCCAAGGTCAGCGCCCGGCTGCCCTGGGCGCCGAAGGCCTGGGCCAGCTGCACAAAGTCGGTCTGGCGGTCCGTCAGCACCGTGTTGGAGTAATGCTTATCAAAGAACAGGGTCTGCCACTGGCGCACCATGCCAAGCACGCTGTTGTTCAGCAGCAGGATCACCAGGGGGACTCTGTTGGCCACGGCGGTAGCCAGCTCGTTCAGGTTCATGCCGAAGCTTCCGTCTCCCGTAACCAGCACGGAACGCTCTCCCGTGCCCATGGAGGCGCCGATGGCCGCACCCATGCCGAAGCCCATGGTGCCCAGACCGCCACTGGAGATAAAACGGCGGCTGTTTTTCAGATTCAAATATTGGGCGGCCCACATCTGGTGCTGGCCCACATCGGTGGCCACCGGGGTGTTTTCCCCCAGATAGCGGTTCAGCATGGTGATGATGTTCCGGGGCGTCATGCCGTCCCGGCAATCCAGCCCGGCGGCCTCCTCCTCACGCAGCTTCGCGATGGATGCCTGCCACTCAGGATGCTGGGATTTTTCCAGCAGAGGGAGTAGCTTTTGCAGGGTTTTCTTCACGTCGCCCCGCAGGCCATGGGTGGGACTTACGGTTTTGCCCAGCTCGGCGCCGTCGATGTCGATATGGACGATCTTGGCGGTGCGGGCAAACTTGGCCCGGTTTCCGGTGACCCGGTCATTAAACCGGGCGCCCATGGCGATGATCACATCGGCATGGTGCATGGCCATAGAGCAGGCGTAGTGGCCGTGCATACCCTGCATCCCCAGAAAGCGGGGATGATTGGTGGGAACGCCGGAAATGCCCATTAAGGAACAGCCCATGGGGGCGTCAATGATTTCCGCCATTTGCAGCAGTTCGTCCTGGGCGCCGCTGGTGATCAGGCCGCCGCCGAAGTAGAGGAAGGGCCTTTGCGCGGCGTTGATGCAGGCGGCGGCTTGCTGAATGCGGATATCCTTGGCGGCACAGACCTCGTCGGCGGCAACCACCGGCTGAGGTTCGTAGTCGTACATGGCCACCTGCACATCCTTGGGCACGTCGATCAGCACGGGGCCGGGGCGGCCGGATTTGGCAAGGCGGAAGGCCTCCCGGATGGTATCTGCCAGTACTTCAATAGAGCCGATGAAATAGTTGTGCTTGGTAATGGGCAGCGTAATGCCTGTGATGTCGATTTCCTGAAAACCATCGGTGCCAATGACGGTATTTGACACGTTGCCGGTAATGGCGATCAGGGGGACAGAATCCAAATAAGCGGTAGCAATGCCCGTAACCAGGTTGGTGGCGCCGGGGCCGGAGGTGGCAATGACCACGCCCACCTGCCCGGTGGCCCGGGCGTAGCCGTCGGCGGCGTGGGACGCGCCCTGCTCATGGGCGGTGAGGACGTGCTTTAATTCCTCACGGTATTTGTAAAGAGAGTCATAAATGTTGATGACCTGGCCGCCGGGGTAGCCAAAGACCACCTGGACACCCTGCTCGATCAGGGTGCGAACGATGATATCGGAACCGGATAGTTTCATGCCATCATCCTTTCTTTAGGTTTTCTATAATCAATCTGCCCATTTCCCTGCAGCCGACCAGGGTGCAGCCGGCGGCATCGGTGGGGAGAATGTCTCTTGTGCGGTAGCCTTTGTCCAGAACAGCGGAGACGGCTGCTTCCACCGCGTCCGCTTCCGCTACCATGTCAAAGGAGAAGCGCAGCATCATGGCGGCAGCCAGGATGGTGCCGATGGGGTTGGCAATGTCCTTGCCCGCGATGTCCGGGGCGGAGCCGTGGATTGGCTCGTACAGGCCGCAGGAGGACCGGCCCAGGGAGGAGGAGGGAATCATACCGATGGAACCGGTGATCATGGAGGCTTCGTCGGAGAGAATATCGCCGAACATGTTCTCCGTCACGATTACGTCGAACTGGCTGGGATCCTTGACGATCTGCATGGCGCAGTTGTCCACCAGCATGTCGCTTAAAGCGACGTCGGGGTATTCCGCGGCCAGCTCGTGCATGACCTTCTTCCAAAGCCGGGAGGAATCGAGGACGTTGCTCTTTTCCACGGAGCACAGCTTCTTGTTCCGCTTCCGGGCGGTTTCAAAGCCGATCCGGCCGATGCGGCGGATTTCGCTTTCCGAATAGCGAAGCTCATCGATGGCGGCCTGTTCCCCGTTTTCGCAGACTGTCTCATGCCTGCCGAAGTAAATGCCGCCGATCAGCTCCCGGACGATGATGAAGTCGATGCCCTTGTCCACGACCTCCCGCTTCAGGGGAGAAGCGGCGGCCAGCTGGGGCCAGATTTTCGCGGGACGGTTATTGCTGTAGACTTCCATTCCCGCCCGGAGCCGAAGCAGGCCCTTTTCCGGACGCATGTGGCCCGGAACATTGTCCCATTTGGGGCCACCGACGGAGCCCAAAAGGACGCTGTCGGAGGCGGTGCACTTGTCCAGCATTGCCTGGGGCAGGGGATCGCCCCATTTGTCAATGGCGCAGCCGCCCATGTCCACATCGGTGTATGTAAAGGTGTGGCCGTACAGCCGGGCCACCTTGTCCAAAACCAGCAGGGCCTGTTCCACGATTTCCGGGCCGATGCCGTCGCCGCGGATGACCGCGATATTCTTTTGCATTATATCACATCTCCTTCAAAGAAGCAAGCAATCCGCCCTTGCGAATGATATTTTGGATAAACTCCGGAAAAGGCTCCGCCTGATAGGTCTTGCCCGTGGTCAGGTCGGAGATGATGCCGGAATCGAAATCAATGGCGACCTCATCCCCGGCCTGGATTTCCCCGGCGGCCGCCTCGCATTCCAGAATGGGCATGCCGATGTTGATGGCGTTGCGGTAGAAAATTCTGGCAAAGCTCTTGGCGATGACGCAGCCGGTGCCGCAGGTCTTGATGACCAGGGGGGCGTGCTCCCGGGAGGAGCCGCAGCCGAAGTTCCAGCCGGCCACCATGATATCTCCGGGCTGGACTTTCCCCACGAAGGAGGCGTCGATGTCCTCCATGCAGTGCTTGGCAAGCTCGGCGGCATCGGCGGTGTTTAGGTACCGGGCGGGGATGATAACGTCGGTATCCACATTGTCGGGATACTTGAAAACATGTCCTTGGGTTTTCATGATCAAACCTCCTTGGGAGCGGTGATGCGGCCCGTCAGGGCGCTGGCTGCGGCGGTGGCGGGACTGGCGAGATATACCTCGCTGTCCACATGGCCCATGCGGCCGACAAAATTCCGGTTGGTGGTGGCAACGCAGCGTTCTCCCGCTGCCAGAATGCCCATGTAGCCGCCGAGGCACGGCCCGCAGGTGGGGGTGGAGACGACGGCACCCGCGTCAATAAAGGCGGTGACGTAGCCCCGCTGAACACATTCCCGGTAAATCTGCATGGTGGCGGGGATGATGATGCAGCGGACGCCCTCCGCCACGGTTTTGCCGTTTAGAATGCGGTAAGCGGTTTCCATATCCTCCATGCGGCCGTTGGTGCAGCTGCCGATGACCACCTGGTCGATTTGGATATCCCCCAGCGCTTCGGCGGGCTTGGTGTTCTCGGGCAGATGGGGACAGGCCACAGTGGGGACGATTTTGTTCAGATCGAGAACAATGGTTTGCTCGTATTCGGCGTCCGGGTCTGCGGTGTAAATGACGGGAGGACGCTCGCAGCGGCCTTCCATATAGTTTCTGGTGGCCTCGTCAACGGGGAAAATGCCGTTTTTGGCGCCGGCCTCGATGGCCATGTTGCAGATGCACAGCCGGTCATCCATGGTAAGGCTGGCGACGCCTTCCCCGGTAAATTCCATGCTCTTATACAGCGCCCCGTCCACACCGATCATGCCGATGATGGTCAGGATCACATCCTTGCCGCTGCAATTGGCGGGCAGCTTCCCGGCCAGTTCAAACCGGATGGCGGAGGGAACCTTGAACCAGGCGGTTCCGGTGGCCATACCGGCGGCCATGTCGGTACTGCCGACACCGGTGGAGAAGGCGCCCAGAGCGCCGTAGGTGCAGGTGTGGCTGTCCGCGCCGATGATGCAGTCCCCGGCGGTGACGATGCCCTGCTCCGGAAGCAGTGCGTGCTCGATGCCCATTTTTCCCACGTCATAAAAATGGCTGACGCAGTGGTTGCATGCAAATTCCCGGCACTGCTTGCTCTGCTGGGCCGCCTTGATGTCCTTATTCGGGACGAAGTGGTCCAGTACAATGGCGATGCGGTCCTTGTCGAAAACCTGCTGGAAGCCGTTTCTGTTGAATTCGTTGATGGCAACGGGGGTTGTGATGTCGTTGCCCAGGACAATGTCCAGCTTGGCGCTGATCAGCTGCCCGGCGCTGACGGATTCCAGCCCCGCGTGGGCGGCCAGAATTTTCTGTGTCATTGTCATTCCCATGGAAGGTTCCTCCTTTATTCCCGTGTCATATTGTTGTAGGCACTGAGCAACGCGTTGACGCTGGCCTTGATGATGTCGGTATCGGTGCCGGCACCCCAGCTCATGGCGCCGCTTTCACTTTCCAGCCCAATGTAGGCCGCGGCGGTGGAGCCGGAGCTTCGCTCCTGAACGCTGTGCTCAGTGTAGACCTTCAGGGTGTAGCGCCTGCCGGTGTATTCTTTCAGGGCGTTGCTGACGGCGTCCAGAGAGCCGTTGCCGCTGCAGTGTATGGTGGTCTGCCGGCCATGGCGCAGGAAGGTCACCACGGCGTCTACGCCGCCCTCTTTTTGGGTAAAGTGCATATCGGAAATCGCCAGGGGATTGTGGACATTGAGGTAGCAGTCCATAAAGATCGCCAGCACATCCTCGCTTTTCAGCTCCCGGTGGTCGTGGTCGGAAACGCTCTTGCACTGGTAGCTTAAGTGCTCCCGCATCTTGGGGGGCAGGATATAGCCGTAGGACTGCTCCAGCAGGTAGCCGATGCCGCCCTTGCCGCTTTGGGAGTTGACCCGGATGACGTCGGCGTCATAGGTGCGGTTGATGTCCCGGGGATCCACGGGAAGGTAGGGCACGGTCCACTGGTAGAGGTTCTTTTCCTTCCGCCAGGTCATGCCCTTGGCGATGGCGTCCTGATGGGAACCGGAGAAGGCGGCAAAGACCAAAGCGCCGGCATAGGGGCTTCGCTCATAAACGTGCATCCGGGTGCACTCTTCGTAGGTTTTGCAGATGGCGGGCATATCGGAAAAGTCCAGTTCAGGCTCCACGCCGTGGGAGTACAGATTCATGGCCAGGGTGACGATATCCACATTGCCGGTGCGTTCGCCGTTGCCGAAGAGAGTGCCCTCCACCCG
Source organism: Eubacteriales bacterium (assembly GCA_030533415.1). Classification (GTDB taxonomy): domain Bacteria; phylum Bacillota; class Clostridia; order Oscillospirales; family Oscillospiraceae; genus Faecousia. The sequence goes on along the minus strand of JAUNJE010000028.1, from coordinate 23,318 downwards.
GTCGGCCCCTGCCAGCAGCGCCAGCTCCGTATCCGCCACACCGGTGCCCCGGTCATTGTGGGGGTGCAGGGAGAGGGTCACATGCTCCCGGTATTTCAGGTTTTCGCTGATGTACTCCACCTGGCTGGCATAGACGTGGGGCAGGCTCATTTCCACGGTGACGGGAAGGTTGATGATGACATTGTTGGTCTGCGAAGGCTCCAGCACATCCAAAACGGCGTTGCAGACCTCCAGGGCGTATTCCGGCTCCGTTCCGGTGAAGCTTTCGGGGGAGTACTCAAAGCGGAAATTGCCCTCATACTCAGCAGCCAGCTTTTTCACCAGCTTGGCTCCGTCCACGGCGATCTGCTTGATTTCCTCCTTGCTCTTGCGGAAAACCTGTTCCCGCTGGGCAACGGATACGGAATTGTAAAAATGGATGATGGCGCTGGGGGCGCCCTTGCAGGCGTCGAAGGTCTTGCGGATAATGTGCTCCCGGCACTGGGTCAGCACCTGTACGGTCACATCTTTGGGGATCATGTTGTTTTCGATCAAAGTGCGCAGGAACTCATATTCCGTTTCGGAGGCAGCCGGGAAGCCGACCTCAATCTCCTTGAAGCCCACCCGCAGCAGCATATGGTAAAATTCCAGTTTTTCTTCCAGGCTCATGGGGATCACCAGGCTCTGGTTGCCGTCGCGCAGGTCAACGCTGCACCATTGGGGAGCCTTCTCGATGTGGTCCTTGTGCACCCATTTATAGTGGTTACCCGGAGCGGGGTAGTAGCCGATTGCATATTTTCTGGTATCCATGTGCTGTTTTCTCCTTTGCATTTTGTGTTATACGATTTTGAAGCCCTCGCTGCGCAGCGCCTGGGTGATCTGCTGAACATGGTCATAGTTCCGGGTCTCCAGGGTCAGGCGCAGGTAGCAGCCATTGATGGATTCGGTCTCCCCGTTGCGCTCGTGGTGGACGCTGGTGACATTGCCGCCGCAGTCGGCGATAATGCGGGAAACGTCCTTCAGCTGGCCGGGCTTGTCCACCAGCTCGATCAGCAGGTTGGAGGTGCGGCCGGATTTCATCAGGCCCCGTTCGATGACCCGGGACAGGCTGGTGACGTCGATGTTGCCGCCGGAGATCAGGCTGACCACCCGTTTCCCCTCAAGGGGGAATTTATGGAACATGGCCGCGGCCACGGAGACCGCGCCGGCACCCTCGGCGATCATTTTCTGCTTCTCGATCAGGGCCAGAATGGCTGCGGCAATTTCGTCCTCGGTGACCAGGGCAATGTCGTCCACATATTCCTTCACCATCTGGAAGGTCAGATCACCCGGCTTCTTCACGGCGATGCCGTCGGCGATGGTGGAAACGGAGGACAGGGCGTCCGCCCGTCCGCTGCGGACAGCGTTGTACATGCTGGGGGCGCCGGCGGCCTGCACGCCGTAGACCTTGACGTGGGGGCTGATGGACTTGATGGCGCAGGCCACACCGGAAATCAATCCGCCGCCGCCGATGGGGACGATGACGGCGTCCACGTCGTTCATTTCGTTCATGATCTCCAGGCCGATGGTGCCCTGGCCGGCAATGACGTATTCGTCGTCAAACGGATGTACGAAGGTATAGCCCTTTTCTTCCTTCAGCTCCAAAGCCCTGTTGTAGGCATCGTCGTAAACCCCGGGCACCAGGCAGACCTGGGCGCCGTAGCTTTTGGTGGCCTCCACCTTGGAGATGGGGGCAGAGTCCGGAAGGCAGATCAGAGAGCTGATGCCGCACTTGGACGCGGCCAGCGCCACGCCCTGGGCGTGGTTGCCTGCGGAACAGGCGATGACGCCCTTCTGCTTTTCCTCATCAGACAACATGGCGATTTTGTAGCCTGAGCCGCGGAGCTTGAAGGAGCCGGTGTTCTGCAGGTTTTCCGGCTTTAAGTACAGTTCGCATTCCGGGGCGATGCCGTAGGCCTTGGCCAGGGGGGTGGGGCGGATGATGTCTTTCAGCACAACAGAGGCGTGAAAGATTTTGTCGATAGTCACCATTTCTTTTTTTCCTTTCGGGTTGTACAAGTTATAGAAAAAGCCCTGTCTCTTTCCGTTAGGCAAAGAGACAGGGCTTTTACACTGCATAAAAACCTTGCGGTACCACTCTTTTTGCCGCCGTTGGCGGCCACTCATGGCGATCTGGCAATCGCCTCCCGCTGTATCGGTCGGGCTCCGTCCGTCCTACTGGAAAAATCGTTCAGATCGGCCGCTCAGAGGCCAGTATACAGCTTCTCCGTCGCCGCCTCGCATCAACCGGCGGTTCTCTGCAATCGGGAAATGAAGCTGCTTTTTCCCCTTCTTCGCGTTCACTCTATTGCCGAAGATTATACCACTTCTTTTGCCGGGTGTCAAGCCTGGAAAAACAAAAGTCTTTCCTTCCGGCACATCCTTTTTTTAGCCGATGACCTGGATCCAGCCCTCGGGAGCCTGGAGGCGGCCCATCTGGATGCCGGTCAGGGTATCGTACAGCTTCTGGATGGTGGGACCCATACCGGCGTAATGGATTTCCTTGCCGTGATCCACAATGGTGCCCACAGGGGAGATCACCGCAGCGGTGCCGCACAGGCCGCATTCGCTGAAGCTTCCAATCTCGGACAGGGCCACTTCCCGCTCCTGGACCTCCATGCCCAGGTAATCCTTGGCCACCTGAATCAGGGAGCGGCGGGTAATGGAGGGCAGGATGGTGCTGGATTTGGGGGTGACCAGGGTATTGCCGTCCACGAAGATGATGTTGGCGCCGCCGGTCTCCTCAATGTAGGTGCGGGTGGCGGAATCCACATAGACATTTTCGTCATAGCCCTGCTCGTGGGCATCCACGATGTTATACAGGCTCATGGCGTAGTTCAGGCCCGCTTTCACATGGCCAGTGCCCCTGGGGGCAGCCCGGTCCAGGTCCGAGATACGGACCGTCAGGGGCTTTACGCCGCCTTTGAAGTAAGGACCTACCGGCGTAACAAAGACCCGGAACTGGTATTCCGTAGCGGGCTTGACGCCGATGATGGCGTCACTGCCAAACATAAAGGGCCGTACGTATAAAGAAGCGCCGGAGCCGTAGGGGGGAACCCACTGGGCATTGGCCCGGACGGTCTCCACAACGGCTTCCACAAAGCGGTCCTCCGGGAACACGGGCATTTTCAGCCGCCGGCAGGAATCGGCCATACGCTGGGCGTTCAGGTCGGGACGGAAGCAGACGATGCGGCCGTCCTCGGTGGTATAGGCCTTCATGCCCTCGAAGCAGGTTTGGGCGTACTGCAGCACGCAGGCGCATTCGCTCATTGTGACGGTGGCCTGATCGGTCAGGCAGCCGTCGTCCCAGGCTCCGTCTTTGAAGTTGGAGACATAACGCATGTCGGTCTGGACATAGTTGAAGCCCAAGCCGCTCCAATCAATATTCTTTTTTTCCATAGCAAAGCACCTCTCTGCAGTTGTTGATTTTTTTATTCTAGCACTGTAAGGCCCGCAGGTCAAGAGTCGAAAGAAAATGTTTTTGAGATGGGAACAGATGTCTGCATGGAGAAAACCTACAAAAAATAAATGCGGAATTTATAGAATATGCCTTGACTTTATCAAGCTAAAGTGATAAAGTATCACAAACAAGAATTGGGAAAGGAATGTAACTGCGATGGATCAGATTCGACACCCCGGAGAGGATGTTTTTTACGAGGCTGTTTTGTCTCTGCGGACGGCGGAGGAATGCCGGGCCTTTTTTGAGGATATCAGTACCATCAAGGAACTGCAGGCCATGGCCCAGCGGTTCCGGGTGGCCTGCCTGCTGGATGAGGGCCGCAATTATATCGAGGTGTCCGACGCCACCGGCGCCAGTTCGGCCACCATCAGCCGGGTGAACCGGTGCCTGCACTATGGCAGCGGATACCGTACGGCTCTGAATTACTTGAAGAAAGCGGGAAAGATCAGCAATGACGGATGTGATATGGAAGAGTGAGGAACGGGCGGTTTTTACCCTGCGCAGCCTTTACCGGCGCTATGGGTACGCCCCCTATAAAATGAGCCGGTTTGAAGAATATGACCTGTATGTGCGCAACAAGGATTTTCTTGTGTCCGATCAGATCATTACCTTCTCCGGCAGCGGCGGGCGGCTGATGGCGCTAAAGCCCGACGTGACGCTGTCCATTGTAAAAAATGCTCCGGATGCGCCCGGGGTGGTGCAGAAGGTATATTATAACGAGAATGTCTACCGGGATTACCGGGAGATATTGCAGGCCGGCCTGGAATGCGTGGGCGACCTGGGGGACTACGAGATTGCGGAGGTGGTGCTGCTGGCGGCCAAAAGCCTGAAGCTGCTGGGGGAGCACTTCGTGCTGAATATTTCCCACATGGGGCTGATCGCGGCGGTGCTGAACAGCTGCGGCCTGGGGGCCAGGGCCAAACGGCAGGCTATGGAGTGCCTGCGGCGGAAAAATACCCACGAATTGAGGACGCTCTGCGCGGAAAACGGCACTGCCTGGAGAAAATTGCAGGTGCTTTCCGAATGCCGCGGCAGCGGCGGGGAGGTGCTGGTCGCAGTGGAGGAGGTCCTGACCACCGATGCCGAGCGGCAGGCCCTGGAGGAACTGCAGACCCTGTGGAGCATTCTGGAAAGCAGCGGCTGCGGCGGCAGCGTCCGGCTGGATTTCTCTGTAGGCAGCGACATGCACTATTATAGCGGCGTGGTGTTCCGGGGCTATCTGGAGGGGATACCTTCCAGCATCCTTTCCGGGGGACAGTACGACAGGCTGGCCCAGAAAATGGGAAAGCACAGCCGGGCCATTGGATTTGCCATTTACCTGGATATGCTGCAGGAACTGAAGCAGGAGGAAAACGACTTTGATGTGGACACGGTGATCCTCCACGACGGCACCGTGGACACGGTCAGGCTGACAGCCGCCGCCGAAGCGGCGGCGAAGGAGGGCAGCGTCCTGGTGACCGGCACCCTGCCCCAGGGAAGAAATTGGAAGCGTCTGATACGCTTTGAAAACGGGGAGGCGTCAGAATGAATTCCATGATCAATATTGCCCTTCCCAAGGGGCGGCTGGGAGAAAAGGCCTATGCCCTGCTGAAAAACAGCGGCTATGACTGCCCGGCCATCGAGGAGCCGGGAAGAAAGCTGATTTTTGAAAATCCGAAGAAAGGTGTCCGCTACTTTTGGGTAAAGCCCTCGGATGTTGCCATTTATGTGGAGCGGGGCGCGGCGGACATGGGCATCGTGGGCAAGGATATCTTGCTGGAATACGAGCCGGATGTGTATGAGCTGCTGGACCTGCACATGGGAAAATGCCGTATGGCCGTGGCAGGGAAAAAGGACTTCCGGGACCCTGTGGGGCAGACCTTGAAGGTGGCCACCAAATTCCCCAACATCACCCGGAACTATTACAGCGGAAAATGCCGGGACATCGACATCATTCACTTAAACGGCTCCATTGAGCTGGCTCCCATTCTGGGACTGAGCCATGTCATCGTGGACATCGTGGAGACGGGAACGACGCTGAGGGAAAATGACCTGACGGTCTACGAGGAGATCGTCCCCATCAGCGCCCGGCTGATCGCTAATATTGCAAGCTATCAATTCAAGGACGGCGAGATCAATGCCATTCGAAACGGACTTTTGCAGCAGGTGGAGGACAAACTATGATTAAGATTATGAAGTACGGCCAGGTGCCGAATTCTGAAATTTTCGCCCGGGTCGCGCCCAAGGCGGATGTGGCGGCGGTGGTTTCGGAAATCCTGGCCAATGTGCGGGCCGGGGGAGACCGGGCCGTGCTGGAATACAACGAAAAATTTGACGGCGCGAAGCTGGACTCCCTTCTGGTATCCCGGCAGGAGCTGGATGCGGCCATGGCCAGCGTGGAGCCGGAATTTCTGGCCATTTTGGAACGGGCTGCGGAGAACATCCGGGCCTTTCACATAAGGCAGGTGCGCAGCAGCTTTGTGATTGCGGACCGTCCCGGAATCATCCTGGGTCAGAAGGTGACGCCCATTGAACGGGTGGGCGTCTACGTCCCCGGCGGCACCGCCGCTTACCCTTCCACGGTGTTGATGGATATTATCCCCGCCAAAATCGCGGGCTGTTCCCGGATCGTGATGGTGACGCCTCCCGGCAGGGATGGGAAAATCAATCCCGTCATTCTGGCGGCGGCGAAAATTGCCGGTGCGGACCAGATTTTTAAGGTTGGCGGCGCCCAGGCGGTGGCGGCGCTGGCCTACGGCACCGAAAGCATCCCCAAGGTGGATAAGATCGTCGGCCCCGGCAATGCCTTCGTGGCGGAGGCGAAAAAGCAGGTTTTCGGCAGGGTGTCCATCGATATGATCGCGGGCCCCAGTGAGATCTTAGTCATTGCCGATGGGAAGAGCAACCCTGTCCATGTGGCCGCCGACATGCTCAGCCAGGCGGAGCATGACAAACTGGCCAGCGCCGTGCTGGTGACGGACAGTGAAGCCCTGGCCCAAGCGGTCAGCGCCGAGCTGGAAAAGCAGATCCCGCAGCTGCCCCGGGCGGAGATCGCCCGGGCCTCCATCGACAATGGCAGCAAGATCATTGTGGCGCAGAGCCTGGCGGCGGGGATCGACATTGCCAATGAGATCGCGCCGGAGCACCTTGAATTGATGGTGGATGATCCTTTTGCCTATCTGGACGCGGTGAAAAACGCCGGCTCCATCTTCATGGGCCGAAGCTGTCCGGAAGCGCTGGGCGACTACTTCGCAGGCCCCAACCACACTCTGCCCACCAGCGGCACGGCCCGGTTCTCCAGTCCCCTCAGCGTGGATGATTTTGTGAAGAAAAGCCAGTTTACCTACTATACCGCCGGCGCTCTGGCCGGTGTGGCGCAGGATATCGCCTATTTTGCCAATCAGGAGGGACTGCAGGCCCATGGCAGAAGCGTCATGATCCGGAAGGAGGAGGGGAAATGAGCCGGTTCCTAAACCAGTGCTATCAGTCCCTGGAGGCCTACACCCCCGGAGAACAGCCCCGGGACATGCGCTATATCAAGCTGAACACCAACGAATCCCCATACCCTCCGGCTCCCAGCGTGGTGGAGGCCATGACGAGGGAGCAGGTGGAGCTGCTGCGGCTGTATTCCGATCCCACCGCCAGGACGCTGAAGGAAAAACTGGCAAAGCTCTATGATGTGGAGCCGGAAAACGTGTTTTTGTCCAACGGCTCTGACGAGGTGCTGAATTTCGCCTTTATGGCTTTCGGCGGCAAGGAGGCCGTGTTCCCGGATATCAGCTACGGGTTTTATGAGGTTTATGGCGGCCTTTACGGCATTGACTATGAGAAAATTCCCCTGAAAGCGGACTTTTCCGTGGATTACAGGGACTACTGCGGCAAGGGAAAGCTGGTGGTGATTGCCAACCCCAATGCCCCCACCGGCATGAGTATCCCTGTCTGGCAGATTGAGCAGATCGTCAAAAGCAACCCGGAGTCGGTTGTCCTCATTGATGAAGCGTATGTGGACTTTGGCGGCCAGACCGCCCTGCCCCTGATACAAAAGTATGACAATCTTCTGGTGACCCGCACTTTTTCCAAGTCCCGCTGCCTGGCCGGCGGCCGCCTGGGCTATGCCTTTGCGGATTCCCGGCTGATTGCCGATTTGGAAAAAATCAAATTTTCCACCAATCCCTATAACATCAACCGCCTGACCCTCCGCCTGGGCGAGGCCACGGTGGACGCGGAGGACTACTACCGGGAAAAATGCCGGGAGATCATCCGGACCCGGAACTGGACGGCGGAAAAGCTGCAGGAACTGGGATTCCAGGTGCTGCCCAGCCAAACCAATTTCCTGTTTGCCGGGACTCCCAAAATGGACGGTATGGCGTTGTATCTGGAACTGAAAAACCGGGGCATTCTGGTGCGCCATTTTGGAAACCCCAGAATTGACCGGTTCAACCGCATTACCATCGGCACGCCGGAACAGATGGCGGCCTTTATCGACACCGTAAAAGAGGTGCTTTATGAGAAGCTATGAGATCACCCGCAAAACCGCGGAAACCGACATCCGGCTGAGCCTGAAGCTGGACGGCACCGGAAAAAGCAGCATTGATACCGGCTGCGGCTTTCTGAACCACATGCTGACCCTGTTTGCGGCCCATGGAAAATTTGACCTGACGGTGAAATGCGTGGGCGATACCGACGTGGACGACCACCACAGTGTGGAGGACATCGGCATCTGCCTGGGCACTGCCTTTCGGGAGGCGCTGGGGGACAAGCGGGGCATCACCCGCTATGGCAGCTTCCTGCTGCCCATGGACGAGGCCCTGATCCTTTCCGCCGTGGACATTTCCGGCAGGAGCTGCCTGTGTTATGGTCTGGAAATCCCCACGGAAAAGATCGGCACCTTTGATACCGAGCTGGTGGAGGAATTCTTCCTTGCCTTTACTAGAAACTGCCCCATGAGCCTGCACCTGCGGCAGCTGGCAGGCAAAAACGCCCACCACATTGTAGAAGGGGCCTTTAAGTCCGTGGCCCGGGCACTGAAAATGGCAGTGGCCCTGGACGGTACCGGCGAAATCCCTTCCACCAAGGGGGTCCTGTAATGGTTGGCATCATCGATTACGGTGTGGGGAATCTGTTTTCCCTGCGCTCCTCCTTCGGCGCCATCGGGGAGGAGGCCTTTGTCAGCGGCGGGCCGGAACAATTGGCGGCCGCCGACCGGCTGGTGCTGCCCGGCGTCGGCGCCTTCGGGGATGCGGCAAATAAGCTTCACCAGTCCGGGCTGGACAGATTTGTCCGGGAACAGGCCGCAGCCGGAAAGCCGCTGCTTGGCATCTGCCTGGGGATGCAGCTGCTGTTTGAGAAGAGCTTTGAATACGGCGAGCATGAAGGACTGGGCCTGCTGAAGGGCCGGGTGATTCCCATGGAGGGAAGGCTCCCCGCCGGCTTGAAGATCCCCCACATGGGCTGGAACCGTCTGGAGGTCAGAAGCGGCAGGCTGCTGCAAGCCATGGACGGAAAATATGTGTATTTCGTTCACTCCTATTTTGCCGATGGCTGTGACGATTCCCTTGCCGCCGTGACGGAATATGGCGTTCCCATTACTGCGGCCGTGGAGCGGGGCAATGTTTTTGGCTGTCAATTTCACCCGGAAAAAAGCGGCAGCGTGGGGCTGTCCATTTTGCGGGCATTCTGCAGTATGTAGGGGGGACAAAGCATGTACATTTATCCTGCTATTGACCTGTATGGGGGCAAGGCCGTGCGGCTGTACCAGGGCGACTATGCCCGGATGACGGTCTATAGCGAGAACCCCGCAAATGTTGCAAGGGATTTTGCCGCCGCCGGGGCGAAGCACATCCATCTGGTTGACCTGGAAGGCGCAAAGACCGGAAAGCCCGCGAACCTTGCCGCGATTCGGGAAATTATGGACGCGGCCCCCCTCTTTACCGAGGTCGGCGGCGGCATCCGCACCCTGGACACGGTGGAAAGCTACCTTGCCATCGGCGTCGGCCGGGTGATCTTAGGCACCGCCGCCGTCACAGACCCCGCCTTTCTGGAAGCCGCCCTTGCCCAATACGGCAAAAAAATTGCCGTCGGCGTGGATATTCAGGATGGCTTCGTGGCCATTAAAGGCTGGACGGAGAAATCCCAAATCACGGCCCCGGACTTTTTTGAACAAATGCAGCGTCTAGGCGTGAAAACCGTCATTTGCACCGATATCTCCCGGGACGGGGCCATGAAGGGCACCAACCGGGAGCTGTACCGGGCGCTGTCTCAACGGTATGCCATTGACCTGATTGCCTCCGGCGGGGTATCGACCCTGGAGGACGTGGCGGCACTGCGGGACATGAACCTTCACGGCGCCATCATCGGCAAGGCCTATTATATTGGCGCCATTGACTTAAAAACCGCGATTGAGGTGGCGCTATGATTACGAAACGCATCATTCCCTGCCTGGATGTCCGCGATGGACGGGTGGTGAAGGGAACCAATTTTCAGGGCCTGCGGGATGTTTCCTCTCCCGTGGAGCTTGGGAAATTTTACAGCGATAACGGCGCGGACGAGTTGGTGTTTTACGACATCACGGCCTCTGCCGAGGGGCGCAGGCTGTTTACGGACATTTTGACCCAGGTGGCCTCCACCATCTTCATTCCCCTGACGGTGGGAGGCGGCATCAATACGGTGGAGGATTTTGACCGGGTGCTCAAATGCGGCGCCGACAAGGTCAGCGTCAATTCCGGCGCCATCCGGGACCCAAACCTGGTGCGTGACGCCGCGCGGCTTTATGGAGACCAGTGTGTGGTGCTTTCCGCCGATGTGAAGCGGGTAAACGGGGAATTCCGGGTATTTGCCAAGGGAGGACGGGAGGATACGGGGATGGAAGCCATTTCCTGGATCAAGCGGTGCGTTGCCAACGGCGCCGGAGAGGTGGTGCTGAATTCCATCGACACCGACGGCGTGAAGCAGGGCTTCGACCTGGAAATGCTGGAAGCTGTCAGCAATGCGGTGGAGGTCCCGGTCATCGCCTCCGGCGGTGCGGGCTGTAAGGGGGATTTTATTACCCTGTTCAAAACATTACCCAAGGTGGACGCGGGGCTGGCCGCCTCCATTTTCCACTTTGGACAAGTGCAGATCCCCGACCTGAAACAAACCCTGCGGGACAACAATATTTTGGTGAGGTTGTGATACGGTGGATATTGAAAAACTGAAATTTGACGAAAAAGGGCTTATCCCCGCCATTGTGGTGGACGATGAGACGGGAAAGGTGCTGACCCTGGCCTACATGAACCGGGAGAGCCTGGCAATTTCCATGGAAAAGGGGCTGACCTGCTTCTGGAGCCGCTCCCGGCAGGCGCTGTGGCTGAAGGGAGAGACCAGCGGCAATTACCAGCACATCGTTTCCATTACCGCCGACTGCGACTATGACGCCCTGGAGGTCCGGGTGAAGAAGGATGGTCCGGCCTGTCATTTGGGGACGGATTCCTGCTTTACCAATCCGGTCCTGGGGGAAAATGCGGACAAGTTCCAACTGGAGGGACTGTACCAGCTGCTTCTGGACAGGAAAAAGAAGCTTCCCGAGGGGTCTTACACCACCTACCTGTTTCAGAAGGGTGTGGATAAAATCCTGAAAAAGGTGGGCGAGGAGAGCACGGAGGTCATCATCGCGGGAAAGGCTGACGACAAGGCCGAAACCATCTATGAGATTGCGGATCTTGCCTATCATGTCCTGGTTTTAATGGCGCAGATGGGTATTACGGTGGAAGATGTCCGCAAGGAGCTTGCCGGACGCCATGTCATTGACCACAAGGTCAAACAGGAAAAAATGACAAAATAACAGAAAGTCCGCCGCTGCAAGACATTTTGCTTGCAGCGGCGGGCTTTTTTATTGGGACATGGATTCGGAAAGAAGCGGCGTGGATTCTTCTTTGACATGCCTTCGGTACACGGCGAAAAATGCTGTAATCTCGCACAGGAAGGTCACCGACCAGGAGAACATATAGGAAAAATACAGGCATTGGGGCGTATGGAACTGGGGCAGCTGGAAAATGGTGTAGATCCAGCCGATGCGGATGCCACAGACACCCAGAACGCAGATGACCATGGGGATAAAGGACGCCCCCATGCCCCGCAGGGCGCCGGTGGCCACATCCATCAGCCCGCACAGGAAATAGGGCAGGCAGATGAAACCCAGGCGGATCATGCCGTAGGAGATGGCTTCCGGGGAGTCCGTGATATAAATGGACAGCAGGGTAGGCCCAAAGGAATAGGCCAGGAAGCCTGTGGACAGGCCCACCACGCAGACACAGCCAAGGCAGATCAGCAGCGTCCGCAGGACCCGTTTATACTGCTTTGCGCCGGCATTTTGCCCGATGAAATTCACCGCCGTCTGCTGGAAAGCGTTCAGACTCACATAGACAAAGCCTTCAATATTGGCGGCAGCGGCATTGCCGGACATCAGCACATCGCCGAAGGAGTTGACCGAGGACTGGATCAGCACATTGGAAATGGAGAACAGAGAGCCTTGAATACCGGCGGGAAGGCCGATGCGGAGGATCTTCTGCAGCTGGGGCTTGTAGATTCGGATTTTGGACAGGGTCAGCCTGCAGGCGTCGGTTCGGCGCATCAGGGCCAGCACCACCAGAACGGCGGAGATGGCCTGAGAGACCGTGGTAGCCAGGGCCACACCCGCCACATTCATGTGGAACACCGTGACAAAAAGAATGTTCAGCACCACATTGACGATGCCGGCAAACAGCAGAAAGACCAGGGGACTTTTGGTATCCCCCGCCGCCCGCAGGATGGCGGCGCAGAAGTTATACACCATGTTGAAGGTGATGCCCGCAAAGTAGATTTTCATGTACACGGCGGACAGGGGCAGCACAGTGTCCGGCGTTCCCATGAGCCGCAGGAAGGTTTCGGAGAAGGCGATGCCTACGACCGTCAGAATCACGCCGCTGACCAGTGCCGTGGGCAGGGCGGTGTGTACCGTGCGGTGCACCACGTTGTTTTCCCGGCTGCCAAGGCCGTGGGCCACGGAGACGCCGCAGCCCACGGACAGGCCGATAAACAGGTTGATGATCAGGTTGGTGATGGCGCCGGTGGCGCCGACGGCGGCTACGGAAACACTGCCGCAGAACCTGCCCACCACCACCAGATCTGCCGCATTGAACAGCAGCTGCAAAAGGCTCGTCAAAATGATGGGAATGGTATAAAGGACGATGCTGGAGAACAGAGGCCCGTGCAGCATGTCCTTGTTCAGACCTTTCACGAAAAAGCACCTCTTTATAATATATATATTAACGCACCTGAACAACGCATGAAAAGCCATGCGTTGTTCAGTACGCATTATAGTACCTTTTTCGAAAAGTGCAAGGGGGAATTTTGATACTGATGTTCCATTAAAAAGTTTCATTCGCCAGAATGGAACTTTTTAATGGGAAGATCATAATGAGACGCATTACGCTGAAAGCCGCATCCGGTTTTAATGAAAGGGGTCCAGATCGGTGCTTTCGTTGATGCGGCACAGGAATTCCGCCAGCAGCTCGATGGCGTTTTCGATGTCATCCATGTGGCACACTTCGCTGGGGGAGTGCATGTACCGCAGGGGCAGAGACAGCAGGGCGGTGACCACGCCGGTGCCGGAGAAGTGGATCTTATCCGCGTCGGTGTGGGTGCTGCCCATGTAGGACTCCATCTGGTAGGGGAGGCCTTTGTCCCTGGCGCAGGATTTCAGCAGTTCATTGACCTTCCGGTTGGCAATGGAGCTGTTGCAGATGACGGGGCCTTTTCCCAGCCGCACATTTCCGGACTCCTTGGGATCGGTGCCGGGATAGTCGAAGGCAAAGGTCACATCCACGGCGATGGCCACATCGGGCTTTACGGCACTGGCCGCCCAGTAAGCGCCCCGCATGGTGGTCTCCTCCCCTACAGTGGTGGCGGCGTAGACGCCGATGCGGCAGCCCCGCTCCTTTGCCCGTTTCAGGGCTTCCAGGATGATGAAGGCACAGCCCCGGTCATCCACCGCCCGGGCGGAGAGAAAGCTGTTGGGCATTTCCGCATGGTAAGTATTCAGGTGGATGGGGTCGCCCTCCTGGACATATTTCCGGGCGTCTTCGGCATCCTTGGCGCCGATGTCAATGTGCAGGTCGCCCACCTTCAGCTCGGCCTTTTCCGTGTCCTTGGAGTGTACCACGGCGCCGTAAATGGGGCCGGCGTATCCGTGCACCACCACCTGGTGGCCGGGATACAGGCTGGGGTAAATCCCGCCGGACTTTGCCACCCGAAGCAGCCCATCCTCCTGGATATGGGTGACAATCAGGCCAATCTCATCGATGTGGGCCGCCAGCATCACCTTGAAGGGGGCACCGGGGTTGAGAATGCTGATGACATTGCCGGTGTAATCCGTGCGGATCTCATCGCAATAGGGGGTCATCTCCGCAATAACCTTCTTCTGCAGGGGAATCTCATGGCCGGAAACGGACATGCTGTCCAGCAGGGTATAGAGGAATTCTTTGTTCATAGGCTTTCAGCTCCAATTCTGCAAATTTCGATAAAATCCATTATATATGCCGGACAGGGGAAAAGTCAAGTTGACAAACCGGTTAAGGGATGGTATGATTTTCCTATCGTTTTGGAAAGGAGCAGGCGTTATGAAGTCTATTTTGCCGGTAAATTGCGGAAAACTTGCTCCTTTTATGCAGATTTGACAGGACTGAAAGCGCTGGCCAATTTGCGGCCCGGCATTGAACATATGTGACCCATGAAGAAGCAAAGGAGGGGCATAGATGAAGGTGGAGACCGGAAAGCGGGAGGATATCACCCGCTGGATGACGCTTGTGCGCAGCGTCAGTGCCAGCTTCCCGGGTCTGGAAACAGAAGCGGCGCTGGAGGCGCACAGGCAGACGGTGCTGCGTTTCATGGAGGAGCAGCGGGCGCTGTGCGTCCGGCGTGGGGAGGATATTCTTGGCGTGCTGCTCTTTTCCGAAAAACACAACACAATCTGCTTCCTTGCGGTTTTGCCGGAAGCCCGCCGGCAGGGAATCGGTTCCATGCTGCTGCGGGAAGCACTGAACCGTCTGAACAGGGGACGGGACATTACCGTTGAGACCTTCCGGGCCGGGGATGAACGGGGGATTGCCCCCAGGGCGCTGTACTGGCGCTTCGGATTTGAGGAAGGCGCGCCAGCTGAGGAATTTGGCTATCCGGTGCAGGAACTGGTTTTGCCCGCTTCCAGGGAAGCCCTGCTGAGGGCGGTCCACAGGACCAATGACCATGAGCGGGAAATATTCGGGGCTGTCTGCAAGCCCTTCCATGACCGCCTTTGCCGCTGGCACAGCGATGCGCGCCCGGATCAGGAGAACAACAATTTTTTCTTCTCCATAGCGCCGCTGAACCGGGAAGACATCAAGGAAGCTATCGAACTGCAAAAAAGCCGGGGCTTGCAGTATTTCCTTCTGCGCACGCAGACGCCACTGGAGCGGCCTTTACAGAAAGACTTTGGCCTGGAAGAAACCGTTACCTATGTCATGGCGCTGACAAAGAATGAAAGCTTCCGTTGGAAGAAAAATCCCGCAATTGAAATTCGGGATATTCAGTCCAGCGATATTAGCGCAGACCTGGTGGACGTATCGTCCGTTCCGGAGAAATACCGGGATGCAGCTTGCCGAAACATGGGCATGGTGCTGGAAGTGGCCAAGACACATCCGGAATACCACTGGTATTGCGCCTATCAGGATGGCAGGCGCGTTGGGAATGCCTATGCGCTGTGTCATGCGGGCTGTGTGGAGGTGGATGATTTGTGGGTGGAGGAAGCGTTCAGAAATCGGTACATTGCCACCACCATTATGAAGCACATTGCTGAAACTTTGGACGGAGTTATGTATCTCCATGCTGACGCCTCCCAGACACCCAAAGACATGTATGCCAAGATGGGCTTTGAAATTGTGGAAACGGTATATGAATATTATGGGGAGTTTTGAAAGAAATAGGATGGTGGGATAAAACACCTTTGCGCAGAAGCATTACAGGAGAAGCTGGACATAAGACAAGCGGGCCGCGTACAGCGCGGCCCGCTTTTTGCTTTTGGGAATCAGCCCTTGACGCCGCCTGCGGTCAGGCCGCTGGTCAGATTCTTCTCGATAGACATGAACAGCCTTTCGAAACAATAGCAGCTGAATGATCGTTTGAATACGGAGGCTGTGGAAAACAGCTGCCATGGCATTTGCCATTTTGCATAACAGATGATATCTATTTCCAGCATACAGGAAATTTGAGAGAAGTTAATTAAATAACGGTTTGAAAGTTCGCTTTTTGGGACAAATCAACAAAATTAGATGATCTCACGATGAAAACGATTCCAAATTATACACATTTTTTGCGGAAAATTTCCCAGAAAAAACCTCCGAAAGATATTGCAAGCAGAGACATGGTGTGCTATACTGAAGAAAAGTAAGGTGGTATATTTAGAAGCTTTGCATATTTCAATTCCCAATTTGCGGAAATACTGCCTGACAGATTTTTAATATAAAGGGGAAGCCTGATCATGCGTCAGTTTTTTATTCCTGAAGAGGACCCGATTCTCGCTGAGGTACTGGGAGCATACAGCTTTCCGGATACCCTGATTGGCGCTGTCCGGTACGGACAGGGGCATATCAATGATACGTTCTGCGTTCTCTGCCAGCCCCAGGAAGGAGACTGCGTCCGCTTTATTCTCCAGGGGTTGAGCAGCGCGGCATTTCCCCATCCCGGGGAGCTGATGGAGAATTTTATCGGCATCACTTCTTTTTTGCGGGAAAAGGTCAGCGCAAATGGCGGGGACCCCCTCCGGGAGACGCTGAGCCTGGTCAAAACCAGGGACGGAAGGGACTTCTATACGGACTCCAAAGGCCAGGTCTGGCGCCTGATGCCCTTTATTGAAAACACGGACTGCTTCCAGTCCGCGACGCCTGAACTGTTTGAGGCTTCCGCCCGGGCCTTTGGCCGGTTTCAGTATATGCTCCAGGACTATCCCGCCGAAACCCTTAATGAGACCATTGTGAACTTCCACAATACAGAGGACCGGTATGCCAAGTTCCTGGCGGCGCTGGAAGCGGACAAAATGGACCGTGCGAAGGATGTTCCGGAGGAGGTCCGGTTCGTGCTGGAACGCAAGGCGGACTGCTCCGTGGCGCTGCAGGCCCTGCGGGAGGGCAAGCTGCCCCTGCGGGTCACCCACAATGACACCAAGCTGAACAATATCCTCATCGACCGGGAAACCGGGGAGGGCATCTGCGTTATTGATTTGGACACCACCATGCCGGGGCTGAGCATGAACGATTTTGGCGATTCCATCCGGTTTGGCGCCAACCATTCCAAGGAGGATGAAACGGACCTTTCCAAGGTCAATTTTGATATCTCCCTTTACGAGGTTTTCACCCGGGGCTTCCTGGAAGGCGCCCAGGGCAGCCTGACCCCGGCGGAGCTGGAATACCTGCCCTGGGGCGCACGGCTCATGACGCTGGAATGCGGGATCCGCTTCCTGACGGATTACCTGGACGGCGACCGCTATTTCCACATCCACTATCCCCGGCAGAACCTGGACCGCACCCGCACCCAGTTCAAGCTTGTGAAGGACATGGAAGCGCAGTTTGAACAGATGGCGGCTGTGGTGGCAAAATACGCGAAGTAATCCTGTTTCTTTATAAAAATGTCATACAGGAAAGTACGATTGCAGGATATTATATATTGGAGGTAATTCTTATGAACATCTTAGTTACCGGTGGCGCCGGATATATCGGCTCCCATACCTGCCTGGAGCTGTTGAACAGCGGCTATGGCGTCGTCGTAGTGGATAACCTGTGCAACTCCAACCCCAAGAGCCTGGACCGGGTAGAGGCCCTGACCGGCAGGAAGGTCAGGTTCTATGAAGGCGATGTCCGGGACGAGGCCCTGATGCGCAAAATCTTCGCGGAGAACGAAATTTCCGCGGTCATCCACTTTGCCGGGCTGAAAGCCGTGGGAGAGTCGGTGGCCCAGCCCTGGCGCTACTATGACAACAACTTAAATTCCACCCTGGTGCTGACCAAGACCATGGAGGAAGCCGGCGTAAAGCGCATCATCTTCTCTTCCTCCGCTACCGTTTATTCCGGTGATAACGAAATGCCCCTGCGGGAGACCAGCCGCACCGGCAACTGCACCAACCCCTACGGCTGGACCAAGTACATGACAGAGCAGATCCTTTCCGGCATGGCCCATGCGGACAAGGATTGGAGCATCGTGCTGCTTCGCTATTTCAATCCCATTGGCGCCCATGAGTCCGGCAAAATCGGGGAGGACCCCCGGGGAATCCCCAACAACCTGATGCCCTACATCACCCAAGTGGCCATTGGCCGCCGGGAATTTTTGAGCGTGTACGGCAATGACTATGACACTCACGACGGTACCGGCGTCCGGGACTACATCCATGTGGTGGATCTGGCGAAGGGCCATGTGGCCGCCGTCAAGTATGTGGTGGAGAACCAGGGCTGTGAGGTATTCAATCTGGGCACCGGCACCGGCTACAGCGTGCTGGATATGGTGAAGGCCTTTGAGCAGGCCAATAACCTGACCCTGCCCTACAAGATCGTGGAGCGCCGTCCCGGCGACCTGGCGACCTGCTATGCCGATCCTTCCAAGAGCGCGGAGGTGCTGGGCTGGAAGGCGGAAAAGAACCTGGTGGACATGTGCCGGGATTCCTGGCGCTGGCAGAGCCAGAATCCTATGGGCTACGGGGAATGACCTCTGTTTGAGTTTACCCGCTTCCCATCTCATAAGGGGATATTGATTGTTTTGTACAAGACTGGATGTAGAAAATGAAAACAATAAAAAATTTTTTAAGTACTTCGGGAAGCGTCGCAGCAGTTTTTAGCGCAGCCACATGTGGAATACTTACCCACTTTTATGGATTGGTAAACACTATACACGGCTGTGACGACATTGCTCAGCAGCCCTATGGCTATGGTACTGGTATCACTTCTGGCAGATGGTTTTTGACCGGGCTTGGTGATTTTGTCGGTTTTTGGGGTGGAAATTACAATTTACCTTTTGTAAACGGTGTATTGTTTATTTTAATTGTGGCTATTTCTGCCGGTTTTTTGGTTTCTGCACTAAAAATCCAGAAGAAATCCTCCTGCATTCTAATTGGCATACTTTTCGTAGTGTTTCCATCTGCAACTTCTACATTGTATTTCCGTTATACATCGGTATACTATGGTATTGGCTTGCTTCTAGCGGTAATAGCGGCTTGGGTACTGGAAAAGGGTCACTCGGGGATGTTGCTCTCTGCATTGTGTCTCGCTTTTTCCTTGGGGTTGTATCAGGCCTATGCTCCAATGACCATTGGTATTTTTGTTTTGCAATTGCTTCGTTTGACGATGGATGGTAAACAGATCAAGGAGTTGATTTACTCTGTACTATCCATGTGCGCATCACTAATATTGGGATTATTGCTATATTTTTTATTCCTTAAAATATTTCTATGGCTTTACAACACTAGTCTCAGCGATTATCAGGGTATTGATAGCATGGGAAAAATCGTCTGGGCAGACCTTCCCAAGCTGATTAAGGAAGCGGCTTATTCCGTCTGTATGTTTCCCGTGAAGGATTACTGCGGGCTGGCAGGCATGCGGTTGATTAAACTAAGCTACCTACTTCTGAACGGAGTATCCGTTTTTTCGATTTGCTACATCATCTGGAAACTCCGAAAGATTGGTACCTCCGTGATTGTGTTGCTTCTATGCGCAATATTTCCGATCGCGGTTAATTTCATCGTTATCATGTGCCCGGACTCGTGGATTTATACGCTGATGGTCTATTCATTTGTTCTAATCCCATGTGTTCCATTTGTAGTAGCAGAGTGTATCCCTTTCTCGAAAACCATGACAAAATGTAATAGGATGCTTACCAAATTTACTGCACTGTTAGTCAGTACAATTATTTTCTGCTATAGCTATGAAGCAAATATTAGCTATACGTCCATGTTTTACGCAAATCGGCAAGTTGAAAACTATCTAAATTCCATTGTTGTGCAGGTTCGTATGACCGAAGGATTTGACAAGGAAAAAGAATGGGCCTTTATTGGGGACGTTGAAGACCCGATGCTACGCAGTTACTGGCAGTATGAAAACAGATATGGCGGCAATGAGGACGCCCAAAGCCTATTGAACCGATACAGTCGCTATGAATGGCTCCGTAATTATATTGGTTATTCGCCACCACTGGCAGACGAAAAAACCCTTTTGTATCTATGCCAGAGAGAAGAAATACAAGCCATGCCATGCTGGCCGGACGAGGGTTCTATTAAGGTAATTGACAATTGGGTCGTAATCAAGTTCCAAGATCACCTTGGTACTGAAGCCTAATGTAAAACACGAGTACGCAAAAGCTCCCACTTTTTGAGGAGATGCTTCGAAATGTGATAAGCGGGTACCGGCGTCCGGGACTACATCCATGTGGTGGACCTGGCGAAGGGCCATGTGGCCGCCGTCAAGTATGTGGTGGAGAACCAGGGCTGTGAGGTATTCAATCTGGGCACCGGCACCGGCTACAGCGTGCTGGATATGGTGAAGGCCTTTGAGCAGGCCAATAACCTGACCCTGCCCTACAAGATCGTGGAGCGCCGTCCCGGCGACCTGGCGACCTGCTATGCCGATCCTTCCAAGAGCGCGGAGGTGCTGGGCTGGAAGGCGGAAAAGAACCTGGTGGACATGTGCCGGGATTCCTGGCGCTGGCAGAGCCAGAATCCTATGGGCTACGGGGAGTAACCGTTACTGTATGCCATGTTAGGCAGAAAAAGCGAGGGGCTTATGCCTCTCGCTTTTTGCGTGCTTTATCCAATGTTGTTGAGGGCGGAAAAATCGATCATTCCCGCGAATTCCTCCAGATCGGCCTTCGTCAGCGTATCCCTGCCGTAGGAGCTGCGGTTGGGGTCGTCGTTGGCGGAGCCTGTGCGGATGTTGAAGAAGACAAAGCAGTTATCCAGCGGGGCAATCAGCGCGGATTGTATCTTCCCCAGGCACAGGCTTACCGTCGAGCCATCCCCTGCGGTGTACGTCCACTCCTCGAAGTCCTCCACATTTCCCCGCAGGAAGCCGGTGTAAATGAAGGTATCTGCCTGGATGCGGAACAGGTCGTAGTAGAAGTTTTTCCCGTTGGCGAGGTTTGCGGAATCACAGAAGCTGTAGATGGATTTTCCATCGATCACCGTGCCGAAAGGCTCCATCTCCATTTCCTTCAGGCCGCCGGAGGCGGGGAGAAAGCCGGACACGCCTACGGCGGCGTACAGCCCCTCTTGGCCGGAGACGCTTTCACTGCTTTTGTACATTTTCAGGCCGTATTTTTCCAGCAGGGCGTCCAGACGGTCCTTGGCCTCCTGGGAGTAAGCGCGGTAATTCGCATATTCGTCCAACTCCTGCTCCGGAGTGAATTCATTGGTGCCGTTTGCATCCGCTTCGTCCAGGTAATTCTGCCATTCGATGTTTGCCTGGTACTGCGTGGAGTCATGGTAGCCGGTGATGTTGATGAGTTCGTCCTCCGGGCGGTGCTCAAGTTCCGCCTTCATGTCCAGAATGCCAAACAGACCGGTGGCATAAGCGGCGATGCTCAGGGCAAAGACCAGAACCAATGCCGCAGCCAGGACGGCAATTCTGCGGATTTTAATGGTTTTCATAATCAGATTCTCCTTTCTTGGGGAGGCGGGGCGGGCAGAACGGCGATAGCCGGATGCCGCTTCTTGGATGTAACGGTCGTCAAGCTGTCCCAGTACGGCGTCCCAGTGGACCTTGTTCATATTGCAACCCCTTCCTTTTTCAAGTATTTTTGCAGTCCTTGGCGGATGCGGTACAGCCGCGCGGATACGGCATGCTTCGTAAGACCTGCTTCCCTTGCCAAGTCCTCCAGCGGTTCCTGGAAGAAATAGCGCCGGACGAACAGCTGCCGGGAGGCGCTGTCCAATGTCCCCAGGTAGCGGTTGATCATTGCCGCCAGTTCCTGCTCCTCCAGCCGGGCCCCGATTTCCCCGGGGGAGGGCAGGCATGCGTCCAGCTCAGAAAACAGAATATCCCTGCGGCCATCCCGTTTGTGCCGGCGGGTATGGCGAAGGATATCCAGGGCGGCGTTGCGGCACAGCTTTATGGCGTAGACCTGGAACTGCTTCGGGCGGTTTGGCGGAATGCTGTTCCAAAGCCGTAGATACGCGTCCTCCACGGCTTCCTCCGCGTCTCTGGGATCACACAGGATATTGCCGGCGATCCGGTGCAAGAGCCTGTCGTATTTGTGTGCGGTCATGATCAGGGCATCCTGTGAGCGCGCATAAAAGAGTTGAACGATGGCTTCGTCTTCCATACGGTGCTCCTTTCTTTTTTGAGATCTCACCTATATAGGCGTCAGTTCGGGGAGAATATCACGGGAAAACTGTTTTTTGGGGAAAATCCCGCAAGAATTTGCTCACCCCTGCTGTTGCGTAAAATAAAGGAGAAATAGATAGAAAAACGACTGGAAGTATGATATACTTAATTCCAATTACCGAATGGCAAATCGTCATTGCGGAGGTATCCTATGATTAAGGTGATAAAGGAAGAATTTGTTGTCATTGGCAAAGAAGGCTCAACATTAGACGGCGAGGGATTTATTCAGAAATTGTGGAATGATGCAAACGCGCATTTTCGTGAAGTAGCACATCTGGCAAAGAAAGACGAAAACGGGAATATTGTGGGAATATGGGGTGCTATGTCTGATATTTCTCACGCATTTCAGCCTTGGGAAGATGGCTTTCACAAAGGCTTATATCTGGCGGGAGTGGAATGTGTTGAGAATGCACAAGCGCCGGATGGATGGACAAAATGGACAATACCAGGTTATGAGTATCTGGTTGTTGAAAACCATAATGGAGCGTTTGAAGAAACCATTGGACGAATGAATGAGGAGGGGATTTCTCTGGTCGGAGCGGTTCATGATTATACCGACCCATCTACAGGAAAGGACTATCTGTATTTGCCGATAAGAGTCGTTTCATAAATCAGATAGCAAACCCAGCCGAACTAGCGGGCGGTCAAGATGATTTCTATTTTGAAATATGGAATGCCTCTGTAATTTTTACGGAATTACTTATCACAACAGTAATCGTGATTTTTGTTTGGATAAAGAGTTACAAATCTTGAGCCGAACCATTCTAGGAGGCGAATGAAGGGATTGACAGAAACTTCATTTCTATAACCATGAACATATCCAGCGGAAAACTGGAGTGGCGCCGCTAACGCAGCGCCACTCCGCTTAAAAATTAATAGTTCACATAGCGTGCGCTTTTGTACTGTTCGCAGAGACTGGGGCGGTTCTCCCTCATAGCTAGGGATCTGGCTCTCGGCGAATATCGCTATCACCTAAAAGTATTTAATAACAACATTCAAGTCATTCTTAGCTTTATATGAACCATCAAGATTGAACCCCAATTTTTGGTAAAATACCAGTGCATTATCTTCGTAAGTTAAGATAATCTTCGATATTCCCTTCTCTTTGAAGTAAGCCTCCGCTATTTCGACTAGCCGCTTACCATATCCTACCCGTCGAAATGATGGTGAAACCCAAAGTTCACGAATAAAGCCTACTCGCTCTTCAAAGAAACCTCCTATTAAATAATCGGGTTGAAGCATAATAAAGCCTACAAACTCTTTTTCTTCCTCAATCACAAAGGTACGCATATTTTCCTTTTCGTAGGATTCTGTTATGTCATCAAAGACATCCGTATCTTCTTTGAGGTTCACGCCTATTTCAAGAAAATAGGCACGGAAGCATTGTTTGAACCTTTTGTCAGTAAGCGCTTAACAACCTACCGGGGGTAAAAAAGTGGCAGGCCCCGGGATTGGGG
>JAUNJE010000061.1 GCA_030533415.1 Eubacteriales bacterium | reverse complement strand
TTGCACAAGGGAGCCTTGGGCGCTCCCGCGCCAGAGGGTTTATCGACAGTCTGGGGGAAAACCCTATGGTTTTCCCCGCATTTTTATAGCTGTGAGAACACGTCCCCCAGGCTTTCATGGAGCACCAGGTCCGCCCGGCTATCGTAGGGCGTCTCGTCCCGGTTGATCAGCACCAGGCGGCTGCCCCGGTAGTAGTTGATCAGCCCGGCCGCCGGGTATACCGTCAGGCTGGTGCCTGCCACGATCATCATATCGGCGGAGCGGATGGCCATGACGCTTTTCTCCACGGTGTCCTGGTCCAGTCCTTCCTCGTAGAGGACCACGTCGGGTTTTACCGTGCCGCCGCAGGTGCATTTCGGCACGCCCACGGAATCCCGGATGAATTCGGCGGGATAGAACTTGCGGCAGCGGGTGCAGTAGTTGCGCAGAACAGACCCGTGCAGCTCGTAGACCTTCTTGCTGCCTGCCTTCTGGTGCAGGCCGTCGATATTCTGGGTGACGACGGCGGACAGCTTGCCCTGTGCTTCCCACTTTGCCAGCACCTTGTGGGTGATATTCGGTTCGAAGTCCAGAGGGAGCATCTTCTCCCGGTAGAAGCGGAAGAAGTACGCGGGCCTTTGCAGGTAAAAGCTGTGGCTGATGATGCTCTCCGGCGGATATTCGAATTTCTGATTGTACAGTCCGTCCACACTGCGAAAATCCGGAATACCGGATTCCGTGCTGACACCGGCCCCCGTAAAAGCGACAATACGGCTGCTTTCCGCCACCCATTTCTTCAGGATCTCGACGTTATCCATACGGTTCCCTCCTAAAAAATCATCTTTTCCTTTCCATCTATTATGGCACAAAATGGCCGTTTTGTCTACCCAAAATAAAAGTCCCCCTGAGGCAGAATGAAGCTGCCTCAGGAGGAACTGCGCTAGATATCAGAACAGGAACTGGGATCAGTGTGGGCGTGATGGCCGGATGTGTCCGGACAGGCGTCGGCATTGTCATGGGCGTGATGGCCGGATGCGTCCGGGCAGGAATCGGGATCGGTAAGGCATTCGCCGGTATGGGTGTGGCCGGCGGATGCGGCACGGGTTTCCAGGGGCAAGGGAGTGGGGACGGTGCCGGTGGCCCCAGTGGGAGAGACGCCGCTTCCTTTGCGGATGGTGACATTACCGCTCATGCCGTCCACCTTAATGCGGCAGCCGCCGTCGCCGCAGATGAAGCTTCCGTTGCGGGAGGTGGTGGTGAATTCAGAGGTGAAATGATTGGTCATGGTGTCCATGGTCAGGGTGAACCCGGCATCCTCGGGCAGCGTCATGTCCAGATCGCCGGACATGATATCCATATTGATCTGCTTGGGGACGTTTTCCAAAACGGTGTAGACGCTGGCGGAGGCCGCGTCGCAGTCCATGCTGTTCAGCTTTCCCGTGAAGCGGACATCCCCGGAGGCGGTGTCCAGATCGAATTCATCCACAGTGCAGTCTGTGAACACGCATTCCCCGCTGGCGCTGTCCACCTCAACCTCCCGGATGGTCAGGCCGGTGACTTCCAGCCTGGTGGACGCCGTGTCCACTTCCAAACTGTTGCAGACCCAGTCCCGGGGCACCTGGATCAGCAGGTCTTTTTCCAGCACGTTCCAGGGGCCGAAACCGGAAAAGGTGTGCTCGGCACAAAATTCAATGGACAGCTTTTCATTCTTCTGCTTCCATACCATGGCATATCTGGAGTCGCTGACTTCGGATTCCGTGAAGGTGATCTCCGTCACATCCGCAGGCAGGATCTGAATGGAGCCGGAGACCCAGTCGATCTCGATCTCCCGCACGGAACTGCTGGGGACACTGGCAGCCGCGTTTGTATCCAAAACCTCCGGGGACGGGTCTTTGCTTGTGTCCGTGTTGGAAACGGAAGAAGAACCGGATGAATCGTTGCCTGTCCGGAGGGAAGCGCGCCAGCGGGAGAAGGTGCGGAAATTCAGCCCCGCAAACAAAACGGCGCAAAGCAGCACGATAACGATGCTCCAAACGATGATGCGTGTAATGGCGTTAGTTTTCATATTCCATTGCCTCCTTTAAATCTACAATGGCTCTTGCAAGCCCCTGAACGGCCGCCGTGACGAGGAACAGCACCCAGGTGATATACCAGGCACCGGTGGCAAAGCTTACGATAAAGTACAGCGCCAGACCGAGTGCCCAGATGATGCCGTCAATGCTTTTTTTCAGCTGACGGCTGCGGCTGCTGTAAGGTGCGCCGTCCGTTCCCCTGAGGTCCAGAAGCAGTTTGACAAGGCTCTGAACTGCCGGGATGATCAGGAAGATCACCCAGGTAATGTGCCAGGCGTAGGTGGTAAAGCTGATGAGGAAGTACAGCGCGATACCAACGGCCCAAAGCAGGCCGCTGACGCTTTTGCTCAGCTCACTCTGGGGAGTGGCGCGCTGGGGATCAAAGGGTTCGGCCTTGGGCCGTTCCTTTTTTCCGCCCAGAATGATCAGCACGGTAGCGACGGCGATGATGCTTAAGGTCCCGCACAGGCCGATGACATCCATGTGCATCATATCCAGAATAAACAGCGGGACGGGGGAGAGGATGTACAGCGCCACCGCAATGGCCCGCAGCAGCTTCTTGCCCATAGAATCCCGGCTTTCGGCCTGGGCCGCAGGCCGCTGATACATGGGTGCGGTGTGCTGCTTCGTCCCCAGGATCTCATTGATGTCTCCGATGCCCGCAATGGCCAGCCGGTAGGCGGCCTCGGGGACCTTCCCCTCCGCAATCAGGTCGTCGTAACGGTCCAGGGTGTTCTGCAAAATCTCCTGCTTGATATCCTCGCAGTTTTCCGCCCCCGCGAAGAGAAGCTCCACATATTGGATCAGTTGCTCTTTCATGTTCTTTCCTCCCATTCCAAAAGGTTATCCATAATTTCCTTGGTCTCCTGCCATTCGTCCATCAGCCGGCGGCAGGTCTCCCGGCCTGCGGCGGTGATGGTGTAGTACCGCCGGCGCGCCCCCGCACCGCTGTTTCCCCAGTAGGAGGCGATGCAGCCCAGCTCCTCCAAACGCTTGAAGGCCGTGTAGAGGGTGGCTTCCTTCAATTCGAAGCGTCCGGAGGAAAGGGTGGAGATCACTTTGTTGATTTCGTAGCCGTAACTGTCGCCCCGCAGCAGCCGGGCCAAAATGATGGCGTCGGTATGCCCACGGATCAGATCCCCGGCAATAGACATGGTCATCCCTCCTTTGTGGCCTTATAATAGCATGAAGTACCTCGCCTGTCAAGGTATCTCATGAAAATTAAGGAACTTTTTTCTTGGAGAAAGAAGGGGGAGGGAAGAGTGGGGAGTGGAGAGTGAGGAGTTAGGAGTGAGGAATTAGGAGTTGATAATATAACAATATGCTTATCGGCTTCGCTTAGCAGGCCCGATTTGCAGCGCACCAAAGCCTCCCTTGTGTAAAGGCGACCGAAGGGAGTGCCTTGCGCTGAGGTGGGCCGCCGTCAGGCGGCTCGGAGGGATTGTGCGGTAACATCTTGCGGTTTCGCCTAACCTCCGGCAAATTCGCACTCCATACCGCTCTTCACTCCTCACTCCTAACTCTTCACTCCTAACTCACTTATGGTATTTGCTTCCTGCCTGAATGGCTTCTGCCCGGTAGAGCTGTTCCAGCACCATGATCCTTGCCAGGTGGTGGGGGAAGGTCATGGGGCCCATGGAAAGCTTGAAATCCGCTTTTTCCTTGACCCGGGGGGAGATGCCGAAGGAGGAGCCGATGAGAAAGCAGGCGCTGGACCGGCCCATGTTTTTTACATCCCGGAGCTTGTCCGCGAAGGCCTCGCTGGACAGCTCCTTGCCCTCGGGGGTAAGCACGCAGAACCAGGCGCCTTTGGGAATTTTGGAAAGAATCTGCTCCGCTTCCTTTTCCAGCCCGGCGGAAATTTCGGCGGGGGAGGGGTTCTCGGGAAGCCGGGCTTCCGGCAGCTCCAGAAGGGTAAAACGGCAGTAGCCGCCCAGGCGCTTTTTGTATTCCCCGGCGGCGGAAATGTAGAATGTTTCCTTGAGTCTGCCCATGGCGATCAATGTGATGTCAAACATAGTTTCCTCCCAAAAGCAAATGCAGACGGTGCTGCATAACTGTTCAAATTTTCTGAAAGGCTGTCATCCTGAGCGAAGCCGAAGGATCTGCGCACCGAATTTACATTGGCACGAAACGAAAGTGCGAAGATCCCTCGGCTCGCTTCGCCCGCTCGGGATGACAGCATGGATAAAAATTTTGCGGTTAGGCGGCCGCTTTGGGCTGTCCCAACGCGGGGCATCCTTCCTATCAGTTTACTACCATTTTCCCGGAAATGCAACATAATATCCCACGCTTTGGGCAAGGTAATACGGGGAGGTGATCTTATGAAGGAAAAGGAAAAAATCATCACAGACCCCTTCGGCAGCTACACGGGGCTGGTCAAGCACCCGGATGAAAAGCCGGTGCAGGACGCGGATGATCTGTAGAAACGGCAAAAAGCCAAACGGGAGCAAACCCGTTTGGCTTTTTGCGTTTGTTTGGCAAAGGGGAATGGTTATCCGACTGGTACATAATAGAAGGTTTCGATAGTCGGCTTCCCGTTTTCATCCTTTTCCCAGCCCTTGTGGAAGGCCAGAGATTCCACCTGAGAAATATCAATCAGACCGCCAAAGGTGCTATATGTGTTTTCGCAGATGTGCTCTGTCTCCATTTTTCCATAATTGCCTCCGCTGGGTACAACCAAGACCATATCGCCGTTTTTCATCCGCACAGCTTGCAGGTCGTTGGGAAGGGACTCCAGTTCCTTCCAGCCATCCCAGTCGTGATCCAGCTGGTAGACTGCACGGATGGTCTTCTGTCCGATCTCCGCCTCCAGCAGAGTCATGCCGCTGTCGCCAATTTCGGCATTGGGCGAGATGGTGAGGGAATTATCCGCGTTGTCGGCTCCGGTGAGTGTCCAGTGCAGATCCCAGCTGCCATCCACCAGCTTTTCCTCCATTATCCCACCTTTCATGGGGCCAGTACCGAAGCCGTCAAAATGGACCGCGATTTCCTTGCCCAGGTATGCTCCGCTGGTATCCCGGAAGTGGATATAGATCGTATACTCCATACTGCCATCCGCAGCGACCCATTCCAGAATGGCGGACTGAAATTCGTCATCTCTCGAGGCAACCGGCTGGCCGTTGGACGCATAGACCCATTCGCCGTTTTCATCGCGTGTGGTACCGTCGTAGAAACCGCCCGTCTTACTGACAGAGAAGTCTCGGGAACCGTCGATGGTTATAGAATTCCGATCCCAGAAAGCCCAGGGATCTTGACCCTCGGGCAGGGTGAAGCCCTCAATGCGGAACGTCAGCTCGGCCTCATAGTTATCCACAATGCTCTGTACCAGCGTAACGGTAACGCCCTGGTCGGTGGCGCTGAGCACTTCGCTGGGATTGGTTTCCTCAGTTTTGGTCTCCAGCATGACGGACAGGCCGCTCTTTTCCGCCTGCTCCTTGATTTCCTGGGAGGGATTGTAATATGCCTGGGCGCTTTTTGACCACCGGGTAAAGACCGCCGCGCCGGTGAGGGTGCCCAAAACCACCGCCGCCGCCAGACCTACCAGAAGCAGCTTTTTCCCGCCGCGGCGCCTGGGGGCTTCCTGTGTTTCCATTCGGGCCAGCAGGGTATCCACCATGACGTCCTTGGCATCCTGGGAAAACTGAATGGCATCCATGGATTCCCGAAATTCTTTTCTGATATTGCGTCTCATACGATCTGTCTGCTCCCTTCTTCTAAGTATGTCCGCAGCTTCCGCCGGCCCCGGGACAGGTACTGGGTAATGGTGGACTCGCTTTTCCCCAGAATCTGCCCGATCTCCCTGGCGGAATATCCTTCATAGTAATATAGGTAAATGCTGATGCGGTAATGCTCCGGCAAGGTCTTGACCGCGTCCAGAATTTCCGTGTTGGGCACCTGGGGCGCTGCCATATAGTCAGCTTCTTCCAGGGAAACGGTGCGGCGGAAAAACGAGCTTTTTAAGTGGTCCTTGCAGGCGTTGATGGTGGTGCGGATAATCCATGCCTTCTCATGCTCGATGCTGTCAAAGCTGCACCCGCTGGTCAAGTATTTCAAGAAAACGGTCTGGCAGATGTCCTCCGCATCGCAGGTTTGTTTCAGGTATTGATAGCTGATTCTGAGGATCATATCCGAATACAAGTCCACGAGGCGTTTCGCCTGAAATTCGTCCATCAAATGTATCACCTTCTGTATGTTCTTTTTGGAGGCCTTCATCTACAACACGATCCAAAGAGGCAAAACCTGACAGGAATAAGAAAAATTATAGCGCAATTTTTTTGAAAACACAATTCACTTATCCCATCCATGCAGGAAACTTACCCCAAATACAAAGCGCAGAACACAAAATGGTTTTCGCCATTTTGCATTCTGCGTTTCGCGTTCTACATTCCGCTGTCGCCCTTGTATTTGCGGCGTGTTGCCATGCCGCCCCGGATGTGGCGTTCCCGCTTGTTGACCTCCAGAATTTCCCGCACCTGGGAATAAAGGCCGGGATTGTATTGCTTTAACCTTTGCGTCAGGTCCTTATGTACCGTGGATTTGGAAATGCCAAAGTGCCGGGCGGCTGCCCGGACGGTGGCACCGGTTTCGATCATGTACACAGCCAATTCACAGGCTCGCTTCTCAAGGCTTTGTTTCATAGGCTCCCCTCCGATGCTGTGTGCTGCTGAAAAAGCATATGCGCGGCAGCGGCCGGATATGTATACTTGACACCGGGGGAGGAAAGCGATAAAATAACGAAAACTGTTCGATTTGGGAGGAAAGACCGTGATTTATTTCAACAACGACTATGCCGAGGGCTGCCACCAGAAGGTGCTGGAGGCCCTGGCAGGCACCAATATGGAGCAAACCCCGGGCTACGGTGAGGACGAATACTGCGCAAAGGCAGCGGGGAAAATCCGCGCCCTCTGCGGCCGGGAGGATGCTGCCGTTCACTTCCTGGTGGGCGGGACCCAGGCGAACCTGACGGTGATCGACGCCGCCCTGCGGCCCCATCAGGGCGCCCTGTGCGCCGCCAGCGGCCACATCAACGGCCATGAGACCGGGGCGGTGGAGGCCACCGGACACAAGGTGCTTACCGTTCCTTCCGCCGACGGGAAGATCACCGCCGCCCAGGTGGAGCGGGTGGTTTTGGCCCACCGGGCGGATTCCAGCTTTGAGCACACCGTCCAGCCGAAGCTGGTATACATCTCCAATCCCACGGAGCTGGGCACCCTCTATACCCTGGCGGAGCTGGAAGCCCTGTCGGATACCTGCCATAAGCTGGGCCTTTATCTGTTCCTGGATGGTGCCCGCCTGGGATACGGCCTGGCCGCTATGGGAAACGATGTGACGCTGCCGGACATTGCCCGGCTGTGCGATGTGTTTTACATTGGCGGGACCAAGGTTGGCGCGCTGTTTGGGGAGGCGGTGGTCATGGGAAATCCCGTTTTGGCTGAGGATTTTCGTTACCTGATCAAGCAGCACGGCGGTATGCTGGCCAAGGGGCGGCTGCTGGGGGTTCAGTTTGACGCCCTGATGACCGATGGGCTGTATTTCGAAATCGCCGCCTATGCCGACCGCCTGGCGGATAAGCTCCGGGAAACCTTCCACCGGCTGAACATTCCCTTCCTGGTGCCGGGCATTACCAACCAGCTGTTCCCCATCCTGCCCGACGCCGTGCTGGAAAAGCTTTCGGAAAAGTATGTGTTCTGTGAACAGGAGCGGGTGGATGAAACCCACCGGGCTGTCCGTTTCTGCACCAGCTGGGCCACCAGGCCGGAAGCCGTGGATGCCCTTTGCGCGGACCTGTGCCGCCTTTGCGGTGGAGAAAGTTGATGTTTACAACAATTTGGTAGACTTTTGTAAAGAATCGTGTTATACTACCTTAAAAGGGGGTGCGTGGATTGCATATTGATAAAAAAATCCTGCATAAGATCTTTTTGCTGGTGGCGTGCTGCATTGTCTTTGCCTGGCTTCTGCTGGATACGGCCCGGGCGGGCATGGTTTTTTCCACGGTTTGGAATTTGTTTTCTCCCTTCGTCGCCGGGGCGGGTATCGCGTTTGTGTTCAATGTTCCCATGCGCGGCATTGAGCGGCAGCTGGATGGGATACACAAAACAGGACTGCGCCGGGGCCTTGCCATCGTTCTGACTCTGGCCGCCCTGGTGCTCGTCATCATGTTTGTCGTGGAGCTGCTGGTGCCGCAGATTCGCCTGACGGTGGCCTCCCTCTCTGAAAAAATCCCCGCTTTCGTAGACCGTACGGCCAAAAGCCTGATGGGCCTGATGGACGAGCATCCGGATATGAAAGGCTGGATACTGGAGACCTTCAATCTGGAAAGCCTGGATTGGAGCACCATGGTAAAGGATTTCCTCACCTTCCTGGGGAACCAGGGTACCGCCGTGATGGGAAGCGCGGTATCGGTCATCGGCAGCGTTACCACCGGGATTGTCAATTTGGTGGTCGGCATCGCCTTCGCGGTGTACTGCCTGGCCCGGAAGGAGATTTTGGCCCGCCAGGGCAGGCGGATTCTGTATTCCCTCTTGCCGGAAAAGCTGACGGATGAGATCATTCGGATTCTGCGGCTGACCAATACCACTTTCTCCAATTTTATTTCCGGCCAGTGCCTGGAAGCCTGCATCCTGGGCTGCCTGTTCGCCGTTGCCATGGCAATTTTCAAAATGCCCTACATTCCGCTGGTCAGCGTTGTCATTGCCGTGACCGCTCTGATCCCGGTAGTGGGCGCGTTCGTGGGCTGCATCGTCGGCGCGTTTTTCATTCTGGTCAATGACCCCCTTTTGGCGCTGACCTTTGTTGCCATGTTCCTGATCATCCAGCAGCTGGAAAACAACCTGATCTACCCCAGAGTGGTGGGCACCTCCATCGGCCTGCCCGGCATGTGGGTGCTGGTGGCCGTCACCGTGGGCGGTGAGGTCATGGGTGTGGGCGGCATGCTGGTGATGATCCCCCTGACCTCCGTGCTGTACACCCTGGCCCGGGAATTTACGGACAAGCGCCTTGCCCAGAGGAACATCCCCGAGGACAAGCTGCAGGATCATCCCCCGGAGATCAAGTCCCAGTTTAAGAAAAACAAGGAACGTAAGGAGCGGCTCCGTCTGCAAAAGATGAAAGAGCAGTTCCAGAAAATGCAGGAGCAGAAGAAAAAATAGGGAGAGCAGGTATGAAATATCTGGAAGTTCCATTTCCCAAGGGGAAATACCTGGCGGATATGAAGGACAAGCGGGACAGCGTTTTTTCCGTTTTTGACGCGAGAATCACCGGAATTGTTCTGGGACCCTTCTTCGCCGTGGCACACCATATGCCCTGGGAATGGAACCGAAAAATAACCGGCGAATGCAACCGGGCCTACGGTTTCGTCACGGAAAAAGAGGGAAAGACAAAAATCCACTATTTTCGCAGCTTTGGCCAACTATCCCTGGGATGGCTGCTGACATTTACCTTGATCATAGAACTGATGGGCGGCCTGGAACTGGGATGGACTGAGCTGGCGGTATCCGCCGGGCTTTCCCTGCTGGTCTGCGGCTTATCATCGCTTGGCGTACTGCTGACGGAAAACGGACAAATTGGGGCGGCAGAGCTGGAACAATTTTTGAAAAATCCAGAAGAATACTTTCCATAAAGAAACCCGCTGGCAAATGCCAGCG
>JAUNJE010000005.1 GCA_030533415.1 Eubacteriales bacterium | reverse complement strand
AGCTGATGATCATCGCCGAGGATGTGGAGGGCGACGCCCTGGCCACCCTGCTGCTCAACCGCCTGCAGGGCCGCTTCAACATCGTCTGCGTCAAGGCTCCCGGCTTTGGCGACCGCCGCAAGGAGATGCTGCAGGATATCGCCATCCTGACCGGCGGCACCGTTATTTCCAGCCAGCTGAATATGGAGCTGTCTGAGACCCAGATGACCGACCTGGGCCACTGCCGCCAGATCGTTGTCACCAAGGATACCACCACCATCGTCGACGGCGACGGCGCCCCCGAGGATATCGAGGCCCGTGCCCACATGATCCGTTCCGCCATCGCCACCACCACCTCCGACTATGACCGGGAGAAGCTCCAGGAGCGCCTGGCAAAGCTCAGCGGCGGCGTTGCCGTGATCAAGGTCGGCGCCCAGACCGAGGTGGCCATGAAGGAGCGGAAGATGCGGGTAGAGGATGCGCTGAACGCTGCCCGTGCCGCTGTTGAGGAAGGCATCGTGGCCGGCGGCGGTACTGCCCAGGTCAACGCTGTGGCAGCCGTGGAAGAGCTGATCGCCACCCTGCACGGTGACGAAAAGACCGGCGCCAAGATCATTGCCGCCGCTCTGCAGTCCCCCATCCGCCAGATCGCCGAAAACGCCGGCGTGGACGGCTCCGTGGTATACGAGAAGATCCGCAACTCCGGCAAGATCGGCTACGGCTATGACGCCTACACCGAGGCATATGTGGACATGATCTCCGCCGGTATTGTTGACCCCACCAAGGTCACCCGTTCCAGTCTGGAGAACGCCGCTTCCATCGCGGGCTGTGTGCTGACCACCGAGTCCCTGGTGGTGGACAAGCCCGATCCCGCAGCCGACGCGGCAGCGGCCGCCGCTGCTGCCCAGGGAGGCGGAATGTACTAATCCTTCGGATTGGAATTCTGATTCAACGGAAAATTCTCATAAGAAACGGTGAGTCTCCTATGGAGGCTCACCGTTTTTATGCGATTTCCTTTCATCAAGAAGATGTTGTTTTGTAATAAAAACAACCCAATACCATCTCTAAAAATAATCCACGATCATCAGCTTTTTGCGGTAGAATACCTGGGAGAAGCAGGCACCGGGATTCCGCACCTCCAGCCCGCCAAGCCAATCCTTCCCTTCGTCAAAATCACAAACGCCGGTGATCAGCGCCGAGAAGGTGGGAATGGACAGGCACGCATCCGGCGGCTCCGTGGTTTTTTCCACCGAAATCCCCTGGCTCTCCTGGAACCGGACCGCAAAAGAGGCATTGTTTTCCGGAATCTGCGGATCCAGGATCTTCAGCGTAACGGCGCCGCTGCCCCGGTATCTGGCTTTTTTCAGCACATCTTCCACCCGGACAACACGCACCATCCCCGCCGGCCGAACCTCCCACCGGGCAGCCCCCAGGGACCATTCCGGCATCAGGTACTGCATGGCGGGCAGCGCGGGCACGGTGAATTTGACATACCTGTGATCCGAAGCAAGGCTTTTGAACAGGTGCATCAGTCCGGCAAAGCCCTCCCGGTCCGCAAAAAAGAAGCGGCTGCACACCAGATTCCGCCCGTCGCTCTGGTCTGCTTTTGTGAAGGTGGTATAGCCCTTGGGCGTCCCTTCCGGGCTGAAATAAACATAGGTAAATTCCTGCCTGCGGGCAGGATCGGACTTTTTCGTCCAGCCATAGTCCTCCTCCCGGTGCAAAACCATCATGTTAAACCGTTCTTCCCAGAGGGAATCGATGGTACGGATGGCCCCGGTCATAGGTTGATTGCCGTCCGCCAATCGGAACGTCCCCTCCACGGGAGGCGGCGCCAGCAGGCTTAGCTGCAGCGTGGCATGGTATGTCTGGACACAGCACTCATACCCAAACTTGCGGTAATAAGCGGTGGAAAATGGATACAGGTAGGAAAAGTCATAGCCGGAAGCATACATATCCGGCAGCGCCGCATGAAAGCAGCCCCGGATGCCGCCATTTCTGCGGTACTGGGGCAGCGTGGCAGCGCCGCCCATACCGCCCATTTTGCAGGCATGGCCGTCGAATTGGACCGAAAAATCCGAAACGGAGAGCGTGCTCATCATTTCTCCGGTTTCCTCCTCAAAGGCGGCCCAATGGCAGATTGCATCATTTTCCGGGTCGGCGGGGCCGTTTTCCAGGGGCTGCTCGAAGGCGATGGCAAACAGCTCATTGACCCGCTGGCCCTCTTCGGGCCGGGTTTTGCGCACAATCATAAAATTTCCTCCTTGTTTTCTTCCCCTTTCAGATAAGGGGCAAAGACTTTTCTCAGCAGAAAGGTATTCCCGTAGGCCGCCGCGGCGAAATACAGGGCCACCCAGAAAAATCCCGCCTGCAAAAAGCTGTAAAAATCCAGCAGCATCAGCGCAAAGGGAAACACATTCAGCGCGGTGACCAGCACGGACCGGGGCAGATAGCCAATACTCAGGATCAGCGCGTTTCGCAGGGTGGATTTGTTGTCGTTGTTGAACTGGCTGAGCAGCGGGAAAATATAGCCGGCAATCAGCAGCACCAGCAGGAACAAAATGGCGCATACCACAAAGGCATAGCGGATGGCCCCAGGCATGACGTAAAAGACATATGTATTCAGGCACGCTGTGGCTCCGCACAGAAGCACGATGAGCCAAAGTACCGTTCCCTGCTTAAAATTATCCCGGAACGCCCGGAAATAGCTTCTGATGACCCCCTCCTCCCGGTCCGTTCCGAAACGGAAGCATACCGTATACAGGGCAGTATTGGCAGCACCGATGGTAAAGACCGGCACACAGGTAAGCAGATAAAGCACATTCAGCAGCAGCAGGTCGCCGATCCGGCTCATTGCCCGCATGAATTTGGAATCCGGAGAAAACAGGCCTTGCATAAAATCCCTCCCATTCAAAATCGTATCAGGGTGACGCCGTCCCGCACCAGCGGGAGGCAGGGGCCGGCGGCGCGCAGCTTTCGCGGACCACCAGCTCCGGATGATAGGTCAGGGAAACATCCTCCTGCACCCCGTTGATGGCGCCCAAAAGGGCATTGATGATGAAACGGCCAAAAAGCTCGTTGTGCTGGTCCACGCTGGTCAGCCGGGGCACCAGATAATCCGCGGAATAGAACTGGTCACAGCTGATGACGGACACATCCTGGGGCACCCGTAATCCCGCGTCCGCCAGAGCACGGTATGCTCCCAGGGCCACATTGTCGTTCATGGCCAGCAGCGCGGTGAAGGACGTGCCGCTGGCAAGCAGCTCCCTGGCCGCGCGGTAGCCATCCGGGGTGTAGTAATCGGAAAGACGGACCAGCTCCCGTTCTCCGGGCAGCCGCAGGGCGGCCAGCGCGTCCTGGTAAGCCCGAAGCCTGGCGGAGGTGATGCCGACTCCATCCTCTCCGCCCACAAAAGCGATCCGCCTGTGACCCAGGGACGCCAGATAGTTGACGGCGGAAAACACCCCCTGGCCCCGTTCCCGCTGAATGAACCGGCAATTTACCTCCGGGATGGGATTGCCCAGCACCACCACCGGAACGGAGGATGCCAGGTGCCCCAAAGCATCCCGGTACGCACCGCTCACTTCCAGCAGATCCGCCTGGCCTCCGGCGACCACGACCCCGTCCACGTTTTTATCCAGCATCATCTGGAAATAGTCCAGCTCCCGCCTGGTCATCTCCCCGGCCCTTGCGGCGCAGAAGGAGGTGTTGCACAGCAAAAGCGAGTAGTTCGCCTCCTGGGCCGCATGCTCAAATTCACTGAACATGGCGGAAAAATAGGGATTGGAAATATCGGGCATGATGATGCCGATGGTCATGCTCTGGCGGTTAATCAGGCTGCGGGCAAAGGCGTTGGGGGTATAGTGGTGCTTTTGGATCACCTCATTGACCCTTGCCCGGGTGGTCTCCGAAACCGGGGCCGTGCCGTTCATGACCCGGGACACCGTGGAAATGGATACGCCGCTTTCTTTCGCGATCTGTACGATGGTGACAGGGCGGTTCATACGCTCCCTCCTTTGGGGCAGATGGTGCTGCCTATGGCAAGAGTATACCCCATAATGAAAAAGTTTTCAATAGGCAGAATGCTTTTGAATTGCAAAATTAGGCAAAAATTTTATGGCAAAATTGTGTGCTTTTGCTTCTTGAAATGAAAAGGTTTTCATATTAACATGGAGATAAATAAGGAAATAGGAGGATCCTATCATGCGGGAAGAATTTCGTCAGGAGCTGCGTGACAGCCTGTACCTTCACCGTCCGCTGCCGCTGCATCCGGAACGCTCTCTGGAAAGCAAATTCCCAGGCAAAGCCGTGCTTGCTTCCAAAGTGCTGTACGGAAACGGCAAAGCGGTGGCAAAGCCCACCGCCGGCGGAGTCGCGTCCCTGGTGTGCGGCGGTGAGGTTCTGACGGTCCGGGCGCCGCTGCGCGCCAATGAATGGCCCGAGGGCGCCGCCCCGGACGGGGATTATGCCAATTTCGGCACTGCGCGGCTGGACTTTACCTTTAAGGCCCAGGACTGGCGGGGCTATAACCGCCTGCGCTTCTGGGTCCGTCCCCGGATCCGGGGCGCCAGGATCCTGCACCTGAATGTGGCCGTGGTCAACCGGGGAGAAATCCCCATTCCGGACCCCTATTTCCGGGAGGGTGCCACGGTATTCGACCTGAAAAACAACCAGTGGGCTGAGTGCATCTGGGAGTTTGCGGCCATGCCCCGGGACGCCGTCTGCAATCTTTGCTTCTATGTTTTCTGCAGCGGACACGATATCTGCGCCGGGACGGAGCTGGAATACGACTACCGGGATATCCGCCTTGAGCGGGTGGCGCACCCCGAGCACGAGCATGGCTGGTCCGATTCGGAGCCTTGCATCCACCTCTCCACCGTGGGCTATTGGCCCAGCGGCACCAAAACCGCCGTCGGAACCGTAACGGCCAACCGTTTCGAGCTGGTGGACGCCGAAAGCGGAGCCGTGGTCCATTCCGGGGAAGTGCAGCAGCTGGAAAACGAGCGGGGCCGCTTCAGCGTGCTGGATTTCAGCTGTTTCTCCACCCCTGGCCGCTACTATTTAAGGGCTGGGGAGCAAAAAAGCGGATGCTTTGAGATCGAGCCGGATTTGGCGGCGGAAAGCCTGTGGAAGGTGGTCAATTTCTTCTTCTGCGAGCGCTGCGGCTTCCCGGTGCCGGGCAAGCATGGCATCTGCCATCAGGACGTTCTGGCCAACCACAAGGGCGAAACCATTACCTTTGCCGGCGGCTGGCATGATGCCGGAGATGTCTCCCAGCAGGCGGCCCAGACCGGGGAAGTGGTGCAGGCCCTGTTCGAAAACGCCCGCCGCTGCGCCGGCGACCAAATGCTGTATCTGCGGCTGATGGAGGAGGCCCAGTGGGGCCTGGACTTCATCCTGCGCACCCGGTTCGGTGACGGTTACCGGGCCACCAGCGCCGGCGCCACCCGGTTTACGGATAACCTGATGGGCAATTTTGACGATGTGCAGGCAAGAGTCCACAACCACGCCTTTGAAAATTTCCTGTTCTCCGGCATCGAAGCCTATGCCGCCGAGACGCTGAAGGGCTACGATGACGAACTGGCCTCCAACGCCCTTCACGCGGCAAAAGAGGACTTCGCCTTTGCCCGGGAGAAATTTGCCCAAACCGGGGTCGATCCGGCAAACATGTTCGAGCACACCTACAACAGCGGCCTGTCCCAGTATTACGCCGTAACCGTCTGGGCGGCCAGCTGCCTGTACGCCGCCTCCGGGGAGGAAGTATACGCTTCCGCCGCCCGGGATACGGCAAAGAAGCTGCTGGCCTGCCAGGAGCAGGGGCCAAACGCACCGCTGCGGGGCTTCTTCTACCGGGACGAAACCCACAAAACCATCGTCCATTTCAACCACCAGTCCCGGGAGCATCAGTTTATGCAGGCCCTGGACGCCCTGTGCCGCACCCAGCCCGATTCCCCGGAAAAGGGGACCTGGGAAGCCGCCATGGCGCTGTACGGCGGCTATCTCAAGGCCATCGCCGGAAATACCGCTCCCTACGGCATGCTGCCTGCCGGTATCCACAAGCTGGACGAAGCCGGGGACGCTGAAACCTTCCCCTGGCTCCATGTGGCCTGCGATTACGCCAAGGAAGCGGAAAACTACCGCCAGCAGCTTGCCCAGGGCAAGCCCCTGGGTGACGGCTTCGTGCTCCGGAATTTCCCGGTGTGGTTCTCCTTCCGGGGCAATACGGCGGTCATGCTCTCCATGGGCAAGGCTGCCTCCCTGCTGGGCCGCTACTTTGACGACGAGGAACTTCTGCAGCTGGGACGGGAGCAGATGTACTGGATGTGGGGCAAGAATCCCTTCGGCCAGTCCCTGATTTACGGTGCTGGGGAAAACTACTGCCGCCAATATGGCGTGCTCTGCGGCGAATGTGTGGGAGAGATTCCCGTAGGCGTGGAAACCTACGGCAACGAGGACGTTCCCTATTGGCCCCAGAACAACAACGCCACCTTCCGGGAAGTCTGGGTCGGCGCGGCCAGCCACTGGCTGCTGCTGTGCGCGGACTACAGGAAATGAGGTGAAGCCCTTGGATACAAAAACCTACATCGGTGTCGATCTGGGCGGCACGAAGCTGCTGATCGGGGAAGTGGATGCGTCAGGAAAGATCCTGCGCACCAAAAAATATCCCTCCGGCCGGTTAAACCAGGCACAGGCGCTGGCCCTGATCCAAAAGGGGCTGGACGATTTTCTGGAGACCCCCGGCTGCGCGGCACAGGCCATCGGCACCGGCATGGTGGGCCGCATTGACAGCAAAACCGGCATCTGGTACGAAATTTCCCCGGACAGGAAGGAAACCGTGGAAATCGGGAAAATCCTGGCACAGCGCTACGGCATGCCCTGCTTCGTGGACAACGATGTCCGCAGCGCCACCAAGGCCGAGCTGCTGTTTGGCTGCGGCCGTAGCTCCCGGGACCTGATCTATATCAACATCGGCACCGGGATTGCCGCCGGATTCGTCAGCGGCGGGCGTCTGATCACCGGCGGACACTGCAACGCCGGCGAAGTGGGCCACACCTCCTCCGGCCTTGACCTGAGGGTCCCCTGCGAATGCGGCAGGACGGACTGCGTAGAGCCGGTGGCCTCCGGCCTGGGCTTTGACCGCTGCGGGCGGCTCCTGGCCCCCGCGTACCCGGATACCCTTCTGACAATTCCCCCGGAAGGCCGGATCAGCGTTGCGGAGGTGTTCCGCCTTTACGGCCAGGATCCCCTGTGCCGGGTTTTGACGGACAACGCCGCCGCTGCCATTGCCAATCTGATCATGAACCTGGTCCGCTTCAATGATCCGGACACCGTCGTCCTAGGGGGCGGCGTCATGTCGGACGGCTTCCTATACCACAAGGTAATGGAAAAACTGAATCCCTATACAATTCGCTATGTGACCAACGGCGTTATGCTGACCGCTTTGGACCCGGGCTATATCGGGCTTCTGGGGGCCTGCAGCAACGCGATCACCGGAATGGAGGAACGGAAATGAAAATCACCATCTGCAAAGACGAAAGAGAATTTGACATCGTTGCCGCCTGGCGCATCATCGGACAGATGCTGAAAAAGCCGGACTCGGTCATCGGCCTGTCCACCGGGCAGACCACCGGGAATATGCATGCCATCGTCAGCGACATCTACCGCCGGTACCCCTTTGACACCAGCAAGGTCACCCTGTTCAACGTGGATGAGCTGACCAACCTGCCCCGCAGCTACAAAGGCTGCTGCTACACCATGATCGCCGAGCAGATCGCCGGCCCGCTGAACATTCCCGAGGAGCGCTTCCTGATGCCCCAGACAATCTCCGACGACTACGAAGCGGAATGCCGCAAATTCCAGGAGGCGCTGGAGGCCAGGGGCGGCATCGACCTGCAGATGCTGGGACTGGGCTATAACGGCCACATCGGCATCAACCAGCCGGGAACCCCCTTCGGCAGTGAGACCTGGGTCTCCCCCATGGATCCCATTTTCGAGGCCCGGGTGCGCCGGGAGACCGGGGTGGGGCCGGACCACGAGCTGGGCGGCCTGACACTGGGCATCCGGACCATTATGCACGCCCGGCATATCGTCCTGATCGCCAAGGGAGAACACAAGGCGGATATGGTGCGGCAGATGCTGAAAGGCCCCGTCACAGAGGACATTCCCGCCTCTGTCCTGCAGCTGCATCCCAACTGTGAATTCCTGCTGGATGCCGACGCGGCAAAGTATGTGGCGGATATGGCTTAATTCCTTCGCAAGGGAAAGCGCCCTCTCCTAAAGGAGAAGGCGCGGCACTGATACTGATATTCCATTAAAAAGTTTCATTCGTCAGAATGGAACTTTTTAATAGGAAGATCATAATGAGACGCGTTTTCGTGATTTTCTATCTTAAAAATCACGAAAGCGGCAACGCCGTCAGGCGGTGCCTTCTTTATAAAGAAACAGTACTCATTTGCTAGAATTGAAGTCTTCTTGATGAAAGTATTGAATCAAGAAATAGCATAAGGCGCCGGGGCCAGGAAATGTTATTTTTCGAGTACACAGATTTTATTGGAAAGGTTCTGGATAAAGGGGATTTTTCCCAGGATCTTGTAAACCGGAGCGATTTCAACCATACCTTCCACAAGACTTCTGTCTTCTATCCAATGGAAGGACGGCGCCAGATCCGCCAGTGCCTGTCCGCTTCTGGCTCCATAAGTAAACACGGCACCGCTTTGCCGTATGGATTTCTCCAGGTTCTTTTTGACAAATAGCGGATTGAGAATTTCCATGTATACCGTTGCAGCGGGGAATCCGGCGTCAATAACCGTCAGGATTTGTTTCACCTCTGACTCATCCAGATACATGGTCAGGCCCTCGACAATTACCAGGATGGGACCGCATCCCGTTTCTATTTTGTCTGTCCATGCGCTGTCCATGGCCGATGCTTCAATCGGTGTGACCCGCTCATTTTCGCCGATATACTTTTTCCGGATGGCCATGGTCACGGGCAGATCCAGATTGTACCAGCGAATCCGGCCGTTATCCACACGGTAAAACCGGGTGTCCATTCCACAGGCAATGTTAATTACTGTGCAGTCGGGATGCGCCGCTATATAGTCCTTGACCATGCGGTCAAGAACGATTGTCCGTGCCACCACCCCGCTTGACATGACAATGTCTTTGTCCGCCGGCCCAAAATCGTAGTGCATCTTTTGCACGATCTCAATGGCCTTCGCGTCGAAAATTTTAGGGTTTGGTTTGCCCGACTCCTTTGCCCGCGCGTAAAGGGTTTGCAGCATAGTTTCGGCGATGCCGCCGATGGTTTCCTTTTTCTCCATAATGGATCACTCCGTTTCCTTTCTTAATTTTGGCAGGCCCGTTAAAGGCGGCCTTGGGTGCGTTGGTATAGGGGACTCAGAACATAACGATTGTTATGTTCTGTTATGTAAAAAAGCCTGATACGGCATGCATCAGGCTCAATTTTTTCCGCTGTTCAGAACCTTTATAAGTGCAGCCAACCCGGCGTCGGCGTAGCAGGCCATATATTTTGCCAATTGAATTGCCTCCTCAACTGTGATGGCTTCTTTCATCAGTTCCAGGTAGCCTTGCAGGCGCATGCTGACAAGCAGCTTCACCAGCTCCGGATTTCCATTTCCCGGGGCGTTTTTCTCAAAGTATGAGCTGCAGATGGCCTCCATACGGGCCTGATACTGGGCATAAAACCCTTCGTATTTGGTTCCCGCCGATTTTTCGAGGATAAGCTGGTATTCCTCCTTGTGCGCCATCAGAAAGCGGATGAGCCGCTCTTCGTTTTGCAGTGCAGTGGCGGGATCTTCCCAATCGCTTTGAAGAATGCTCTGGATCAGCTCCTCATAGAGGGACAGTGTCCTTTCGACGATGCTACAGAAAAGATCCTCTTTGCTGCGGAAAAAGAAATATAAGGCCCCTGTGGTGACGCCGGCCTTGGCGCAAATCTTCCGCAGGGAGGCATTTTTGAAGCCATGGGCAAGGAATTCTTCCTTGGCCGCAGCCACCAATCTTTCTTTTGCCCCCGTTTCCGCTGCCTGCATGACAAGTCCTCCGTATCCGCTGATATCCCCATTATAACATAACAGATGTTATGCGTCAAGGGCCATATTATAATACGGTTTCTTTATAAAAATGTTTCATTTTTATAAAGACGGCACCGCCTGGCGGCAAACCCTCTGGCGCTTATAGCGCCCAAGGCTCCCTTGTGCAAAGGCGACCGAAGGGAGTGCCTTGCGCTGAGCTGTCACGCGAACAGCGTGACTGAGGGATTGTCGCGGTAAAATGTTGCCTTTTCGCCGAAGTCCAATGCGAATTCGTAACATTCAGCTGCACAATCCCTCCGAGGCGGCTTGCGCCGCCCCACCTCCCTTTGCACAAGGGAGGCTTTGGTGCAGTGCAAATTGGTAAACTTCTACGTTTGTAATTACTTTTTCGACACCCTGAGCACCGCCTGACGGTGTTGCCGTTTTCGTGATTTTCAAGATAGAAAATCACGAAAACCCGTCTCATAATGATCTTCCTATTAAAAAGTTCCATTCTTGCGAATGGAGCTTTTTAATGGAATATCAGCATAAAATGTGCATCTTGCTTCTATGCCGGATGCACATCGTTTTGTTACAGAAGGCCGGACAGCAGCGCGCCTTGGATCAGCGTCCAGTTTTCCAGCAGCCCCGCCACCGGGGGA
The DNA here is from genome assembly GCA_030533415.1 of Eubacteriales bacterium. Lineage (GTDB taxonomy): Bacteria > Bacillota > Clostridia > Oscillospirales > Oscillospiraceae > Faecousia. The sequence goes on along the minus strand of JAUNJE010000005.1, from coordinate 100,160 downwards.
ACAAAAAGAATAGGCAGAAGGGAGCGTAAAAAGGCGCCTGCCTTTTTCACCCGCTCCAGCTGCACCAGTCCCAGGCACAGGGCGGCAAACAGCAGCACAATGCCATAGACCGACGCGGGAATGGGCAGAGGAATCAGGCGCTGAAGGGCTTCTCCCGCCAGGGAGAAGCCCAGAATGGTCAAAAATGGAGAAAGATAGCTCATAGATGTTTTCCGGAGAGGGCAGCGGCGATGCGCTGGATGTTTTCTTCACTTTCTTCCCGGTTGCGGCGGCAGTACTCCTGGAACAGCACGTCCATGACGATCAGCTGGGCCACCTTGGCGGGTACGGAGCCAAATTGGAAGGGGCCTTCGTTGGAGCCGCAGCGCAGTACCACATCCGCTAGCTTTGCCGCCGGGGATTTGTTGAACCGGGTCACAAGGACCGTACGGATTCCCCGGCTTTTTGCCAGCTCCAGCACCTGCAGGCCGCTGGTGGTGGCGCCGGAATAGGAGAAAAGAACTATGATATCCTCCACCCCCATGGTAGCCGTGGCGGACATCTGGCTGTGGGAGTCGGAAACGGCAAAGAATTTGCCGGTAACGGTGGAAAACAGGTGGGCGCATTCACTGGCCATGATCATGCTCCCTCCGGAGCCGATGCACATAATGCGCGGGGCACTTTCGAACATCTCCACTGCCCGCAGTACCTGCTTAGGCTCCACCAGATCGATGGTCTGGCGTACCGCGTCAATGGAAAGCCTGCCCACCTCCGCGCAGCGGCCCTCCAGCGAGTCTGTGGACTGCTCCTGGGGGACATGGGCGGAGCTGGAGACGGAATGCTTTGCCAGCTCGATTTTGAAAGCGTTGAAGCCCTTAAGCTTCAGACTGCGGCAAAACCGGGAGATGGTAGCCTCAGCCGTACCGCATTCATCCGCCAGCTGGGTGATGGACATGAACTGCACCTGGTCGTGCTGGGCCAGGACAAAGTCAGCAACCTTTCGCTCCGTGGCAGTGAGGTGGTAATAGGAGGCGTGAATGCGCTCGAGAATATTCATATTCTGCCCGTCCATTCTAAGTCTCCTTTCATTTTTTCTTGGGGTGTGCGGGGAAAGGGAAAGCTGCTCCGGCGGGAATGGCCCCGCCGGAGGGCAGCAGAGGTACCGGTTATTCGCCCAGAATTTCGCCCATCATCTGGTCCACAAGAATCAGGCTGCGGGGTACATGGAAGGGGCCTTTGAAGGTAGAGCCTTTGCAGGCGGGCTGGGTGGGCTTGCCGTCCCGGCGCAGATAGCCATACCACTCGCCGTACTCGTCGGCAAAATAGGTCTTGCAGTAGTCCAGAACCTGGTAGAAGATGTCCAGATACTTTTCGTCCTTGGTGTCGCGGTAGATCATCAGGGAGGCGATCAGGGCCTCATTGTGGGGCCACCACAGCTTCATATCGTGCTCATAGGCCTCGGGAGGATTGCCCAGGCAGTCCATAAAGTACAGGATGCCGCCGTATTCCTTGTCCCAGCCCATATTAAAGGCCATGTTGAACACATCGATGGCCTTGGCGTGCAGCTCCTTATCGCCGACGTCATTGGCGTAGTCCATCAGGAACCAACTGCATTCGATGTCATGGCCGGGGTTGACCATACGGCCCTCGGTGATGCCGAGACGGGGAGTGCCGTCCAGAGCCACGTTTTCCAGGGTGCAGTGCAGGTCAGGCTTGACATGGTAGCTGAAAATGTCGGAAATGCACTCCTTGGCCCGGGCGTCATACACGTCCTTCATTTCGGGGTCCACCCGCTTCATAATGCCGGTGACGTTCAGAATGATCATGGGAATGCCCAGGCTGCGGCCGGTGCGGGTCTCGGGGATGGTCTTGGGGCCGAGACCGGTAGGATCTTCCATGCCGTGGTTTAGATTCCAGTACAGGTCATAGGCACGGCGGGCACGCTCCAGGTGCTCCTTTTCGCCGGTGATACCGTAATACTCGGCGTTGGCGATGCAGTAGAAAGCCTCACTGAAGCAGTAACGGCGCTGGCGCAGGGGCTGGCCGTCCTCGGTAACGGTGAAGTACAGCCGGCCGCCGGCGGCGTGGTTGACACAGTACTTTTCCAAAAAGTCGATGCAGCTCTTAGAGGCGGCCAGCCATTCCTCCTTCACGCCGTAGACGTGGCAAAGGTAAGCGTAGGTCCAGCCGCAGCGGCCCTGCATCCACACGCTCTTGTCGGTGGAGAAGATCTTGCCCTGGCGGTCCAGGCAGGTGTAAACGCCGCCGTGGACGTGGTCCATGCCGTTCTTGAGCCAGAAGTCCGCAACGCCTTGAAGCTGGTCACGGACCCATTGCCGCTGGGCGATCATTTTTTGACGATCCATAGGTAATTCCTCCTGTATGTCATTTGCGTATTTTATAAACCAGGCCATCCCGGATAAAAGGGCGGCCGCTTTGCCTTTATCATAGCATTCCCGGAAAATAATTTCAATCCAAAACCGGGAAGAAGAAAACTTTTTTTACACGGTGACACGGATGAAAATCTGTGCTACAATAGCGGAAACACTTTGGCGGAGGTATTCCCATGTTTCGAAAGTTTCTGAACCCGGATAACGCCCTAATGATCACCATGAACCAGGTCACCGACTGCATTTTCCTGAGCCTGTTCTGGCTGCTGGGGTGTTTCCCGGTGGTGACCCTGGGGGCCTCCTCCGCTGCGCTGTACGATGCCGTCGTCCACGGCTACCGCCGGGGGGACAAGCACCCCTGGCAGCGGTTTCTGAAAACCTTCCGGGGAAACCTGAAGGCGGGGCTCCTGCCTTCCCTGGTGTTCCTGGCGGTGTTTGCCGGGCTGGCAAGAGTCCTGATTCAGGTTTGGAACGCTGCCGTGGCCGGGACGGTTTCGTGGATGCTTTTCTCCGGCGCGGCGTTGACCGGTGTGGTCCTCCTGGGAGTGCTGAGTGTGCTGTTTCCGGTGCTGTCCCGGTTTGAGAACAGCTTTGCAGGGCTGCTGAAGAACACGGTGCTGCTGGCCCTGGCCAACCTTCCCCGGACGCTGGTGTTGGGGCTGGTGAATGCCGCGGCCATTTTCCTGTGCGTCCGGTATGTGTTCCCGCTGTTTTTCCTGCCCGCCTTGGCGGCGCTGATTGGCAGCCTGCTTTTGGAGCCGATGTTCAAGCCCTATATGGAAGATGCCGCCGCTTAAAGCGGCATCTTTTATTTTATCAGCTGAGGGACCAGCCGGGCCAGGGCTTCCGCAAGGGTGGCATGTCCTTTTTTTGTCAGGTGCATGTAGTCCACCTGGTTGAATTCGCAGCCCAGCGCACCGGCATCCAGGAAGTGGACACCCAGCAGGTCACACTGCTCTTTATAATAATGTGCCAACTCCCGGGACTTCTTCACGCAGCCGGTGCCCATGGTCTCTGCCACGGGGCTTGTCAGCATCCCTTCGCCAATGGGAGGCGGGGCCACCACCAGTACGTTGGGCGTTTTGCCGCCCCAGCATTCCGTATCCTTTGCTTTTTTCACCAGGCGGCCCATACCAATGGCGATGCAGGCGGCGCTGGCGTAGAAGCGGTCCTTGGTATCGTTGGTGCCCAGCATAATGATGAGAAGCGCTACGTCTTCGTGGCTTTTCAGGCAGGGATAGATGTAATCCAGGGCACTGAGGCCCTCGTGGATGGGGTCATCAAAGCAGGTTGTGCGTCCGGAAAGGCCCTCTTCAATCACAAGGAAATCATCCCCCAGCTTTTCCTGGAGCAGGCGGGTCCAGCGCTCCTGCTCATTGTAGCGGATGCCGCCGTCAGCGCAGTCGCCGGGGTTTGCGCAGTAGCCGTGAGTATTGGAATCCCCCAGGCAGACAATGTGTTTTTTCATGGTGATGTCCTCCTTTTTCTTACAGAATAACACGTTTTTGAAACCCGTCAAGTGGAGTGAAAAACTTTCGTCAATGTGCAAAAAACGGAGCGCCTGTTTTTGTAACATTTGGAAAAACTTTTCTTTCGAGCTTATTTTCAGAAAATAATTTTCAAAAAATTGTTGACTTTACCCAGCAGGTGTTGTAACATAAGCCTTGGAAATGGATTATTTTACAAGATTTCCAAAAGGGCTAGCCCTTTTCTTCCTCGTTCAACGAGGAAGAATGATAATTTGGCTCTTACGGCGCAAAGCCGTATGGCATACAAGAAAATTTATTAGGAGGAAACACAATAATGAAGAAGATTATTGCACTTGCGCTGGCTCTGGTCATGGCTCTGTCCCTGGCCGCCTGCTCTGCTGAGAAGGCCCCCGCTGAGACCAAGCCCGCAGAAACCCAGGGCGCCGCTGCCGCTCCCGCCGAGACCGAGGCCGCTCCCGCCGCTCCCGCTGCTGCCAGTGAGATCTCTCTGTGGGCTTACCCCATCGGTAAGTGGGGCGATCAGGAGACTGTTGATGCCATGATGGCTAAATTTGAAGCCGCTACCGGTATCAAGGTCACCGTTGAGTACCTGACCTACGCTGACGGTGACGACAAGGTCAACACCGCCATCGAGGGCAACGCCGCTCCCGACCTGATTATTGAAGGCCCCGAGCGTCTGGTTGCCAACTGGGGTGCCAAGGGCAAGATGGTCAACATTGCTGACCTGTTCGATGACACGGCCAAGGCCAACCTGATCCCCTCTGCTATGGCTGACTGCTTTGCTGACGATTCCACCGCTTACGAGTACCCCCTGTGCATCAATGCTTTCTGCATGGCCATCAACAAGACCGTCTTTGAGGCTGCCGACGCAATGCAGTACATCGACGAGGAGACCCGCACCTGGACTACCGAGAATTTCCTGAAAGCTATGGATGCTGTCTATGCCTATACCGGCAAGCAGGTCGGAGCCATCTTCTGCGGCGGCCAGGGCGGCGACCAGGGCACCCGCGTTCTGGTGAACAACCTGTATGGCGGTACCTTCACCAACCCCGAGCACACGGAGTATACCTGGGCCTCTGAGGAGAACATCAAGGCTCTGAAGCAGCTCTACGACATGGAGTCCCTTGCTTTCGACCCCGCTATCGTCGGTGGTGACGAGATTGCTCTGTTCTACAACGGCACTTTGAACGTTGCCTTCTGCTGGAACGCCATTCAGCAGGCTAACCCCAACACCGCTAACACTGGTGCTGGCCTGACTGCCAACGGCGATGAGATTATGTTCATGGCCTTCCCCTCTCCCAACGGCACTGACGTTAAGTTGGGTTGCCAGAACTACGGCTTCGGTATCTTCGACAATGGTGACGAGTCTAAGATTGCCGCCGCCAAGGAGTTCATCAAGTATTTCTGCGCTGGCGAAGGAACCGCTGAGGCTGTCGCAGCCACCGGCAACTTCCCCGCTGACACCACTATTACCGGTATCTATGTAGGCAACGAGGCTGAAGATATCCTCAATGCGTATAATGCCACCATGGCTCCTCTGGCCGGTGAATACTACCAGGTCACCACTGGCTGGGCCGAAGCCCGTACCGCATGGTGGAACCTGCTGCAGCAGGTTGGCGCTTCCGACGGTTCTGTCGAGGCCATCACCGAGATCGTCAACACCTATGTTGACCAGGCCAATGGAAAGTAAGTCATAATCACATACCCAAAAAAGAGCCCTTCCCTCCGGGCGAGGGGAGGGCTCTTTAGCAGAACAAAATCTAAAAGCGGAATAGGATGACCTGCTTTTAGCCCTTCTATTTTTGAGAGGAGGATATTCTTGGCGAATAAAAAAATTGCAGTAAACACAAAAAACAGACGGCTTATGATTCATGAAACCGTTACTTCATATCTGTTTCTGCTTCCTTTCCTGGTGTTCTTCGTAATGTTTGTGGTGTATCCTATGCTTATGTGCGTGTACACCAGTTTCTTTGATGCGACGATGGGCCGGGAAGACATTTTTGTAGGCTTCGGCAACTATAAGACCCTGTTCCAGGACGATGTTTTCTGGATCGCGCTGAGAAACACCCTGGTCATCGTGCTGGTATCCGTACCTGTGACCTGTGCGTTCTCTTTGTGGATTGCTTCTGCCATTAGCAAGATGCCTGTTGCCGCAACTTCCGCCTTCCGCTGCATTTTCTATCTGCCTGTGGTAACCGGCTCCGTGGCCGTCACCATGGTTTGGAAGTGGATGTTCAATAACTACTACGGCATCTTCAACTACATTGGTACCAATTTAGGCCTTATTGACAAGAACATCAACTGGCTGGGCGATCCCAAGTACGCCTTGGGCTGTATCATCCTGATCCTGCTGACTACCTCCGTAGGCCAGCCCATTGTTTTGTATGTATCCGCTCTGGACAATGTGGATAAGTCCCTGGTGGAAGCTGCCGAAGTGGACGGCGCTACCCAGATGCAGGCTTTCTGGAAGATCAAGTGGCCCCAGATGATGCCCACCACCCTGTACATCCTGGTGATCACCACCATCAATTCCTTCCAGTGCTTCGCGCTGATCCAGCTGCTGACCTTGGGCGGCCCCAGCAACTCCACCATGACCATCATGTACTACATCTACTACAACGCGTTCAAGCTGTATAAGTACGGTTACGGTAACGCGATGGGTGTTATTCTGGCCATTATCATCGCGATCTTGTCCGCAGTCCAGTTCAAACTGGGCGAAGAGAAGTAAGGGGGTGCTGTTGTGAATAATCAGAACCGTTTGGATCAGGTTGCCGTGAAGCAGAAAGCCTATCGGTACTTCTCTGTGATCGTTGTGGCGATTTTCGCTTTCCTTTTCGCCTTCCCGCTGTACTGGATTATTACCGGCGCTTTTAAGACCGGTAAGGAAATCAACTCTACCACCCCGGTCTGGATTCCTTCCGAGTGGGATATGGGAAACTTTGAACGGTTGATGAGCAAGCGCTCCGCGCCGCTGTTTGATTTCCAAATTTTTGGCTACATCATTACAGGCCCCAAGGTTCCCGCTGCTATCCGCTGGCTGATTAACACCGTTTTCATGAGTGTTGCGTCCATGCTGCTGACCTGCCTTACCTCTGCCATGGCCGGTTATGTGCTGGCAAAGAAGCGCTTCTGGGGCAAGACGCTGATTTTCTCCTTGGTTGTCTGCGCTATGGCGCTGCCAAAGCAGGTTATTTTGATTCCGCTGCTTCGGGAGATGTCTAATCTAGATTTGTATGACACCATTTGGGCGGTCATCTTCCCCATCGTAGGCTGGCCCTTCGGCGTGTTCCTTCTAAAGCAGTTTGCGGAAGGTATCCCCACGGAGATGGTGGAGGCCTGCCGCATCGACGGCGCCAGCGAGTGGAGGACCTTCACCGATGTCATGTTCCCCATGATCAAGCCCGGTGTCGGTGCCTGCGCGATCTTCACCTTTATAAACTCCTGGAACGACTATTTCATGCAGCTCATTATGCTGACTGCCAACAAGAATCTGACCATTTCCCTGGGCATTGCCACCATGCAGGGTGAAAGCTCCACGGACTATGGCCTGCTGATGGCCGGCGCCGCGCTGGCATCCGTGCCCATCATCATCGTATTCCTGATCTTCCAGAAGTACTTCACCAAGGGCATCACCATGGGTGCCGTTAAGGGTTAAAGAAAAACGCCTTGGCCCCGTGTAACAGCGTTGGCCAAGGCGATTGCCCGCGAACGTATAAAGGAGTGTATTATTATGACTGATATTAAGAAATACGAAGGCATTATTCCCGCCTTTTATGCCTGCTATGACGCCGAGGGGAAAATCAACCCCGAGGCTGTCCGGGAGCTGACCCGTTACTTGATCGCCAAGGGCGTCACCGGCCTGTATGTGGGCGGTTCCTCCGGCGAGTGTATTTACCAGAGCAAGGAAGAGCGGAAAACCGTCCTGGAGAATGTCATGGCTGAAGCCAAGGGCAAGGTCACGGTCATTGCCCACATCGCCTGCAATAACACTGCCGATTCCCAGGAGCTGGCCGCCCATGCCGAGTCTCTGGGCGTGGACGCCATTGCTTCCATTCCTCCTATTTATTTTAAGCTGCCCCCCTATGCCATTGCCAAATACTGGAATGACATGAGCGCCGCCGCGCCCAATACCGACTTCATTATCTACAACATTCCCCAGCTGGCCGGCGTTTCCCTGACCGTGCCTCTGCTGAAGGAAATGCTGAAAAATCCCCGGGTCATCGGCGTGAAAAACTCCTCCATGCCCACCCAGGATATCCAGATGTGGAAGGACGAGGGCGCCATCGTATTCAACGGTCCCGATGAACAGCTGATCTGCGGCCTTACCATGGGCGCTGTGGGCGGCATTGGCGGCACCTACGGCGCGATGCCCGAGCTGTACATCCAGATGCGCAAGGAGCTTCTGTCCGGGAACCTGGCGAAGGCCCAGGAAATGCAGAATGAGGTCTGCCGCATCATCTACAAGATGTGCTCCGGCCATGGAAATATGTATGCCGTTATCAAGGAAATCCTGCGCCGCAACGGCGGTCCTGACTGCGGCTCCGTCCGTGCCCCTCTGGCGGAAATGATCGAAAGCGATTACGCCATCGCAGACGAGTGCGTGGCCATGATCAACGCGGCTGTGGCGAAGTATTGTTAATGCGTGAAGCCGCCGGGGTATCCCCGGCGGTTTTTGTCCGCCGGGAGGAGTTTATGGATTTTATGCAGCCATTGCAGGTCATTTGGGACTATCTGGGTATGCAACAGCAGCCCCAGAAGGCGGACTGCATTGTTGGCTTCGGCAATTTTAACGACAATATCGCCCGCAGGGCGGCGGAGCTTTACTTTCAGGGCTACGCCCCAAAGGTGCTGTTCACCGGGGGCCTGGGGCGCAACACCCAGGGCCTGCTGCCGGAACCGGAGGCTGTGCGATTCGGGAAGGTCGCCATGGCCTGCGGCGTCCCCCGGGAGGACATTATCCTGGAGGACAAGTCCACCAATACCAAAGAGAACATCCTCTTTACCCGGGAAAAACTGACCGCCTTGGGATTGCCCCATGCGCACATACTGGGTGTGCACCAGCCCTTTATGGAGCGGCGCATCTGCGCGGCGCTGGGGGTGTACTGGCCGGAGGTGAAAATCACGGTCACCTCTCCCCAGGTGACCATTTCGGAATACCTGGCCGATGCGAAACGGCAGGGAATTTCCGAAAATGCCGCTATTTCCGTCATCGTGGGGGATTTTCAGCGGATGGACCTGTATGCAAAGAAGGGTTATCAGCTTCCTCAGCAAATTCCGGAGGCGGCCTGGCAGGCATTTCATCAGCTTGTGGCCCTGGGCTATGACAAGCAGCTGGCGAAATAGCTTTTATACTGATATTCAATTAAAAAGTTTCATTCGCAAGAATTGAACTTTTTAATATGAAGATCATAATGAGACGTGTTTTCGTGATTTTCTTTCTCGAAAATCACGAAAACGGCAACGCCGTCAGGCGGTGCCTTCTCTATAAAAATGAAACATTTTTATAAAGAAACAGTATTATGTGCAAATTTTAGCGAGATTCTGATATTGTCCTTTGATGGCGATATGCTATAATGACAGCAGAATATGACTTACAGGAGGAATTTTTATGCAGTACTTAGGCATTGAATACCAGATGAAGCATACCCCCAAGCTGGATCCCCAGTTTATCCCCTTCGGCGTTTGGCGGGAAGCCTACCTGAAGGACGCCAAGAAGCCCCTGGCCATTGCCGTGGAGCGGGACAAGGGCCGTGTTTCCGTTCACCATACCTGCATCCACGGCACGCCCGAAATGGCGGAAGCCGACTACCGCTATGTGGAGCGCTATGTCAAGTTCCTGCTCTGGTCCACCGGCGGTTTCCGGGTCTCCATCTGCGGCTGCAGCGAGCTGGCCCAGCGGCTAAAGAAGGCCTATACCCCCGAGGGCGAACGCCACTTCGATTTTACCTTTGTCAATCAGCTCTATGAGCGGGATTTGGAGATTCTGGATCTGCCTCTGGAGGAATGCCCTCCTGCCAATGAGGTTGCCGAGCCTATGGGCGGCAACATGGACGGCTGCCGCATCGGTTTTGACGCGGGTGGCTCCGACCGGAAGGTTTCCGCCGTCATTGACGGTGAGTGCGTCTATTCCGAGGAAGTGGTCTGGTTCCCCAAGCTGCAGGAGGATCCCGACTATCATTTCGGTCATATCGTTGAGGCCTTTAAGACCGCCGCGTCCAAGATGCCCCGGGTGGATGCCATCGGTGTTTCCTCCGCCGGTACCTTCATCGGCAATGCGCCTATGGTTGCCTCCCTGTTCATCAAGGTCCCCCGCTCAAATTGGGACAAGGTCAAGACCATCTATGACCGTGCCGCCGCAGAGATTGGAGATGTCCCCATCGTGGTGGCCAATGACGGAGACGTGTCCGCCCTGGCCGGCGCTATGGGCCTGGGTGTGGGCAACATTATGGGCATCGCCATGGGCACCTCCGAGGCCGTTGGGTATGTGGACAAAGAGCAGAATGTGCTGGGCTGGATCAACGAGCTGGCCTTTGCTCCGGTTGACCTGAGCGAAAACGCCATGCAGGATGAGTGGTCTACGGACTACGGCGTGGGCTGTAAGTATTTCTCCCAGGACGCCGCCATCAAGCTGGCGCCAGTGGCTGGGATTGAGCTGGATCCTACCTTGTCCCCCGCTGAAAAGCTGAAGGTGGTGCAGGGCCTGATGGCCCAGGACGATCCCCGGGCACAGGCCATTTTCGAGACCATCGGCGCGTATCTGGCTTACACCGTGGTGCTGTACTCCCAGTTCTATGACATTGAGCACATGATGATGCTGGGCCGTGTCATGTCCGGCAAGGGCGGCGACACCATCCTGCGGGTGTGCAATGAGATTCTGCGGGAGGAGTTCCCCGCTCTGGCGGCAAAGTGCGAAGTCATGCTGCCCGACGAAAAGACCCGCCGGGTTGGCCAGTCCGTGGCCGCGGCATCCCTGCCTAAGATCAAGTAAAGAGAAAAAATAGGGGCTGTCTCACTTTCCCTGTGAGACAGCCTCTTGTTTTTTATGCTTGGGCGAAAGACAGAACCGGCGCGGATTCACCGCTCCTTTACCAGCATGGGCGTAAACAGCGGCTTGCCAAACCGGTCCACAAACCGCTGGCATTTGATCAAAAACCCGTAGTACACATTGCAGCCGCAGCCGTACATCGTCTCCACGTTGGCCATTCCCTTGGCGAGAACCACATCCGCCGATTCCAGGGCCTGCTTGGCTTCGGTGCTGAGCATGTCCAGTTGGGTGCCGGGAATGCGGTTGCCGTTGTCGATGACGGGGAAGGGGACTCCCATAGCCGCCGCGTCCTCCCGGGTGGCGTCATTCTGGGCGATGCCGCCCCGGACGCAGAAGGTGATGGCCAGGTTGGGATACCGTTTGGCGATGGTTTCGGCAAAAACCCGGTCGAAACCGATCTCTCCGGCATTGTCCGTCAGGTACAGAAGGGTTTTGGCATTTTCCAGATCCCGGCAAAGGCTGGCATAAATGCCGTTATCCAGCTCCATTTCCAGGGCATTGTCCAGCATACCCGTCAATTTTTCAAAGCTTACCTGGCCCTGGAGGGCGGAAAAATCCAGATAGTTGCCCAAAATGGCGCATTGCAGCCCCGCCAGGACCGGGTCAGGTGCGGAATCCACTTTTTCCCGGAGCATGGGGAGCCGTTCCAGTACGAACCGGTTGGAATCAATCTTTTCCTGCCGGTAGCGGTCAATTTCCAGGCCGTAGTGCTCGTGCAGGAGCTGGGCTGTCTGGGGGCCGAACCAGGGGGCGCTGACCCCTTCGGGGGCTGCAAGGTACATCCGCATCATGTCCCGGGCAAATGCCATGGTCTGCTCCTCGGTGCCAAGGGGGCGCACCAGTTCCAGGTTCCGTCTCAGGTGGCACAGCAGGCAGTAGGAGTCGATGGCGATGCTCATACTTTCAGCTTCAGAACCAGCTTCTTAAAGGCGTGGGGGGAGTCCAAATGGCTGCCGGGCAGATGGGCGTCCTCGGGGAACACCACATAGCAGTAGCCCGCACCGATGCGCATGCAGTCCACAGGGCCGGCATAGCGGCCGATGTCCTTTTCCTCGTTGAATTCGCCTTCCAGGGTCATTGTCTCCAGGGGCGCCCAGCCAACGGTCTCCTCACCCTCGACGATGTACTGTACATCCAGATACTTCCGGTGGGCCTCACAGGTGCGGCCCTCCACGGGCTTGGTGGTGCCTTCCTGCACCAGGATCCGGTTGCCGCCGGACAGCTGGATGACGCCGGGGACCCACTCGGTCATGTCGGCAATGGCTTTTATGGCCTCTTCCAGGCCGGGAATCAGGGGGGCGTAACGGCCCAAATCTTTGAAGGGACATACGATCATACTCATTACTTCCTTTCCATATTCAAATTGAAACGGGTACGCCCCGCCCAACTTGGATTACAAATTCAATAGGTCTTCAAACCGTTCGATTTTTTCCCGGAACCCCTCCGGGACGCCAAAGCCGTAGCTTGCCCAGATAAAGGGCACATCCGCTTCCACCGTGGCTTCGTAATCGCCTTGGGTGTCGCCGATATAAGCGCAGGATTCGATATGGTACTTGTCCATCAGGGTGCGGATGGTCTTTCCCTTGCTGGTGCCGGTGTCACCGAAGCACAGATGTCCGGTGATATAGGGCGTCAGCCCCAGCTTGGAAATACACAGCTCCGGGTAGCCCCGCTGGCTGTTGCTGACGATGAACAGCCGGTGGCGCTTTGCCAGCTCCGCCATGGTATCGGCCACCTTGGGGTAGCCGATATGGCAGGGATTTTCCTGCAGAAATTGGTTTTCTGTTTCCATGCACCGGGCCATCAGCCCATAGCGTTCCTCCACGGGAATCGATGCAAAAAGAATATCGGCGATCTCCGTCATTACCTTCCCGAAAAGGGCTTTCAGGGTTTCGGCGTCCACACACAGGTGCGCCAGGCCTTCTTTTTTCAGCTGGAGGTTATAGCCCTGGGCCACCAGTGCCCGGGAATCCCAAAGGGTGCCGTCAATGTCGAAAATCAGGCTTTCGTATTTCACGCTTCCTCCAAATGCCGCTGGATGCGGCCGGTGATCATGTCCAGGGCCACCAGATTTTTGCCGCCCTCGGGAACAACGATGTTGGCGTACTTTTTGCTTGGCTCCACATACTGCTCGTGCATGGGTTTTACGGTCTGCTGGTACTGGGCCAGCACGCTTTCCAGCGTCCGGCCCCGCTTGTTCACGTCCCGCTTGATGCGGCGGCACAGCCGCACATCGGCGTCGGTGTCCACGAAAATGCGGATATCCATCAGATTGCGCAGCTCCTCATTCTCGAAAATCAGGATGCCTTCCACAATAATGACCTTTTTGGGCACCACATGGATGGTTTCACTGCTGCGGTTATGTACCGTGAAGTCATAGACCGGGCATTCGATGGCGCGGCCCTGGCGCAGCTCCTCCAGATGGTAGACCATCAAGCTGGTGTCAAAGGCCGCCGGCTCGTCATAGTTCAGCTGGCAGCGCTGCTCATAGGTCATATCGTCGTGACGCTTATAATAATTGTCATGGCTGAGGACGGTGACTTCATCCTCAAATTTTTCAATCAGCTTTTTCATCAGCGTGGTTTTGCCGCTGCCGGTGCCGCCGGCGATGCCGATAACCAGGATGTTGTTGTCCATAGTGCATGCCTCCCAAAATGGATATTATGTTTCCAGCAGCCGGTAGGACAGCCGGATCACGGCCTCGTCTTCCAGGCTGTTGGTAATGACCACCTGCCCCGGGCCGTTTTCCAGGAGGCCTGCCGCTTCCAGCCGCCGCTTTGTCTCTCTGGCGGTGCCGCTTCCGCCGTCCAGGAGCACGACCCGCTCCCCCAAAATATGGCCGATGGCCTTCTGGGCAAAGGGATAGTGGGTGCAGCCCAGCACCAGAGCGTCCAGCGTATCCCGATAGGGTGTCAGAATCCTGTTCAGAAGGGCTTCCGCTTCTTCGGAGTCCCCCTTCCCGTGCTCGATCAGTTCCACCAGGCCCGGCGCGGGGATTTTGGCTACGGAGCAGCTTTCGTCAAAGCGGTGGAGCAGGGTATCAAACTTTTCCTCCCGCAATGTCACTTCCGTGGCCATGACGCCCACCCGGCCCCCGGGGAAATGGTCCGCCGCCACTTTCAAAGCCGGTTCGATGCCCACCACGATCAGCTCCGGGTATTTTTCCCGGACGTTCTTCACCGCCGCGGCGGTTGCCGTGTTGCAGGCGATGACCAGGGCCTTGATGCGGTATGCTTCCAGCAGCTTTTCCACTGCCGCCAGGGTCAAGGCCCGGACCTCTTCGGTGGTTCGGCTGCCATAGGGGGCGTTGGCGGAATCCCCAAAATACAGATACCGTTCCCCCGGCATCAGCCGCCGCAGGTGCCGCAGCACGCTGATGCCGCCCACACCGGAGTCAAAAACGGCAATAAAATCCTGTTTGGTGTTCATATGTTCTCCCGGTTTTGCAAATGGTATTGTTGGTTCGCTTTATCATAACGCCGCAACCCACCAGTCCGCTTTCATGGAACGGTCTAGGCCCGGCTTTTCTCCGCGATTTCCTTTTCAATCAGAGAAACCGCAATCTCAAAGGCATCCACCCGCCTTTTCGCCAAAGTAATCTGCGAGCGGTACTGCTGTGGATTTTCTTTTTGTTCCAGGGTTTTGATGGTTTCCCTGAGCTTATGCAGGGTAGAATCAATTTGTCTTTTGGCTTCGGTCAAGTCCTCTGTTGAAAACGCCATGGCTGCCTCCAAATCCGGTTTAGATTTTTCTTATTTTATCAAATTCTGCCGCTTCTTGCAATGCTTCATTGACTTTTTCGTGCAACTTTGATATGTTGAAGGCATCAAATTTATGGAGGTATCCCTATGAACCGGTATTTATTCGTCATTGACTATCAGAATGACTTCGTTGACGGCGCCCTGGGCTTCCCCGGCGCGGAAAAGCTGGATGCGAAAATCGCCGCAAAGGTCCGCGCCTATGGCAAGGGCCATGTCCTTTTCACACGGGACACCCACTATGAAAACTATTTGCAGACCCGGGAAGGCCGAAACCTGCCGGTGGTGCACTGCATCAAGGGCACCAAGGGCTGGGAGGTCTACGGCGAAACCGCCAAGGCCCTGGAGGAGGTAGAGGCCCCCGGCATCGACAAGCGTTCCTTCGGCATGGACGTCACCGACCCCGCCACCGCCGCAGTGCTGCCGGAGCAGGCCGACGAAATTGAGCTGGTGGGTTTGGTCAGCAATATCTGTGTGGTCAGCAATGCCGTGGTGCTGCAAAGCAAATACCCGGAGGCGGCCATTGTGGTGGACGCGGCCTGTACGGATTCCTTTGACAAGGCGCTGCACGAAAAGGTGCTGGACGTGCTCAGCGGGTTCCAGGTAAATGTCGTCAACCGTGAGTGAGGAGTTAGAAGTTAGGAATTAGGAGTTGCTGGGCACTATCCGACAACTCCTCACTCTTCACTCCTAACTCTTAACTTTTCTCAACGCACGGAGAAATGCTTCCATCCGGTCCAGACCGGTTTTCAGTTCTTCGTCACTGTAGCAATAGGACAGGCGGATATAACCGTCTGCGCCGAAGCAGCTTCCGGGAACGGCGGCGACTTTCCCCTCCCGGATCATCCGGGTGCAGAAGGTGGCGGAGTCCATGCCGAATTCCGCAATATTGGGGAATACATAGAAGGCCCCCTCCGGCTCCGGGAAGGAAAGGCCCATTTCCCGCAGGCGGCCGCAGACATAGTCCCGGCGCTTGGCGTAAACCTCCCGCATGGGGGCGGGGTCCGTCTCCAGAGCCGTTACAGCGGCGTCCTGCAGAAAGGTGGGGACAGCGGTGATCTCCGCCGCGCTCAGCAGAAGCAGCCGGTCCATGACATAGTCCGGGCAGGTCAGATATCCGATGCGCCAGCCGGTCATGGCGTAGGGCTTGGAGAAGCTCTGACACAAAATCAGCTGCTCCTTCAGTTCCCCATCCAGGCTCAGGTCCGGGCAGGCGGCTCCGTAGCTCAGCTGGTTATAGACATTGTCACAGATGACGAAAATGGGCTTTCCCAGCACCGCTTCCTTCACCGCCGACAGGCTTTCCCGGCGGAACACCACCCCTGTGGGGTTGCAGGGAGAATTGAGGATGACCGCCTTGGTTTTGGGGGTAATGGCGGCGTTCAGAGCGGATCTTTCGATTTGGAAGCCGGTTTTGGTCACGTCCAGCGCCACGGTTTTTGCCCCGGCGATGGTGGCGATGGTCTCATAAAGGCCAAAGCCGGGGGTGGGAACGATGATTTCCTCCCCGGGGTTCAGGATGCCCAGAAGGGCGGTGAACAGGGCATGGCAGGCGCCGATGGTGATGAGCACCTGATCCGCCGTGGTGGCGTTCCCCCGGGCGGTCTCGAAGGCCGCTACCGCCTGACGAAGGGCAGGGGTGCCCTGGTTGGGGGCATAGTGGGTCTGGTTGGCATTTAAGGCGGCCATGGCGGCGGCCTTGATTGCCTCGGGGGTGTCAAAATCCGGTTCGCCAATGGTCAGCATGGCGCAGCCGGGGGTTTGCCTTGCCAGGTTCGTGTAGACCCGGATGGCACTGCGCTTTAGGGTAGATAAGTTTTGATTTAAGGGGATCATCGGAAGTTCTCTGCCAATTTCTCAAAGAAATCGGCGCCTTTCACTAGAATGGCTTCGTCGAAGTCGAAGGTGTCGGCATGGAGGGCCGGGGTGTCTCCCACCCCCAGGAAGAAAAACATGCCGCTGATGCACCGCTGATACCAGGCAAAGTCCTCGGCGGTCATGGAGGGAGCGTCTAGGGGAACGAAATCCACACACTCGCGGACCCTGTCATACAGTCCGGCGGGGTTCAGCACGGCGGGATAGCCCTCGCTCATGTGGATATCCACCGTGCAGCCGCTGTCCTGCCCGATATCCCTGCCGATGGCCTGCAGGCCATCCCGGAGAAATGCGAACACATCGTCCTGGAACGCCCGCAGGGAGCCTTCCATATGGGTATGGGCGGACAGGGCGTTGCGGACGGTGCCGCTTTGGAACTTGCCAAATTTCAGCAGGCGAAAAATGGTGTCAGGCAAAGACCGTTCCATCTCCATGGCCCGGCGGTACAGCTCCACTCCGGCGGCCAGCGCGTCCCGGCCCTCCGCCGCTTTGGCAATGTGGGCGGACTTGCCGTAAATATCCACGGTGACCTCGCAGGAGCGGGCCATCAGCTCATTTTTTCGGCTGGCAACCACTCCCGGGGCCAGTCCCGGCCACAGGTGCAGGGCAAAAATGGCGGTTACCCCATATTTTTCGAAGATGCCCGTTTCACAGATGTCCTTAGCGCCGCCGGTGGTTTCCTCGGCGGGCTGGAAAACCAGCAGCACGTTGTGTGGCAGGGTGTCCTTTCCGCTCAGGCGCCGGGCCAGCTCCAGGAGGACCGCCATGTGGCCGTCATGGCCGCAGGCGTGCATATTCCCGGGGTGCCGGGAGGCATACTCCGCCCCGGTCCGTTCCGTGATGGGCAGGGCGTCGGCATCGGCCCGAAATGCGATGGCCTCGGGCCTGCCGAAATCAAACCAGGCGCACAGCGCGCTCTCCATGGGCGCAAAAAGCGTACAGTTCAGCCCTTTCAGGGCTTTTTGAATGTAAGCCATGGTTTCGGGCAGGGTTCTGTCCAGCTCCGGGATCCGGTGAAGCGCGCGGCGGTCTGCGCGTAGCTGCATGAAAATCGCCTCCTGCAAGAAAAATTCAGTCCTATTATACCCCCGCCGGCTTGCGGTGTCAATTTCCCGCTTGTGTTTCTGACAAAAAGATGATAGGATAGAAAAATCTACAAAGGAATAAGGAGCGAACCGAAATGAACGCACAGGAAATCATCGAATATATCCGCACCTCGGAAAAAAAGACGCCCGTGAAGGTCTATGTCTGGGAAAAGTTCCCCGTTGCCTTCCCCAACTGCTATGAGTTCCCCGCCGGGGAGGGCTGCAAGATCGTCTTTGGCGACTGGAAGGACATTGCTCCCGTACTGGAAAGCAATGAATTTGTCCACGTGGAAATGGAAAACAACTGCCGCAACTCCGCCATCCCCCTGCTGGATATGAAGGACATTCCCGCCCGTATCGAACCGGGTGCCATCATCCGGGAACAGGTGGAAATCGGAAGGAACGCCGTTATCATGATGGGGGCCATCCTGAACATCGGTGCCGTGGTTGGGGAAGGCACCATGATCGACATGGGCGCCGTCCTGGGCGGCCGGGCCACCGTGGGGAAAAACTGCCATGTAGGCGCCGGAGCCGTGCTGGCAGGCGTGGTGGAGCCGGCTTCTGCCACCCCGGTGGTCGTGGAGGACAATGTGCTGATCGGCGCCAACGCGGTGGTCATTGAGGGCTGCCGCATCGGCCATGACGCCGTGGTGGCTGCCGGGGCCATTGTGGTGGGGGATGTGGCCCCCAACACCGTCGTGGCAGGGTGTCCCGCCAGGGTCATCAAGGTCAAGGATGAAAAGACCGCCGGAAAAACCGCCCTGGTGGACGCTTTGCGGGCACTTTAATACAGGCCCAGACAAATAGCGATTGCCTTCTGCCCGGACACCCGCACATTTTTCCGCCTTCGGAATACCATGGAATGAGCGGCAAAGCTCAATAAAATTTTTCGGAGGTACTCTTATGTGCAACAACAATGGTCTGTGCGGCTGCTTCGGTAACAACTGGTGGTGGATCATCATCCTGCTCCTGCTGTTCTGCAACGGCGGCTGTGGCTGCGGCAACAACTGGAACGGCTGCGGCTGTGACAACAACAACTGCGGCTGCTGCTAAAGCGTAATGGGCGCCCCCAAATGGGGGCGCCTCAATTTTATTGCCGTTTCCCGCGGACAGCCAGCAGCCCGGTAAGGAATACCGCCGCAGCTGCGAATCCCAGGATACCGTCACCGGTTTTGGGATTGCTGGGGTCCGGGACCGGCGGCACATAGACCACTTCGTCGCAGTTACGGACCCGGAGGACAGGTTCTCCGCCGTCATCCAAATGGAGGATGCCCATGGCCCGGACAGTGCGGCCAATTTTTACCTGGGAAGCAAGGGCGTTGATGCCATTGGCGCCGGAGAAGATGGTGTCCTCAATGACCACTGTGGCCAGGCTGCCCCGGATATCCTCTAAGACCATCCGGGAAATGCCCTTGCCGTCGGAGGTACGGGTGAGGGAGACTACCTTTCCCGCCACCTGCAGCAGTTCCCCGCCGTGGGCAGCGTAGTTCATGGCGGCACTGTGGTACATGGTTTTCGGAACATAGCGGTACAAATCCCCGTCTGAAACGCTGTACCGAATGGGGGACAGGACAGGATTCCCGTTTTGCGAATCCAGATAGCCGATAACCTCCATAGGTGTACCTACCTGGATTCCGGTCTCCGTGAAGGGGATTACTGCAATTCCGCCGGTATCGTCCTGCAGGTAGATGGTTTTGGCGAAGGTGTTGTGGGGATTGGATGTCCCTGCGGTGACATAGCCCTGGACGCGGTAGACCTCACCGCTTTTTCCATTGCGAACCCCGGAAATGGTATTCAGGGGCAGCACTGCCTGCTCTATGTTTAGCAGCGCTTCCAAAATGCTCTGATTTGCCCGGGGCAGATCCCAAATATTCTTTTGGGCGGGCATTTCGCTGTCCACCAGGAAAAAGCATCCGGCTGCAAGAACCGTACCGCCGTAAGGGATATCTTCACAGGCCAGCAGCACATTGCCCTCCGGGGTGCTGCCGCCGGTACTGTAGGTGGTGGGCAGGCCCTTTACCAGCCAGGTCCCGCTGCCGGCGTCCACGGTGCAGCCGCTGCGGTGGCTGTAAAACTGTTCCGCTGTCAGGCCTGCGCTCCAATCAAAATCGGGATTGAATACGGTGGGATACAGCACATCGGCGGTGCCGCCGTTATTCACATCATCCATAGCGGTATCGTTGTTCAGCCGCAGTGTGGAGCCAATGGCGGTAAGCAGCCGGTTCAGTTCCAAAATGCCAGCACCGTCCGCCGCGCCTGCCCGGCCGCAGACAATGAGGGAGCCGCCCCCTTCCACAAACCGGGACACGCCTGCCAAAAAGGCTTCCTCAAAGGGACTTTCCGGAGCAGACACCAGAAGCAGATCGCCGCCCTCCGGAAGCGCTCCTTTGAATACAGTCACCTCCATGCTTGCCTTTGCCGCAATGGCGGTGAGGTTATGCAGCTGATCCACTCCGAAATTGCCGTGGCTTCCGTCCACCAGAATGCCGGAAACCATTTCCTGCGGCTGGTAACTCAGGCACAGGGTCCTCTCATAGGTGCGCGTTTCGCCGTTTACGCAGCCGGAAACGGATGCCGTTATTTCCGTCACGCCAAGCCCGCCGTGGGTATACCGGAAGGTGTAGGAAAAGGTATCCAGAGTCTTCACCGTGCCGGGGGCCTCTACGGTATGAATAATCTCCCCTCCGACGGAAAATTGGATGGAATTTATGGAGAAATCCAAAGGCTCCTCATTGAAAAGCTCCAAAGTCAAGCCGATTTCCCGGCCCTGAACGAGGACCTGAGCATCGGCGGTAAAGCCGAGGATGCCGATGTCGTCATAGCTGTCCACCCAGACGGGCGCGGTCACGGCAATGTCACCGTCTGGCTGGGTGACCCGCAGAAAGTAATAGCGGTATCCGCCGGGAACGGTCATGGTGATGGTCTCACAGCCACTTTCCACCATCTGGGACGCAATGACAGTCCCGCCGTCCGCAATGATTTCCACCAGGCCGATGGCGGCGTCAGAAGGGTCCCGAAGATACACGCTGATCTCCGGACTGTCCGCCCGGCTGATGACGGAACCCATAATATGGCCGTCCAGGCGGTAGCAGATGGCCAGGTCGCTGTCCTGTGTGGCGTAGGCCCGGCGGTTCCGCATGGCGTCATAAAGGCTTTCCTCCGTCAGCGTTTCCGCCAGAACCACGGTGCGGGCCGCGTTGGCATCGCCCCAGGCACCCTGGTGGTTGTTTTGGTTGCTGGTGGGCGCGATATGCCAGCCCGCGTCCAGCGCTTTGATGTAGGATTCGTAGGCGCGGAAATCTCCCTCGTCTCCCAGCTCCAAAAGGCTGATGGCTTGGTCATAATCCGCCCGGTAGTGGGAAAAATTCTCAAAATCTCCATAGGCCGTGCCGGGGTGGTTGAACTGGCTGACGGAGCCGGGAACAGTGGTCAGGGCCTGGTAGTAGCTTTCCAGGGAGGTAAAGCCCTCCTGGTCCCGGCTCTGCCAGCCGGGTGTGCCGAAGGTGTTGATATGGCCCAGGTGCCGGCCCTCCTGCCAGGTCATTTCGTAGCCGAAAATGCCCACGAAAGCATCGCTCGTCACTGCCGCGGCAGCGGCCTTTCCCGAGGCCCAGTCCTGGCTGAGGGTGGCGCCATCCACCCCAATGGCGCCGGAAGAAGCGTTGTCAAAGGAATTGCTGTGATCCGTCACCGCAAAGAAGTCCAGCCCGTCCACCCCAGCGGCATATGCAAAGGCCTCGGCCACGCTGCCCATGCCGTCCGAAATATCCGTGTGGGCGTGAAGCTGGCCGAAATACAGGTTCCATCCCAAATCAACTTCTTCCGTAAAGGCGCAGGCCGTTTCCGGACTGGGCGTGCAGCCCTCCTTTACGGCATAGGCTTTGATGTATAGGCTTTCAAAGCCCGATTCTGTGGGAATTTCACCGGTATAATGGGAAAATTCCGAATAATTTTCTCCGTCATAGGAGACCGCGAAATAAATGGACGCGCCCTCGGTGGCACAGTGCAGCGTGATGGCTTTGCCGGGAAGGATGCCGCCGCCTTCCGGCACCATGGTTACATCGGCCACTCGCTCCCGGCGCCAGAATTGCAGCGTTTGCCCGGCGGCCTGCACATCGGAATCAAATGCCCGCCAATCCGTTCCCTGGTATACAGTCAGGTACCGCCCGGTAGCCACATGTACAAGGTAGCCCGCATCAAGTTTCCAATCCATTTTGCCCTGGGTACCTACCCGGACGGACTTGTTGCTGTCCTGTGTGTACAGGAAGGTCTCCGCCCCGGTCGGGCGCAAAATCAGGCCCTGCTCCGTTTTCAGAACGCTCCAGCAAAGTCCATCTTCGGAGCCGGTCATGGCGCCGTTGTTCAGCTGCACGCTTACCGCAGCCGGAGCGGCTATCTCCCCGTTTTCGCTGCTGAGGGCCCAAGTGCTTCCGTCCTTCGACACCGTGACGGCCACAATGTCTGTGGACAGGATGTCCTCCGGCTCCACGGGATACCAAACCGCTTCCGCTTCGTGCCGGGCAACCGGAAGAAGGGTATCCACATACAGCATACCGTCCATAAGAACGCCATAGGCATCCACGGTATCCCCCTGGGAAATCCCCGCCGGGAGGGTGGCCGATATGGGAAGGGCGGCATCTGCCTGTATCAGTACGCCGCTGCCAAGAAGGGCGTTTCGGATCAGGATACGGGTGTATTCCTGCTTTTCGCCGAGACCGCTGATAGCGGTTTCTGCGGCGGGACACTCTGCACTGCCCGTTATTTCATACATTGTCACGGCAAAGCCGGCGGTGCGCCTGCCGAAAACCAAAAGCGTGTCCCCCGGCGTTACTTGGGGTGTGCCGGTGAAAGAAAGCAAAATGCCTCCGGTGGCGTCCTGCAGGACGGCTTGTTCCCCATTGACATAGACCACTGTCCCCTGAAGGGCAACGCCCTCCGTTCCTTCTGCCATGGCCCTGACTTGGGCGGCGGTGGAAACCGGGATGGGCTCCGCGCCGGAGTCGGAATCGATCTGCCGGTATAGGGCAAAGGTGCTGGGATACGCGTCCGGGCTGGCTTGCACGGTGCTGTCCCGGTAGGCCCGGAACTGGTAGCCTAGGCTTTTGTTTCCCGCCAGGGTCACAGGCTCTGTTCCATTGCTGCCGTGAAAGGAAAATATCCCCTGGGAACAGGAGACCTGCCAGAGGTAATCCGCCTTCATAATGCCGTTTTCCCCGTTGTCAAGGGGCGCGATGGATGCGCCGCAGCTGTCTGTCAGCATGACCCCGCTGCTCACCGTCAGCGTCCAGACCGCGCCGAGAGAATCAGTTACCAGGTCCCCATCTGCCACGGGAACTGCAGCGGTAATCCATTCCTCTGCCAGCGTTTCGGGAGCGTATCCCACCCCGGATACCAGCACATATTCCCCGGATACCAGATGGTCCAGACGGTATATGCGCCGGAATACGGCCTGTTCCGAGAATTCGGAAAACAGGGCAGGTACCATAAATTCCTCCGCAAATTCCTCCACAAAGATGTCCGGTTCCGAAGGTAAGGTATCCTCCTGGATCTCCGGCGGTTCTGTGGCGGCTTCCGTCCAAGGTTCCGTGACGGCTTCTGTCCAAAGCGGCTCCGTCACCGCTTCCGTGGCCTCCATTGCGGCCCCGGTTGCTTCCGTAGGAGCCGTGGTTTCCTCCACGGAAGTGGTTTCGCCGGGCGTCTCCAGGGCGCTTGCCGGAAGGGCTGGGTGCCCAAGAGACAAAAAGAGGGCCCCTGCCAGGATAAATGACAGGCGTCCTCGAACGGTATGCAGGGTGGTCATAACAGTGTCCCCCATTCTTCGAGCTTTTTCGATGTGCTCTTGGGGTAAGCTTAGCATGGCCCTTTTTTCCGGGCGACCTCTTCTGAGGCCAGATTAAAAATTTTTATGCTTACCGGGATTACGCAGCAGATGCTCCTGCCGCACAATCCCTCTGAGCCTGCCAACGGTGGCAGGAAAAGCATTTTTGGTCAGAACGCATTACCATTGTTTTCCAAGCAGCTCTGCCAATATGGCGCAATGGTCCCGTTCCCGGTCGGCCATTTTCTGAAATACCATCCCAAATTCCGAGTCTGCCAGCCTTGCGGTGTACTCCGTCAGTGCCCGGCGGGTCCTATGGTAGCTTTTTTCCAGTACCTTCCGCACCGGCTCATTGGGGGCGCTTAGCGGTTTGACCATCTCCTCCGTCCCGCCGGACAGACGGTGGATTCCCCGCAGACAGGCGATGTTGGCCTCTTCCCCCTCCCACAGGTGCCTCAGACGCTCCTTATCCCTGCCCGTCAGGATGCCGGCCAGCCGGCGGTAGCCTGCGGATAGCTCCATGGCGTACAGGACCAACAGCCGCAGGTCCTCCCGTTCGGACTGTATCTGGGGCTGGGCAAATACCCGCTTCCAAACCTGCTGCTCTGTATTCCGGTCCAAATTTTCCATAGTCACCGCCCCCTCAATACCAGTATAGTCGGCCGTGGGAATTTTTTGCGAAAAAACTTTTGAAAAGCCCTTCCTTTTTTCGGTCATATGTGCTATAATAAAATTCACATTATGGAATGACCGGGATTAAATTCCCGTGCGGCAAGCCCAGCTTCTACCCCAAGGAGGAATGATTATGCCCAGAACCAGCAATAAGGCAGAATTGATTATGGATTATGTAAACCAATTTATCCAGGAAAACGGCTATTCCCCTTCTGTGCGGGAAATCGGCGCGGCGGTGGGCCTGCGCTCCACGGCCTCCGTCAGCTACCATTTGCAGGCTCTGCAGGATAAGGGGCTGCTGCAGTCTCCCGGCGCCAAGGGGCGCAAGCGTGCGCTGGTCACCGGCGCCCGGCCCGGACAGATTCCCGTTGTGGGCGTGGTCACCGCCGGCGTGCCCATCCTGGCGGTGGAGAACCAGGAGGGCACCATGCCCTGGAATGACCCCGGCTGCTTTGCCCTGCGGGTGCGGGGGGACAGCATGATCAACGCGGGCATCCTCAGCGGGGACAAAGTGGTCGTCCGCCCCCAGCCCAATGCCGACGACGGCCAGATTGTGGTGGCCCGGATCGGGGACGAGGCCACGGTCAAGCGCCTGCGCCGCCGCAATGGGGAGGTTTGGCTCATGCCCGAGAACGAAAACTATGAGCCGATTGACGGTACGGAAGCCGAGATCATTGGCATTGTCAAGGCCGTGGTGCGGGAGTACTGAAAAATTGTCCGTCCATTGTGAAAAAAAGTTCTTGACAAATGGACACAAATGGTGTTTAATAAGCATAACATAAGTTGAAACCAACGAAGCGGGAGTAAAGCTGTAAAGCGCATCCACAGAGAGTTCCGCATAGCTGAGAGCGGAGCGAAAAGCGGGGCAGCAAATGGGCCGCTGAGGGCAGGGAGAACGAGGTTAGCCTTTAGTATCTTCTGACGCATTGCCAGCGTTAACGGGCAGACGGTGTGTTGGCACTGTCATGAGGTGGCCGGACTTTCCGGCAAACAAGGTGGTACCGCAGAAATGTTATTTCTGTCCTTGTTCCCTTAGGGGAACAAGGACTTTTTATTTTTCAATAATCATTTTTCCGGGAAAGGAGAAATATATATGCAGAATCCAGGAAGACGATGGCGACCCCCAACGAAATTCGCCAATCCACTCACTATGAATATGAAAATGAAAAAGGAGTATTTTGTTATGAAAAAGGTTATTTCTCTGATCCTGTCCGTTATGATGATCGTTTCCCTGTTTGCCGGCTGCGGCTCCCCTGCGGCCCCCGAAACCACTGCGCCCGCCGCCGAAACCAATGCCCCTGAAACCGCTGCGCCCACTGCGGCCCAGACAGAAGCCGTAGAAACTGTAGTTTACAACGTCGCCATTGTCCAGCAGCTGGACCACGCCTCCCTGGATGAAATCCGCACCGCCATTGTTGCCCAGCTCCAGGCCCTGGCCGAAGAAAAGGGCGTGACCGTCCAGATTCAGGAATATAACGGCCAGAACGATACCACCATACTGAACCAGATCGGTGCCCAGGTGGTGGATGACAAAGTAGATATGATCATCCCCATCGCCACCCTGGCCGCCACTTGCATGGTCACCGCTTCGGAAGGCACCGGCATCCCCATCGTTTATGCCGCCATCTCCGATCCGGAGACCGTTGGCCTGACCGGTATTTCCAATGTCACCGGCACCTCCGATGCGCTGAATACCCCCTTCATTATTGACATGATGCTCGCCGTTCAGCCCGATATTAAGACCGTTGGCCTGTTGTACTCCAACTCCGAAGCCAACTCCGCCACCCCCATCGCTGAGGCCAAGGCCTATCTGGACGAGAAGGGCATCGCTTACCTGGAAAAGACCGGCAACACCTCCGGTGAAGTCACCGAAGCCGCTTCGGCATTGGTAGGCCGTGTGGACGCCGTCTTTACCCCCACGGACAATGCGGTCATGGCCGTTGAGGCCTCCGTTGCGGAGATCCTGAATGCCGCAGGTATCCCCCATTACACTGGCGCGGATTCCTTTGTTGCGGCCGGCGCCTTCGCTACCTGCGGCGTCAACTACACCGAGCTGGGCAGCAAGACTGCCGATATGGCCATGGATATTCTGCAGGGCGGGGAAGTTCCGGAGTTCCATGTGATGGATGGCGGCATTATCACCGTCAACACCGAAACCGCCGCCGCGCTGAACCTGGACTACAGTGCATTTGGCACCATGGCAAACACCGTGGTGGAAGTGACTACCGGAGAATAAGAAAAGATAGGAAAGAAAAGGACGGTATCCTCTTCGCAAGGAGAGGATACCTCCCTTGCGCGCTTTGTCCGAAATGCGGCGGGGCGCTGTTTATTGGAAAGGAGATACGCCATGATCTCAGCCGCTGTTATCATGAGCGCCCTGGAATTGGGCTGCATCTACGCTTTGGTTGCCCTGGCGCTGTTTTTGAGCTTCCGGGTGCTGAATATCGCCGATATGACCACCGACGGGGCCTTTACCCTGGGCTGTGCCGTGTCTGCCACCGTGGCCGTGGCCGGGCATCCGCTGCTGGCTCTGCCGGCTGCCATGCTGGCCGGGGTTTGCGCCGGGTATATTACGGCGCTGCTGCAAACCAAGCTGAATATCCCCTCGATCCTTGCGGGCATCATCACCAACACGGGGCTTTACACCGTGAACCTGGCGGTTATGGATTTCTCTTCCAATGTGAACATGATGCGAACCGAGACCTTGTTTACTTTGCTGCAGCCCAATCTTGGCAGCTTCTATAAGCTGGTTCCCGTGGCGCTGCTGACGGCGCTGATGGGGTTTGCCCTGGTGATGTTTCTGCGCACCCGGCTGGGACTTTCTATCCGGGCCACCGGCGATAACCCGGATATGGTGCGGGCTTCCTCCATCAATACCGGCTTTACCATCACCGTCGGCCTGTGCATCTCCAATTCCCTGACTGCCCTCAGCGGCGCGGTGCTGGCCCAGTATCAGAAAACCGCCGACATCAACCTCGGCAACGGCATGGTCATCATCGGCCTGGCCTCCCTGATCATCGGCGAAACCCTGATGCCCAGGGGGAAAACCTGGATGAAGGCCCTGGGGGCTATTTTAGGCTCCATCCTCTACCGCTTCATCATCGCCATTGCCCTGCGGCTGGATCTGCCCAGCGAATGCCTGAAGCTGATTTCCGCTGTTATCGTGGCTCTGGCCATTGGCCTGCCCACCATTAAAAAAGCCCTGAAGCCTGCCGCCAAAGGAGGGAACGCCTGATGCTGAAGCTCCATAATATTTCCAAAACCTTCAATCCCGGTACGGTGAACGAAAAGAAGGCCCTGTCCGGCGTCAGCCTGCATCTGGCCCCCGGAGATTTTGTTACCATCCTTGGCTCCAACGGTGCCGGCAAGTCCACCCTGTTCGGCGCCATTGCCGGCTCCTTCGTGGTGGATTCCGGATCTGTCCACCTGGATGGGATCAATATTACCAATCTGCCCGACTACAAACGCAGCAAATTCATCGGCCGCCTGTTTCAGGACCCCTTGAAGGGCACCGCGCCCACCATGACCATTGAGGAAAACCTGGCTTTGGCCTACATGCGGGCAACCAGCGGCACATCCCCCTTCTCCATGATTTCCCGTGCCGACCGGGCTTCCTTCCGGGAGAAGCTGGCCATGCTGGAGCTGGGGCTGGAGGACCGGATGGATCACCCGGTGGGATTGCTGTCCGGGGGCCAGCGCCAGGCGCTGACGCTGCTGATGGCGACACTGGTCACGCCCAAGCTGCTGCTGTTGGACGAACACACCGCTGCCCTGGACCCCGCTACGGCGGAAAAGGTGCTGGAGCTGACCCGGAAGATCGTGTCGGAGAACGCCATCACCTGCCTGATGATCACCCACAACATCCCCTCGGCCCTTTCCCTGGGCAACCGCACCATTATGATGAACAATGGACAGATCGTCATGGAACTGGCCGGGGAAGAACGGGCGAATATGACCACGGAAAAGCTGCTGAAGGCCTTCCACGACCAGGGCATGAGCAACGACCGGATTTTGTTCAGCGCGGAATAAGGTGCGTTGTCCCTGTGTGGAAATGCGGGATTGGCATGATGGAAAGAGTGAGAAAAATGATATCCGCCATAACAGATATTCTGGATGAAATCCACGCGCGATACCAAATAATAGAACAGGAGAAACCGATTTTGTCCGCAGCGGATGCGCAGGAGTATTACCCGCCCGAAAAGGCGGCCCCAACGTTTATCCTGCAGACGGAAAGCGGATTGATTGGCTGTATCGTCTCTTCTGAAAACGGGCGGCTCGACTTCGAACAGTTAAAGCGGGGATTCGGCTACCGTAAACTAAAGCTGGCGGACCGGAAGCAAATTGCTACGCAGACAGGATTTGAAGTTGGGGCCATTCCGCTGGTAGGATTGGGACTGCCCTGCCTTTTCGACCGAAAGCTTCTGCAATACGATTTTGTGTATGGCGGTACCGGGGACGTGATGAAAACATTGAAAATCGCGCCGGAGGATTTGCTGAGGGCCAATGAGATCACCGGCATGTTTGGATAATAATCAAAGGACTTCCCACTTTTTCAGCGGGAAGTCCTTTTGCTATGCTTTTATGCCTTTTCCGGCTTATCCTTTTCCGTTTCGGCTTTTTCTTTCTGCATTGCGGCGACCTGGTTGACATACAGCTTCGCCGGATCGTGGGGCCGGAAGCTCTGCCACACCAGGACAGCCGCCGCTGCGACACAGCTCAGTGCCGCCAGCACCTGGCTGACCC
Organism: Eubacteriales bacterium; assembly: GCA_030533415.1. Classification (GTDB taxonomy): domain Bacteria; phylum Bacillota; class Clostridia; order Oscillospirales; family Oscillospiraceae; genus Faecousia. Next base: position 71,305 of record JAUNJE010000005.1, on the reverse strand, counting down.
GGAAGGGACCCCAATACAGGCTGTCCATCCGCAGGCCTTCAATCAGGCTGCGGCCCAGGCCGTACCAGGCGGCGTAGCCCAAAGCCACCTGGCCGTCATACTGCCGCTTTTTGGACAGGAAATGCAGCAGGACCAAACCCGCCAAGTTCCAGACGGATTCATACAGGAAGGTAGGGTGGTAATACTCCCAAATTCCGGTGGTATCGTTGTATAGCCCCATGCGGAAAAAGCTGTCCGTAGGCGCGCCAAAGGCCTCCCGGTTGAAAAAGTTGCCCCAGCGGCCTATGGACTGGCCGATGAGAAAGCCCAGCAGCACCAGGTCCAGCACCGTGGCAAGTTTCAGCTTTTTGACCCTGCAGAATACCGTTACCCCCAGGATCGCGCCCAAAACACCGCCGTAAATGGCAATGCCGCCTTCCCAGATGTAAAGGATGGAGATGGGATTTTCCGCGTAGGCTTCCCAGGTAAAGGCCACATAGTACACCCGGGCGCAGACAATGGCAAAGGGGGTGACCCACAGGACGCCGTCCACAATGTCGTCATCCTTCAGGCCGAATTCTTTGCTGCGCTTGCAGGCATAGAGCGCCGCCAGCATCAGGCCCGCCGCAATGACCAGGCCATAATAGTGGATGGTCATGGAGCCAAGGGCCAGGCCACGCCCCGGATTGACTTCAATTCCCAGGGAGGGGAAGGATATGGCAGAATAGTTGCTGGGATTCATAGGGCGTCTTCCTTTCTCAGGGGAGTGATGACGGATAAGCTGCACCGCTCCGGCCGGACAGTCCGGCTCAGGAAATCCCGGATTTCCCCTGCCTCGATGCTGCGGTAGACCTCCGGAAAGCGGAAATAGTCAAAATCGGAGAAGTGGTAGGCGCAGATGCGGAAGCATGTGGCATCAAAGCTGTCCAGATCCCGAATACGGCGGCCCAGGGCACTGCGCTTCATCCGCAGAAAATGCTGCTCCGGGATGCCCTCCGCCGCGATTTTTTCCGCCTGGGCAAGAATGGCGTCCCGAACGGCCTGGGCGTCTTCGGAATCCCCGGAGCAAAGCATAAGGGCGCAGCCGTCAACGGTTTCGAACCCGCCGCCAAAGGAGGAATCGATAAGCCCCTGCTCGTACAGCCGCAGGTAAAGCTCCGAGGATTCCCCGAAAAGGGCTTCCGCCGCCAGGTCCGCCACCATTTCCGTGCGGATGGCGGCATCGCCGCCTGTCAGCGGCTCGCATTTGAAGGCCAGGTTGAACATGGGCATGGCGACCTCCATGGCTGCCGTGCGTGCGGCGGTGGGACAGGTCATATCCTCCTGCCAGGGCCGAAGCTTTATGCCCACTTCCTTTTTTTCGGTTCCCAGCACCTGGCGGGCAAGATCCGCGACACCGTCCGGGTCAACGTCGCCGATGACGCACAGCAGCATGTTTCCGGGCGTGTAAAATGCCCGGTGGCAGCTGTGCAGCACCTCCGCCGTGATCTCCCGAATGGTTTCCGAGGTTCCCAAAATCGGCACCCGGATGGGATGGGTGCGGTAGAGGGACTGCATCAGGTTTTCGAATACCACGCTGTCCGGCGCGTCCTCGTTCATGCCGATCTCCTGGTCGATGATGCCCCGCTCTTTTTCCACGCTTTCCTCTGTAAAATAGGGGGTGGAGACAAATTCCAGCAGCAGCCGCAGGCACTCGTCAAAATGGTCGGTGCAGGAAAAATAGTAGGCGGTCATGTCGTAGCTGGTAAAGGCGTTGGTCATAGCCCCCAGGGCCGCGAATTCCGCGGAGACATCCCGGCCCCCCGGCATGTCGAACATTTTATGCTCCAAATAGTGGGCGACCCCGGCGGGAGCGTGATATTCCTGCCCCTCCAGCAAAAAATCCGTGTGGATGGAGCCGTAATCCGTGACAAAATAGGCAAGCTTCTTGGTGAAGCCCTTCCGGGGCACCACCGCTACCGTCAGGCCGTTTTCCAGCACCGTGGTGGAAAGCGTCTCGTCCAATTCAGGGTAATGGGTCTGCTTCATTGGCTCTCTCCTTTCAGGAAGTAGGTGGTGTGCAGGGTCAGTCCCTTGGCTGCCGCCGCCACGTCCTCCAGCGTTACCCGCTCCACGGCCGCCCGGTATTCATCGGGAGAAAGCGTAAGTCCGCTGAGGGCGGCGGTAGCATAATAGCCCTCGATGGCGCCGGGGGAATCGTGGGTTGCCCGGAGGCTGGAATGAATGGCCTCTTTGGCGGCCTTCAGCTCCTGGGGGGTGATTGCTCCGCTGCGGCAGGCCTCCAGCTGGCGCAGAATCTCCTGCCGGGTCAGCTGCTCTTTGTCAAAGTCAATGCCGGCGGATACGGCCACAATGCCCTTTGTGCCGTAGTAGCCGGAGCCGATGGAGTAGCACAGGGACAGCTTTTCCCGGACGTTGACGAACAGCTTGGAGGTCATGCCCGCGCCGAAAATGGTGTTCAGCACCTGCATGGCGGCAAATTCGGGGCAGCGGTTGGTAATGGGAGTTGTAAAGCCCATGCACAGCTTGCCCTGGGCAACATCCAGAGTCTCCACCACGTCCTGCCCCGGACAGGGCTGAAAGGGAGTTTGGGGCGGCAGTGGAGAACAGGCCCGCTCCAGCTTTGCCAGCAGGGGCTGCAGCATCCCGGCCACCCGGCCGCTGTCCGCGCTGCCCACATAAAAAATCTCAATGGGGCTGGCGCGCAGGATGCCGCAGTAGTGGCGGTACAACTCCTTGGCCCCGATGGCGGCCACCTCCTCCGGCTCCCCCAGGCGGGACAGGCCGAAGGTGTCCGCCTGGCACATGGTCTTCAAAAGCTTGCCCATGGCATAGGCCCGCTTGTCATTCAGTTCCGATTCGATGGTGGCGATCAGGTTCTTTTTTTCGCTCTCCACAAAGGCGGAAAGAAATCCTCCGTCCTCCAAAGGGGAATCCAGCAGAATTTCTTCCAGAAAAGAGAGCATGGGGGCCAGCACCCGGTCACCGGGCAGGGCAAAACGGTCGTCCATAAAGGCGCAGTACAGCCCTGTGGTCTGGTAATCACCCACCCGGCGCACCAGGGAACTGACGGAAGCGCCATAGAGGGCATCCAAGTGCTCGGTAATGGAGCGCAGGTCAGGAAAACGCCGGGTCCCCCGCAGCAGTACAGCGGGCAGCAGGGCGTTCAGGGCCGCTTCCTGCCTGTCCATCCGGCGCACCAGTTGGAAGCTCAGGCAGCCCTGTTTGAACCGGGTATCCCGGCAGCAGCGCAGGGTGACGCCGGGAAGAAGAGAAATGGTTTCGATCATAATAACTCCTTGGGAAATGGGATTCGTTTGTGTACATATGCGGCTGTGCTCCGGCCTGTTTGCCCGGGAGGACAGGCTTCTTGTGAAAATCTTCCGCGAAGTTCTGTCACGTATTGGATATTATATACCACTTTTTCCAAAATAGGAAGTGGTACACAAAAAATTAAGACTTTTTCTGTTGTCATTTTTCCCTTTCTGCGGTAGAATGTAATTTGGATTTGTATGGATAGGAGGGAATCCGCCATGGCATGGCTGGAAATCACCATTGATACCGCCGCGGAAAAATGCAGCTCCGTGGCCGCTGCGCTGACAGCTAAGGGTTTTTCCGATCTGGTCATCGAGGATCAGGAGGAATTTGAAACCTTCCTGGAGGAAAACCGGGCCTATTGGGACTACATTGACGAAGGCCTGCAGGAGAAGCTTCAGGGGCTTTCCCGCATCAAGCTGTACTTAGAGGACGGGGACACCGCGTCCATGCAGCGCCTGGAAAAAACCGTTTCCGAAATGAAGCTTACCATGACGGCGGCGCCTCTGGCCGACGTGAACTGGGAAGAAAGCTGGAAGGACAATTATCCGCCCCAGGAGGTGGGGGAGACCCTTGTGGTCCTGCCCTACTGGCTGGCGGATAAGCCGGCCGGGCGGCGCAAGGTCATTCTCGACCCCGGCCTGACCTTCGGCACCGGCGCCCATCCTTCCACCCAAATGGTCATGGAGGTCATGGAGACGGTGGTCAGGCCCGGCTTTCGCTGCCTGGACTTGGGCAGTGGCAGCGGCATTTTGTCCATCACCGCCCTGCGGCTGGGAGCGGAAACGGCTGTGGGCATCGATATCGACCCCAAAGCCGAGGACATTGCCCGGGAGAACGCCGCTTACAACGGGTTTTCCTCCCCGGAATTCACCGCCCTTACCGGGAATGTCACCGGGGACAAAGCTTTGATGGCCTCCCTGGCCGCTAAGGAATATGACCTGGTGCTGGTGAACATTGTGGCCGACGTCATCATTGGCCTTGCCCCCATTCTGCCGGGGCTTCTGACCCCCAGCAGCACCCTAATCTGCTCCGGTATTCTGGACACCCGGCTCAATGATGTGACCGCCGCCCTGGAGCAGGCGGGCCTGACGGTGACCGGGTGGAAGGAAAAGGAAGACTGGCGCTGTGTTACCGCGAAAAAATGCGGAAAACCCTGATGAAACCGGCTTCGGCGGACAGCGCTTCCTGGTTCGATCAGAGTTTTTTAGAGTTCCCTTTTGTGAAAGGAGTTAATTATGAGTATTCCCTACCGTACCCGGCGGGCGCTGAACCGTTTGGGTACCGTGCTTTTGGTTCTGCTGCTTATTGGAGCCGTGGCCTGGCTGTGCTGGGTCATGTGGCTGCAGCGCTATGTGGTCTACACCGATGACGGTGTGGCTCTGGATTTCAGCCGTTCCTCCAACGATGTCTCCGGCGAGGTCGCCGTTCCACCGGTGGCGGAGCAGAACATTGCCATTTATTATAATGAAGGCGCCAACGCCATCAATACCAGCAATGAACTGACCCAGCTCAATGGCTATTACATCACCAGCGGGATGTTCCAGAAGGAGCTGTCTACTGTGCTGGTCAATATCGAGCGGCTGAGCGCCGGCACTCCGGTGATGATCGACATGAAGGGCCCCTATGGCTCGTTCTTCTATTCCTCCCAGCTGGGGGACGCGGTGATTTCCCAGAGTACGGATATCGCGGCGGTTACCGATCTTGTGAACAAGCTGCAGTCCAAGGGCTTTTACACCATTGCCCGGATCAGCGCCTTCCGGGATTATAATTTCGGACTGAACCATGTGTCCAGCGGCCTGTACATGCTGAGCCGCGCCGGCCTTTGGGCGGATGATGGCGGCATGTACTGGCTGGATCCCACCAGCGCCACCACCACCAACTGGATCGCCTCCGTGGTGCTGGAATTGCGCGGCATGGGCTTTGACGAGGTGGTGCTGACGGATTTCCGGTTCCCCAACTCTGATAAATACATCTTTAACGGCGATAAGACCGCCGCTCTGGAGACCGCCGCCGCCACGCTGATGGCCGCCTGCGAATCCGATAATTTTGCCCTGTCCTTCTGCGTGGAGAATGCGGACTTTAACCTCCCCGAAGGCCGAAGCCGGCTGTATCTGGAGGATGTAAGCGCCTCGAATATCAGCACAAAGGCCGCCCAGGTGACCTTTGACGACCCGCAGATCCGCCTGGTCTTTATTACCGAAGCCGCCGATACCCGGTTTGAAGAATACGGGATTTTGCGGTCGCTGAACGTGGCGGAGGAAGTGGAAGCCCGGAAGGAAAGTTGACCTTATTCTGGGGAAAACGGGTTGGACCCGAGAAAAATAGGAGGAAAAGTTATGACGCCTAAGGAAGTGGTGGCCCGGTTCTTTGAGGAGGGCTACACCAATAAAAATTACGAATACATTATTGCCTGTGTCGCGGACGGCTACATCGACCACAGTCCGGCAGGGGCCAGAAGCAATGCTGACGCGGTGGGTATTCTGAAAGCCGTTGCGGAGCAGTTTTCCGGCCTGCGGGTAGAAATGCTGGATGTTTTTGCCGAGGGAGACATGGTGGCAACCCGGGTGCTCTATGATGGCATCCATACGGGAGAATGTATGGGGATTCCCGCCACGGGAAAGCGAATCCAGTTTGAAGCGCTGGAAAATTTCCGGGTGGAAGGCGGCAGGATCGTGGAGTCCTGGGGCTATTGGCCGGATAAGGAAATCGAGAGGAAGCTTCTGGCCCCGTGAAACCGGAAAACCAATGGCCTGAGATGCTGTGGGATGCTTTTAACAGCCTGAATACGGAACCGCCGGCGGCGGTTCCGTATTTTTGCGCAAATCGGGGTCCTTTGACAGGCTGACAACGCCGCAGGCGGTGCTTTATGAAAAAAGAGCGCGAAAATTGCCTGCCGGAGGAGAATCCCCTTCGGTGCCTGTCATCCCGGGCAAAGAAAACGAATCATGGAGACATGTTTGCCTATTGACAATGGTACGAAATCGTACTATAATAAAGTACGATTTCGTACCAAAGGAGAAAATCATGAACGAATTAAAACGGATGAATTACCTGATGTCGGAAACCAATGAAGCGTATCACGGTGCGGCGGTAAAGCTGGGGCTGTCGGACAGCGCCATGACCATCCTGTATGCCATCTGCAACAGCGGCAGCAGCTGCTTGCTGTCGGAGATCACCCGCATGAGTGGAACCAGCAAGCAGACCATCAACTCCGCTCTCCGGAAGCTGGAGCGGGAGGGCATTATCTATCTGGAGGCCGCAGGGAACCGAAAAAAGCTGGTATGCCTGACAAAAGAGGGGAAGGCCCTTGCAGAGTGTACGGCTATGCGGGTGATGGCGGTCGAGAACGCCATTTTGGACTCCTGGACCCGGGAGGAGCGCCGTGTCTATCTTGATCTGCAGCAGCGGTATTTGGACCAGTTCAAAGAGAAAACCAAGGAGCTTGCCCGGTGAAGATCCAATTATCTGACCACTTTACCTATGGCCGCCTGCTGCGCTTTACCCTGCCCTCCATTGTCATGATGATTTTTACCTCCATCTATGGCGTGGTGGATGGGATTTTTGTTTCCAATTATACGGGCAAAACCGCCTTTGCGGCCCTGAACCTGATTATGCCCTATCTGATGGTGTTCGGGACCCTTGGCTTTATGATCGGCACCGGCGGCACGGCGCTGGTCTCCATGACCCTGGGAATGGGGGACAGGAAAAGGGCCAATGAGATTTTTTCCATGCTGGTCTATGTCAGTATCCTTGGCGGCATTGTCCTGACATTTTTGTCCGTCTGCTTTCTTCGGCCGGCGGCCAGGGCGCTGGGAGCCACGGGGCAGATGCTGGAGGACTGCGTGAGCTATGGTTCCATTGTCCTGCTGGCACTGACGGGGTATATTTTGCAGTATGCCTTTCAGAGTTTCTGCGTCACGGCGGAGAAGCCGAACCTGTCCCTGGGCATGACCGTGGCGGCGGGGGTATCCAATATGGTTTTGGATGCCCTGCTGGTGGCCGTTTTCCGCTGGGGACTGGCAGGCGCGGCGGTGGCCACCGCCATTAGCCAGCTGCTTGGCGGCGTCATTCCCATTGTTTATTTCGCCCGGCCAAATGACAGCCTTCTGCGGCTGGGAAAATGCAGGTTTGACGGCGCTGCCCTGCTGCGCGCCTGTACAAACGGAAGCTCCGAGCTGATGAGCAGCCTGTCCATGTCAGTGGTAAGTATGCTTTACAATTACCAGCTGATAAAATACGCCGGGGAGGACGGCATTGCGGCCTACGGCGTTATTATGTATGTCAATTTTATTTTTGCAGCCATTTTTATAGGGTTTTCCGTCGGGTCGGCGCCCATTACGGGCTATCATTACGGCGCGGGCAACTACGGGGAGCTGAGGGGACTGCTGCGCCGAAGCCTTTGCATTCTGGCGGGCTTCTCTGCCGTGATAACCCTGGCGGCGGCGCTTCTGGCATCTCCGCTTGCGAAAATTTTTGTCGGCTACGACCGGGTGCTGCTGCAAATGACCGTCCGGGCGTTTCGGATTTATGCCCTGTCCTTCCTGGTCTGCGGGTTTAATATTTTTGGCTCATCCTTTTTTACGGCGCTGAACAACGGCCTTATTTCGGCGGTGATTTCCTTCCTGCGGACTCTGGTGTGCCAGATCGCGGCGGTTATGCTGCTTCCCCTGGTGCTGGGGCTGGACGGTATCTGGTGGAGCGTTGTGGCAGCGGAACTGGCGGCGCTGATACTGACCGGATTTTTCCTGATAAAATACCGCGGGCGGTATCATTATGCGTAACGTGGCCTGCTTGAGGGGCCGCACCCGGGGAAATAGCGGTTTTGCTGACGATACGGTTTCTCGATAAAACTGCCGGCTTCATTAATACTGTTTCAGAGTGTCGAAAGAGTAAGTTCAAACGTAGAAGTTTACCAATTTGCACTGCACCAAAGCCTCCCTTGTGCAAAGGGAGGTGGGGCGGCGCAAGCCGCCTCGGAGGGATTGTGCAGCTGAATGTTACGAATTCGCATTGGACTTCGGCGAAAAGGAAACATTTTACCGCGACAATCCCTCAGTCACGCTGTTCGCGTGACAGCTCAGCGCAAGGCACTCCCTTCGGTCGCCTTTGCACAAGGGAGCCTTGGGCGCTCCCGCGCCAGAGGGTTTATCGACAATCTGAGCACCGCCTGACGGCGTATTTTTGCGCAAATCGGGGATGACAGGCCGGATTTTGTGTGGTATGATATTTTCACATATCCCCCCAGGGGGGATATGAATTGCAGGCGGAAAATGTTTCTATTGACCGACAGAATCAGGAGAAATCAAAATGAAAACCAAAAATATTGCCACCTTGTTCGCCATTGCGGCCGCCGCGCTGTACGCGGTCAACATCCCGCTGTCCAAGCTGCTGCTTGTCCGTGTGCAGCCTACAATGATGGCGGCGTTTCTGTATCTTGGGGCCGGACTGGGGCTTCTCTTGTGGAGCCTTGTGCGGGGAAACCGGGGCAAGGGGGAGCGCCTTACCCGGAAGGAGCTGCCCTACACCATCGGCATGATCGTGCTGGACATTGCCGCGCCCATTCTGCTGATGCTTGGCTTGGAGCGCACCAATTCCGCCAATGCCTCCCTGCTGAACAATTTTGAGATCGTGGCCACGTCGCTGATCGCCTTCTTTGCCTTCAAGGAGCTGCTGTCCCGGCGGCTGGCCGCTGCCATTGTGCTGGTGACGGCGGCCAGCATCATCCTGGGCTTTGAGGGCGAGGGCAGCTTCCGGTTCAATACCGGCTCCCTGCTTGTGCTGGGGGCTTCCTGCTGCTGGGGGCTGGAAAACAATTGCACCCGGATGCTCAGCACAAAAAGCTCCGTTCAGATCACCACCATCAAGGGAATCTGCTCCGGGCTTGGCAGCTTCGCCATTGCCCTGGCAGCCGGGGAGAAGATCCCGGCCCTGCCCTGGATTTTGGCGGTTCTGGTTCTGGGCTTTGTGGCTTATGGCCTGAGCATCAATTTCTACATCAAGGCCCAGAAGGATTTGGGCGCGGCCAAAACCAGCGCCTATTATTCCATCGCGCCCTTCCTGGGGGTGGCCTTCGGGATGCTGCTTCTGGGGGAGCGGCCCGGCGTGCAGTTTTACATTGGCCTCGCCATTATGGCCGCGGCAACGGTGCTGATGGTAAGAGATACCATTGCTTTGCAGCACATCCATGCCCATACCCATGTCCATACCCATGAACACCGCCATGGCGACCTGGTGCATACCCATGAGCACGCCCATACCCACACCCATGCCCACATCCACGGTGAGGATGAAACCGCCCACAGCCATACCCACCGGGAAATCGAGGGGCATGACCATTCCCACAACCCACTTCCCAACGGCCGGGAGATATGATAATACTGTTTACCAAAATATCCGTATAAAATAGCCAAAACCGGAAGGAGGGAGAGCCTATGGCGATGTGGAATCCCTGGCGGGGCTGCCACCGCTGCAGTGAGGGCTGTAAGTTTTGCTACATTCACAAGGGCGATGCCAAACGGGGCGTGGACACGGACCATATTGTCAGAACGGATCGCTTTTACGCGCCCGTAGACCGCAAGAAAAATGGCGAATACAAAATCGGGCCGGGCAGTTTGGTGTACCTCTGCTTTTCCTCAGACTTTCTGCTGGAGGACGCGGATGCCTGGCGGGGAGCGTGCTGGGAGATGATCCGCCAGCGGCGGGACTGCACCTTCCTGTTTCTGACGAAACGGATTGAGCGTTTCCCGGTCTGCGTTCCCGCTGATTGGGGCGATGGGTATGAGAATGTGGTTGTGGGCTGTACCGTGGAAAACCAGCAGCGTGCCGGGGAACGGCTGGCCCTATTTTCCCGGCTGCCCATTCGGCACAAGGCCATTATCTGCCAGCCCCTGCTTTCTCCCATTGACCTGGAAAAATACTTGGACGGGGTAGAGCTGGTTGTGGCAGGCGGCGAATCCGGCCGTTTCGCCCGGCCCATGGACTATGACTGGGTGCTCTCGCTCCGGGAACAGTGTGTCCGCCGGAATGTGTCCTTTGAATTCCGCCAGTGCGGCACCCACTTTATAAAAGATGGCAAAGAATTTACTCTGCAAACGAAGGACCTGTGTGCCCAGGCCAGGAAGGCGAATATCAATTTCACTGCGGGTAGCCTGCCAAAATGCGATTAAAAGCGGCTTCTGTCCGGCTTGGGTGGAAATGACGGTAAAAGCGTCGCTTTCGTCAGGGAGATCAACGGCACAAAGGCGTAAGACAGGAAACCGCTGAGCACGGTTTTCGGCAGGAAAAAGGTAAGAAAAATGGAAAAATTCTCAATCAATCAAATTCCCGCAGTTTTGTACGGCGCTCCCGCCGGGCGGGTCTTCCTGCATGTCCACGGCAAGCTGGGCTGCAAGGAGGAAGGGGAACGTCTGGCGGATATCGTCTGCCCCAAGGGCTATCAGGTGCTGAGCATTGACCTGCCCGGACATGGGGAGCGAAGGACGGAAATGGCCCGTTTCGTTCCCTGGGAAGTGGTCCCGGAGCTGGAAGGCCTGTACAGCTGGGCGGCAAAGCGGTGGAAAAAGGTTTCCCTGTACGCCAACAGCATCGGCGCCTATTTCAGCCTGCGGGCCTTTGCGGACAAACAGCTGGAAAAGGCGCTGCTGGTATCCCCGGTGCTGGATATGGAAAAATTGATCCGAAACATGATGCTTTGGGCCAGGGTGACGGAACAACAGCTGGAGCGTCAGGGGGAAATTCCCACGGCCTTTGGAGAAACCCTCTCCTGGCGCTACCTGGGCTATGCGAAGGAAAATCCGGTCACCCGGTGGGAAAGCCCCACGTCCATCCTCTATGCCGGGAAGGACACCCTGACGGAGCGGGAAACCGTGGATGCCTTTGCGCGCCGGTTTGGCTGCGGCCTGCGGATAATGGAGGAGGGAGAGCATTGGTTTCATACGGAGGAGCAGCTGGCGGTTCTGGAGCAATGGACTGCGGAGGAAATATGACCGTCCGTCCCTCAGGGAGGAACCAGGGTTGACAAAAGCCCCTCCCGGTAGTATGATAATTTCGAACTTAAAAGTCACGATTTCATAAGTGGCTGCTGCCCCCAGGATTTTCATAAAATCCACCAAAACGCTTGAAAACAAAGGATTTATTATCCCTTTATACGGTTTTATGCTTCCCCCGCCACCGCATAAGGGCAAAACAAGGGAAGAAAAATCTGATCAGAAATTATAATAGCAAGCGGCAATCGGGAATTGCGGGAGGGTTTTATGCAGGAAATCTCTCTATGTGTTATGACCAGGGACCTGTGCCATGAATTATATCGTGGATGGGAAAACGATCCTGCCATATATACAGACATGGATTTGTTTACAACATACCAATATGACGAAGCTGCAGTGGACAGATATTTTGAATCCAAACAAAATCCGTCCCGTGTTTTATTTGCTGTTATGAAAGACGGTAAGCCGATAGGGGAGCTTCAACTAAAGCAGATAGATTGGGAAAATAAAGCGTGTACTTTAAGCATTCATATGCAAAATGACACTGTAAAAGGTCATGGATATGGGACTTGTGCTGAGCAGCTGGCATTACAATACGCTTTTGATACTTTGGGAATGGTTGTGGTAAACGCAGACACAGTTATAAAAAATACGAGGAGCCAACATGTGCTTGAAAAAATTGGATTTAAGTATGTGAGAGAAAAAGCTGGTTTTCGGTATTACCGGTATGAGGTGGAGCGATACGGCCATGGAGAAAATCGTAAAAGAATTTGGGCATCGATCTTCTGCCCGGCTGCTACAGAATAGCGAAAAAATGGAATATTGGAGACCACGCCAAGCGCACCGCCGATGGCAGCATCACATACGATTCTTTCGCTGTTTCCGACGGAAAAATTGCGTATACGATCTCAAAATGTATGTATGCTGAAATCTTTGAATACTATGGGATTCGACCGTTATGCAAAATTTTCTGTTTGACGGACGAATTTGCCTACGGACAGCTGACAAGGCATGTGGAGTTCATCCGCTAGTCAGATCTGTCTGATGGAAACTGCTGTCATGACGAAATCATAGATAGAAAGAGAAAAAACTGACAAATTTCGAATTTAACATACATTTAAGTGCCGTTTCATTCGGAGGGAATGGACGGAGAATAGTGAATCCGGTCAGAATCCGGAACGGTACCGCCACTGTATGCGCGGAGGCCGTACACGGGGCGAAAGCCAGCCATTGGGAACCTTCCTGAGAAGGCAGTGTACGCGCTGAGGATGCGCAAGCCAGGAGACCTGCTTAAATGTGTACGCCTGTGCCTGCCCGGAGGGGAGGAGGACGTCTTGTTTTGCAGAAAACCGGCTGCGGCAGTATGGACTGCCGCAGTTTTTTTGAAGGTGGAGCGGGAAAAGCCAATTCGCTGCTCCCCCGACCATTTCCCTGTCTTATCTCCACTCTCCACACTTCACTCTTCACTCTAAAAAAGGGGGGCGTTATGGAACATACCATTCCCAGGATCATCCTGGCAGGCACCAACAGTGGCTGCGGAAAAACCACGGTTACCTGTGCCGTTTTGCAGGCACTGGTGAACCGGGGGCAAAAGGTCGGCGCGTTCAAATGCGGCCCGGACTATATTGACCCCATGTTCCACAGCAGGATCATCGGGGCGAAAAGCGCCAATTTGGATTCCTTTTTCTTTTCGCCCAATACACTGCGTTTTCTTTTGGCGAAAAACGGCGCCGGCCGGGATGTCAGTATCATCGAAGGCGTCATGGGCTTTTACGACGGTATGGGGCTGACCACCGCCAAGGCCAGCACTTATGAGCTTGCCCAGATCACGGACAGCCCCGTTATCCTTGTGGTGGGGGCCAAGGGGGCATCCCTGTCCGTGCTGGCGGTGATCCAGGGCTTTCTGTCTCTGTGCCCGGACAACCATATTTGCGGCGTGATTTTGAATCAATGCACCCCGCCGACGTATCAGGTTTTATCCGCAGAGATCCGGCGGCGTTTTGCCGGACAGGTTCGCCCCCTTGGCTTTTTGCCGCCGGTCCCGGACTGCAGCCTGGAAAGCCGCCATCTCGGCCTGGTCACTGCGGCGGAGGTGAAAGACCTGCGGGAGAAATTGCAGAAATTGGCGGCCCAGGCGGAGAAGTCCATCGACCTGGAGGGGATCCTGGAACTGGCAGGCAGTGCCCCGCCGTTAGACTGTGGCGCTGTGGCGCTGCCCCGGTTTTCCGAGCCTGTCCGTATCGCTGTGGCCCGGGACAACGCGTTTTGCTTCTACTATGAGGACAGCTTGGAGGCCCTGACGGAGATGGGGGCGGAGCTGGTGCCCTTCAGCCCTTTGGCCGGTCAGGCACTGCCCGCCGGCATCCACGGGCTGTATCTGGGAGGCGGCTATCCGGAGCTGTATGCCCAGGAGCTTAGCGAAAACCGTTCCATGCGTACGTCGGTTCGGGAGGCCTTGGCGCGGGGGATCCCCTGCATTGCCGAATGCGGCGGGTTTATGTATTTGACGGAGCGCATCGGGGAATTTCCCATGGTGGGATATTTGCCGGGGAAAAGCTTTGACACGGGCAAGCTGGCCCGGTTCGGCTATGTCCGACTGAAGGCCAAGGAGGATACCATGCTCTGCCCTGCCGGGGAGGAGATCGCCGGCCATGAATTCCACCACTGGGACTGCCAGTACCCGGGGGAGAGCTTCACGGCGAAGAAAGCCTCCGGAAAAAGCTGGGACTGTGTCGTGGCCACCAAGCGGCTCTATGCCGGGTATCCCCATTTCCACTTTTATGCCAATCCCTCCTTTGCCGTCCGGTTTTATGAGGCCTGCCTGGAAGAAAAGCACCACAGTGGGGGGATTTGATGGAGAACTATATTGTAAAGGATGGGAAGCGGCTTCGGCTGGGCTATACCACCGGCTCCTGCGCCGCGGCGGCGGCCAAGGCGGCGGCCTGGATGCTGCTGACCGGTCAAAAGCGGGAGCGGATTTCCATTACCACACCCAAGGGAATCGCGCTGGAGCTGGAGGTGCAGGAGATAAGCATGGAGCCGGACCGGGTCCGCTGCGCCATCGAAAAGGACAGCGGCGATGATCCGGATGTGACAAAGGGAACGCTGATTTTTGCCGCGGTGTCCCGCAGCGAAACGCAGGGGGTTGCCATTGACGGCGGCGAGGGCATCGGCCGGGTCACCAAGCGGGGGCTGGACCAGCCCGTGGGGGCGGCGGCGATCAATTCCGTTCCCCGGAAGATGATTCGGGAAAATGTGGAGGAAGTGTGCCGCCTGACCGATTACCGGGGCGGACTTTCGGTGCTGATCTCCGCTCCGGAGGGGGAGGCGCTGGCAAAAAAGACCTTCAATCCCCGTTTGGGCATCGTGGGGGGCATTTCCATTTTGGGAACCACGGGAATCGTGGAGCCTATGAGCGAACAGGCCCTGGTGGATACTATCCGGGTGGAGCTTCGGCAGCGCCGGGAAAACGGCGCGGAGTATGTGCTGCTGACGCCGGGAAATTACGGCTCCGATTACATCCGGGAGAGCCTGGGGATCGATCCAAAGACTGCGGTCCTTACCTCCAATTTTATTGGGGACGCCCTGGATATTTGTAAGGAACTGGGGTTCCGGGGGGCGCTACTCATCGGCCACATTGGCAAGCTGGTGAAAATCGGAGGGGGCATGCTGAACACCCACTCCAAGTACGGCGACTGCCGGATGGAGATTCTGGCCGCCCATGCCGGCGCGGCGGGGCTTGACGCGGACCGCATCGGCCAGATACTGGAATGCGCGACCTGCGACGATGGCATCCGCATTCTGGACGAAGCCGGGCTTCGGGAAAAGACCCTCAGCCGCCTGGCCGGGCGAATTGCCTTTATCCTGAACCACCGGGCGGGAGAAGGCCTGGAGACCGGTGCGGTGCTGTTTTCCAAGGAGTACGGCCTGCTGTGTGAAACGGAAAACGCCCGCAGGCTTTTGCAGGCAATCCTTTACGGGCAGAACGGAGAAAGCTAGGCGCTGAGAGAATATCTCCGGCTTCTTTTTCAAGAATATTTTAACAAAGGGGTAAGCTTATGGTACATTTTGTCGGAGCCGGCAGCGGCGCGGCGGATTTGATCACGCTGCGGGGAGCGAGACTTCTCGGGGAAGCGGATGTGGTGGTTTACGCGGGATCCCTGGTCAATCCCCAGCTGCTGACGTATACAAAGCCCGGCTGTGAAATTTACAACAGCGCCAAAATGACGCTGGAGGAAGTGATCGCGGTGGTCAAGGCGGCGGAAGCCGCCGGAAAGGTCACGGTGCGCCTGCATACGGGAGATTCCAGCATTTACGGCGCCGTGCGGGAGCAGTTTGACGAACTGGACAAGCTGGGGATTGCCTATGATGTCTGCCCCGGGGTCAGCTCCTTCTGCGGCGCGGCGGCTTCCCTGAAAGCGGAGTACACGCTCCCCGATGTGAGCCAGACCGTGATCATTACCCGGACCGCCGGACGGACGCCGGTGCCGGAGCGGGAGTCCATCCGGGCCTTGGCCGCCCACCGGGCCACCATGGTCCTGTTCCTCAGCACCTCTCTGACGGAAGTGCTTCAGGCGGATCTGCTGGCAGGAGGCTATCCCGGGGACACGCCGGTGGCGGTGGTGTATAAGGCCACCTGGCCGGAGGAAAGGATTTTCCGCTGCACCGTGGAAACCCTTCACGAGACCGTGACGAAAAACGGCCTGACCAAGACCTCTCTGATCATCGTGGGCAACTGCATGGGGGACAAGTATCTGCGCTCGCTATTGTACCACCCCGGGTTTACCACGGAGTACCGCGAGGCAACGCAATGAAAATCGCCGTTTTTGCCTATAGCCGCCAGGGCTGCCGGACGGCCCGGAGGGTACTTTCCGGCTTCCCGGCGGCGCAATGCCGGGCCTTCACCATGGAGCGGTTCGCGGAGGAGGGCTTTCTCCCGCTGGGCAAGCCTGCAAAGCCCTTTTACGGCGAACTGTTCGGCTGGGCGGACGCGATGGTATTTGTCGGTTCCTGCGGCATTGCCGTCCGGGAGATCGCGCCCCATGTCCGGGACAAGCGCACGGACCCGGCGGTGCTGTGCATCGACGAATTGGGAAACTTTGTGATTCCGCTGCTGTCCGGCCATATCGGCGGGGCCAATGATCTGGCACGGCTGCTGGCGGAGCGCCTGGACGCCGTGGCGGTGGTCACCACGGCTACGGACATCAACCGGAAATTTTCCGTAGATGCCTGGGCGTCGAAGCAGGGGCTTGTGATCGACAGTATGCCCCTGGCCAAGGCCGTTTCCGCCGAAATTTTGGAAAACAATATTCCTCTTTGCAGTGATTTCCCGGTTGTCACGGAGTATCCCCCCGGTGTGGTGCCGGGAGATGGCGGAGAACTGGGCATCTGCATCAGCTGGGAGCGGAAAACGCCCTTTGCCAGGACCCTGCACCTGATTCCCCGAATCCTGCATCTGGGGATCGGCTGCCGCCGGGGAACGGAGGCGGCGGCAATTTCCGCAGCGGTGGAACGGGTCTTGCAGGAAGGGAACATCGACCGGCGGGCCATCCGGTGCGTTTCGTCCATTGACCTGAAGGCAAAGGAACCGGGACTGCTGGCATTCTGCGGGGAAAACCAATGGCCGGTGTCTTTTTATTCGGCGGAGCAGCTGCGGGAAGTGGAGGGGGAGTTTACTTCCTCTGGCTTTGTGCAGAGCGTCACCGGCGTGGACAATGTATGTGAGCGGGCGGCCCTTCTGGGGGCGGACCGTTTGATCGTAAGAAAAACCGCCTTAAACGGTGTGACGGCCGCGATTGCGGCGGAAGGGATGGAGGTACGTTTTGGGTAACGTGATTGTTGTGGGCATCGGCCCAGGAGATTATGAAAATATGACCGTGCGGGCAGACCGTGCCCTTCAGAATTGTGACGTCATCATCGGCTATCATGTCTATGTGGATTTGGTGAAGGAGCGCTATCCCGGCAAGGAATTTTTGACCACCCCCATGACCCAGGAGACAAAGCGGTGCCAGATGGCGCTGGACATTGCCGGGAAGGGGAAAAATGTGGCCATGGTCTGCTCCGGCGACAGCGGGATCTATGGGATGGCCGCACTGATTTATGAACTGCGGGGCGAAAGCCGGGTGCCGGAAATCCAGGTCATTCCCGGCTTAACGGCGGCATGCAGCGGCGCGGCCCTGTTGGGAGCCCCCCTGACCCATGATTTCGCGGTGATCAGTCTTAGTGACCGGCTGACCAGCTGGGAGAAGATCGAAAGGCGTCTGGAGGCCGCCGCCGTGGCGGATCTGTCCATTGTTCTGTACAATCCCGCCAGCCGGGGCCGGCCGGACCATCTGCGCCGGGCCTGCGACATCTTGCTGCGGCACCTGCCTGCGGACCGTCCCTGCGGCGTGGCCCAGCATATCGGAAGAGAGGGAGAAAACCGCCGGGTCCTCACCCTGGGCCAGCTGCGGGATGCCGGGGTGGACATGTTCTGCACGGTGTTTGTTGGAAATGAAATGACAAAGATCATTTCCGGAAACCTGGTGACTCCGAGAGGATACCGCGATGTATAAGATCTGTGTCTTTGCCGGCACCACCGAGGGACGGGAGCTGGTGGAATTTCTGACGGCGCAGAGCGTTTCCGTAACTGCCTGCGTGGCGACGGAATACGGCGAAACCCTGCTGCATCCGGCGGAAAACCTCACCATTTCCGCCAAACGGCTGACCGTGGAGGAAATGGCGGAGCTGTTTACGAAAGAAGCCTTTGATTTGGTGGTGGATGCCACCCATCCCTATGCCGCCGCAGTGACGGAGAACATTGTACAGGCGTGCGCGGCCGCCGGAACGGAATATCTGCGGCTGCTGCGGAAAGAGTCCGCCGTTTTGTCCGACGCGGTTTATGTCCCGGATATTCCCGGCGCGGTGGCGTACTTAAATGGAAGGCCGGGAAATATCCTGCTGACCACCGGAAGCAAGGAACTGGCGAAGTACACCGCCCTGGAGGAATTTGCCCAGCGGGTATATGCCCGTGTCCTGCCCGTCGGCACTTCTTTGGAGGCCTGCCAGGCGGCGGGGCTGAAGCCGGGACATATCATTGCCATGCAGGGGCCGTTTTCTGAAGAGATGAACGTGGCCCTGCTGCGGGCGGTTTCGGCAAAATACCTGGTCACCAAGGACGGCGGGGAAGCCGGAGGCTTCGACGCGAAGGCGGCTGCCGCCCGGAAAGCGGGGGCAGAGCTTGTGGTGATTGGCCGGCCGCCCCAGCGGGAGGGACTGTCTTTCTCCGGGACGGTCAAGCTGCTGTGCCAGCGGTTCGGCTGCCGGTGGAAGCCGAAGGTCTGCGTACTGGGCATCGGCCCCGGAAGCAGGGATGCCATGACAGCGCAGGTGCGGCGCGCAATCGAGGATGCCGACTGCCTGATCGGCGCGAAACGGATGCTGGAAGCGGTGTCCGGCCCCGGCCAGACCACTGTGGATGCCATCGCCCCCGGCGCCATTGCGGGCTATATTCTGGAGCACCGGGAGCATTTGCGCTTCGCGGTGGTCATGTCCGGGGATGTGGGCTTTTTCAGCGGGACCAAAAAGCTGCTGCCCCTGCTGGAGGGGTGCGAAGTGGAGGTTTTGCCGGGACTTAGTTCCCTGGTTTACCTGTGCGCCCGGTTAAACACCTCCTATGAGGATGTGGTGCCGGTCAGCGTCCACGGACGGGACCACAACATTGTGCCGGATGTTCGGGCCAATGGCCGGGTCTTTGCCCTGGTGGGCGGCGAAAACGGCATGCGCGATCTTTGCCGCAGGCTGGCGGACGGGGGCTTAGGACATGTGAAGCTCAGCATCGGGCAGCGCCTGAGCTACCCGGATGAGAAAATTGTGGTTGGAACGGCCGCAGAGCTGGCCGAAGGCAGCTATGACGCCCTGAGTGTGGCCCTGATTGAAAATGACCGCTCCAATCTGGTGGTGACCCACGGCCTGAGCGACGATGCCTTTCAGCGCGGCGGCGGGGAATCGGGCGTGGTGCCCATGACCAAAAGCGAAGTCCGTTCCGTGTGCCTGTCCAAGCTTCGGCTGACGGACCGGGCGGTCTGCTGGGATGTGGGCGCGGGGACCGGCTCCGTGGCCATTGAAATGGCCCTGCAGGCCCGGAAGGGACAGGTGTATGCCATTGAGCGGAAGGAATCCGCCGCCAGCCTGCTCTGTCAAAACAAGGCGCGCTTTTTTGCGGAAAACCTGACGGTGGTCAGCGGCCGGGCGCCGGAGGCCTGCCGCGGTCTGCCCGCGCCGACCCATGCGTTTATCGGAGGAAGTTCCGGCAATATGCGGGAGATTTTGCGCCTTTTGCTGGAAAAGAATCCCAATGTCCGGATCGTGGCAACGGCAATTTCCCTGGAATCCGTGGCGGAGCTGACGGCGTGCATGACGGAGTTCCCCTTCACGGAAACCGAGGTGGTTTCCATGAGCGTTGCCCGTGACCGGAAGGCGGGGGCCTACCATCTGATGACCGGACAGAATCCCATTTATATCTTTACCATGCAATCAGGGGGAACACGGGAATGAAATGGTCTTTGCTTGCGGTGGCAGTTGGCTTTGGGATCGACCTGATTCTCGGGGATCCCCACGGCTTTCCCCACCCCGTGGTGCTGATCGGGAAGCTGATTTCTGCCCTGGAACATGGGCTGCGGCGGATATTTCCCAAGACCGCCGGGGGCGAAAAGGCTGCCGGGGCCGTATTATGGCTGCTGGTGGCGACCCTTTCCACGCTGTTCCCGGCGCTGCTGCTTTGGGCTTGCCGGCGGATCAGTCCGTGGCTGGGCCTGGCGGTGGAGAGTGCCATGTGCTGGCAGATTCTTGCCACCAAGTCCCTGCGGGATGAGAGCATGAAGGTATTCGATGCCCTGGAAACCGGGGATATGGAAAAATCCCGCTATGCTGTTTCCATGATCGTCGGGCGGGACACTGCCGGACTGGATGACGCGGCAATTACCCGGGCCGCCGTGGAGACGGTGGCGGAGAACACCTCGGACGGGATCGTCGCGCCGCTGGTGTTCCTGGTCCTGGGAGGCGCGCCGCTGGGATTTTTCTACAAGGCGGTGAACACCATGGATTCCATGCTGGGCTATGTGGAGCCGCCTTACAAAAATATCGGCCTGGTGCCGGCGAAAATGGATGATATTATGAATTATCTTCCCGCCCGGCTGTCCGCGCTGCTGATGCTTTTGGCGGGGTGGCTTTTGGGGCTGGATGTGAAAAACGGCTGGAAGATTTTCCGGCGGGACCGCTATAACCATGCCAGCCCCAATTCGGCCCAGACGGAATCTGTCTGTGCCGGCCTTCTGGGGCTGCGCCTGGCCGGGGACGCCTGGTATCACGGGGTGCTGCACAGAAAGAAATACATCGGCGACGAACTGCGCCCAATTGCGCACCAGGATATTCCCCGGGCCTGCCGGCTGCTGTATGTGACGGCGTTTCTTGCGTTGATCTTCTGCTGCGGCGTGAAGCTGCTGATTTTGTATTAAGGGAGAACCCTATGCTTTATCAAACCCCCAATCCCCATGGCGGGGATATCTACCAGGAGGAAATCACCCTGGACTATTCCGCCAACACCAATCCCTTCGGCACCCCCCAGGGGGTGCTGGACGCCATTTGCCAGGCGCTTCCCCAGGTGCACCATTACCCCGACCCCTATTGCCGGAAGCTCGTCCGGGCGATTGCGGATTTTGAGGCGCTGCCGCAAAGCGATATTCTTTGCGGCAATGGCGCGGCGGAGCTGATCTATGCGTACTGCGAGGCCGTAAGGCCCCGAAAGGCGGTGGAGCTGGCGCCGACTTTTTCCGAGTATTCCCTGGGACTTCAGCGGGTCGGATGCCCGGTTCAGCGGTATTTCCTGACCAGGGAAAATTCCTTTTCTCTGGACGCGCGTTTTTTGGCCTTTTTGAAAGACGAAAAGCCGGATGTGGTTTTTCTCTGCAATCCCAATAATCCTACGGGGAAAAGCATTCCGGTGCCCTTGCTGGAAGAGATCCTGCGCCTGTGTAAACGGGAAAACATCCGGCTGTTTCTTGATGAGTGCTTTGCGGACCTGTCCGACGAATGCGTCAGCCTGAAAGGCGCGCTGCGGGAAAACCCCAATTTGTTTCTCTTAAAAGCTTTCACCAAAAGCTACGGCATGGCCGGGGTGCGTCTGGGATATGGACTCAGCGCGGACCGGGAACTGCTGGGGCGGATGTCCGGGGCCACACAGCCCTGGAATGTGTCCGCTTTGGCCCAGGCGGCGGGGGTGGCCGCGCTGCGGGAAGAACAATTTCTGCAGGATACCAGAGTGCTGGTCCAGAGGGAGCGGGCATGGCTGAAAGCGGAATTGGAGGGCCTTGGCTTTTGGGTATGCCCCTCCGGGGTGAATTTCCTGCTGTTTCAGGGGCCGGTGGGTCTGCGGGAAGCGCTGCAAAAGCGGCACATCGCCATCCGGGACTGCACCAATTATCACGGGCTGACGGAAGGGTGGTACCGAATCGCGGTGCGGCTCCACACAGAAAATGAGCAGCTGATCGCCGCAATGAAGCTTGTGCTGGGAAAGGAGTAACCATGGCAAAAAACATTATGATCCAGGGCACCATGTCCAACGCCGGAAAAAGTCTGCTGGCGGCGGGCCTGTGCCGCATTTTCAAGCAGGACGGCTATAAGGTGGCGCCTTTCAAAAGCCAGAATATGGCGCTGAATTCCTTCATCACCCGCGCCGGCGGCGAAATGGGCCGGGCCCAGGTGGTTCAGGCGGAGGCGGCGGGAATCGCGCCGGATGTCCGCATGAACCCCATCCTGCTCAAGCCCACCACGGATGTGGGCAGCCAGGTCATTGTGAATGGAGAAGTCCAGGGCAATATGCGGGCCATGGAATATTACCGCAGGAAGCGGGACTATATCCCTGCAATTCTGGAGGCCTACAACAGTCTGGCGGCGGAATATGACATCATCGTCATTGAGGGTGCGGGCAGTCCCGCCGAAATCAACCTGAAGCAGGAAGACATTGTAAATATGGGCCTTGCGAAGCTGGTGGATGCACCGGTGCTGCTGGTGGGCGACATTGACCGGGGCGGCGTGTTTGCCCAGCTCTATGGTACGGTGGCGCTGCTGGAGCCGGAAGAGCGGGCCAGGGTCAAGGGGACCGTGGTCAACAAGTTCCGGGGGGACCGGGCCATTCTGGAACCGGGCATCCAAATTCTGGAGCAGCTGTGCGGGGTGCCCGTGGCGGGGGTGGTGCCCTATACCCATGTAGACATTGACGACGAGGACAGCCTGACGGAGCGCTTTGCGCGCAATACGGCCCGCAAGCTGGTGGACATTGCCGTCATTCGGCTGCCCCGCATCTCCAATTTTACGGATTTTAGCCCCTTTGAGCGGTATGAAAACGTGTCGGTGCGCTATGTGGACACGGTGGGACAGCTGCACCAGCCGGATATGATCCTGCTTCCGGGAACGAAAAGCACCATTGCGGATCTGGGCTGGCTGCGGCAAAGCGGCCTGGAAGCGGCCATTCAGAAAGCGGCCGCCGCCGGAACGCTGGTCTTTGGCGTATGCGGCGGATACCAGATGCTGGGCCGCAGTGTCTCCGATCCGGAGCAGGTGGAGGCCGCGGGCGTCACGCAGATCCTGGGCCTGGGCCTTTTGGATATGGACACGGTATTCCGGGCAGAGAAGGTGCAGCTCCAGACCCAGGGCACGTTCGCCGGGGTGGAGGGGATGCTGTCCGGGCTGAACGGCCTTGCTTATACGGGCTATGAGATCCACATGGGGCGCAGCCAGGAGAAGATGCCGGCACTGATGGGAAAAGGCAATGTGTATGGCAGTTATATCCATGGCATTTTTGACGCGCCGGGCGTCAGTGACAGGATTTTGCAGGCGGTCTGTAAGCAAAAGGGCATCGATTTCGGCGCGCTGGCCACCTTTGACATGGAGCAATACAAGGAGCGCCAGTATGACCTGCTGGCTGACGCGGTACGCAACGGCATGGATATGGATTTCGTTTACCGCGTGCTGAACCGGGAGGTGTAGCATGCCGGGACTGATTCATATTTACTGCGGCGACGGAAAGGGAAAAACCACTGCCGCCGTGGGCCTGTCCGTCCGTGCGGCGGGAGCGGGAAAACGGGTGCTCTTCGCGCAGTTTTTCAAAGACGGCAGCTCCTCGGAAATCAAAATTCTGGAACAGCTGCCCCAGGTGCAGACGGATATCTGCAAGACCCATTACGGCTTTTACAAGCGGATGGACGAGGCGGAGCGCGGCCAGGCCCGGAGGGACTATACGGCGCTGCTGGAAGATGTCCTGGAAAAAGCCAGGGACGCCGCTGATCTGCTGGTGCTGGACGAGGTGATTTCCGCCTGCAATCACGGGATGGTTCCGGAAAACCGCCTTCTGGAATTTTTGGAGGAGAAGCCGAAGAACCTTGAGGTGGTTTTGACGGGGCGCGGGCCTTCCCAGGCCCTGGTGGCCATGGCGGATTATGTAACGGAAATGAAGAAGGAAAAGCATCCCTTTGACCGGGGCATCCCGGCAAGAAAGGGAATTGAATTTTAGCTTTCATACTGGAGAAGGAAACTATTTAATGGAATAGCTGTATCATCCGCCGCGCTGCGGCGGATTGGGCCGTACACCGGATTCTGCGTGGGCAGTAATCGGTGTGCGGCCTTTTTCCCGGCAGAAAAGAATTTCCTTCAGAATTAACATAGTTGATAAATAGGAAAAAGTGCTTGACAAATGAAAACAGACACGTTATAATACATGAAAACCTACAAGTGAAGTGGGTTTAGCTATCGAAAGGAGTGCGAACCGGAATGAGAAACGACTTTCTTGAGTTGCTGCGAAGAAATTTTCGCTTTGGACGAATGTGCTGCTCCCGGACTGCCCATATGGCCGGGTGCTTCGCTGTGCCCATTATGCTCCTTTCGTAAGGGGATTCGATAGCGTGCCATATGTTGTCCGGGAGTGATGATCGCGTTTCCGGGCTATTATTTTGCAAATATAAATATAAAAATATGGAAAGAGGTACCTTTTATGAGTAACTATAAATTTGAAACCCTGCAGCTTCATGTCGGCCAGGAGCAGCCGGATCCCGCTACCGATGCCCGCGCTGTCCCCATTTACCAGACCACTTCCTATGTCTTCCGGAATTCCGCCCATGCCGCCGCCCGGTTCGGCCTGGCTGACGCGGGCAACATCTATGGCCGTCTGACCAACTCCACCCAGGATGTGCTGGAAAAGCGTCTGGCAGCTCTGGAAGGCGGCGTTGCCGCTCTGGCCACAGCCTCCGGCGCCGCGGCCATCACCTATACCATCCAGGCTCTGGCCCAGGCCGGCGACCACATCGTGGCCCAGAAGACCATCTACGGCGGCAGCTACAACCTGCTGGCCCATACCCTGCCTCTCTTCGGCGTTACCACCACCTTCGTGGATGCCCACAATCTGGCGGAGCTGGAGGCGGCGATTCAGCCCAACACCAAGGCGGTGTATCTGGAGACTCTGGGCAACCCCAACTCCGATATCCCCGACATCGACGCCATTGCGGAAATTGCCCATAAGCACGGCCTGCCGCTGGTGATCGACAACACCTTCGGCACCCCTTACCTGATCCGGCCCATTGAGCACGGCGCGGATATCGTGGTTCACTCCGCCACCAAATTCATCGGCGGTCATGGCACCACCCTGGGCGGCATCATCGTGGATTCCGGCAAATTCGACTGGAAGGCCAGCGGCAAGTACGCCCCCATCGCCGACGCCAACCCCAGCTATCACGGCGTGTCCTTTGTAGACGCCGCCGGTCCCGCCGCTTTCGTCACCTACGTGCGGGCAATCCTTCTGCGGGATACCGGCGCCACCATCTCCCCCTTCAATGCATTCCTGCTGCTGCAGGGTGTGGAGACCCTGTCCCTGCGCTTGGACCGCCATGCGGAGAACACCAAAAAGGTGGTGCAGTTCCTTGCGAACCATCCCCAGGTGGAGCATGTGAACCATCCCTCTCTGCCCGACCATCCCGACCATGCCCTGTATGAGAAGTACTTCCCCAACGGCGGCGCTTCCATTTTCACCTTCGAAATCAAGGGCGGCCAGGAAGAGGCCCATAAGTTTATCGACAGTCTGGAAATCTTCTCTCTGCTTGCCAATGTGGCCGATGTAAAATCCCTGGTCATCCACCCGGCGACCACGACCCATTCCCAGCTTTCGGCCGAGGAGCTGCTGGACCAGGGCATTAAACCCAACACCATCCGCCTGTCTATTGGTACGGAACATATCGACGATATTATCGCGGACTTGGAAAAGGGCTTTGCGGCTGTGAAGTGATTTGCGGCTGCGGCATTACGAGAATCCCGTCCATCGCCGTGTACTCCCGCGTGGGGCGCTCCATGGAAAATGGGCGCCCCGCTTTTGTGCGCCTGCACGCATGGAGAGCGCGGATGGGCATAGAAACGCAATCCAGGAGGCAACTATGGCATCAAACATCATGCAAAAAAAGCTGCAGATCGGCGGTATGACCTGCGTCAACTGCCAGAAAAAAATCGAGCGGAAGCTGCGGGGCACCGCAGGTATCGTAAAGGCATCCGTAAGTTATAATACCGGCACCGCAGACATTACCTACCGTACGGATATCCTGTCTTTGGAGGATATCTCCGGTGTGATCCGGCAATTGGGATATGATGTCCTGCCGCAAAATGGCGGACGCCCGGATACGCTCCGTGTGGCCGGTACGCTGGCAGTCATCGTATGCCTTTATGTTCTGCTGCAGAACTTCGGGATTCTGAACCTGCTGGTACCCAGCCGGCTGGCGGATACCCAAATGGGGTATGGGCTGCTGTTTGTCATGGGCCTGATCACCTCCGTCCACTGCGTCGCCATGTGCGGCGGCATCAATCTTTCCCAGTGTATCCCCACAGGGCAGGACTCACAGGCGAAGCGCGGCGCGGCTGCCACACTGCTGCCTGCCGTCCTCTATAATCTGGGCCGGGTCATTTCCTACACCGCCATTGGATTTTTGCTGGGCCTTGTGGGCTTCTTCATCGGCGGTGGCTCGGAAGCGGGGGTGCCTGTGCTGCTGCAGGGCATTCTGAAACTGGCGGCGGGAATCTGTATGGTCATCATGGGCGTAAATATGCTCGGCCTGTTTCCCCGGCTGCGGGTGCTGACGCTCCGCCCGCCCAAATTCCTGGCCGCAAAAATCAATGCGCAGAAGTGGAAAAGCAGCCGCCCGCTGATCGTTGGTTTGCTGAACGGCCTGATGCCCTGCGGTCCGCTGCAGTCCATGCAGATCGTGGCCCTGGCCTCTGCCAATCCCTTTGCCGGGGCCTTGTCCATGCTGCTGTTCAGCCTGGGCACCGTGCCGCTGATGCTGGGACTGGGGTCCATCGTCTCTGTTCTTGGGAAAAAATTTACCCATGCGGTGACGAATGTGGGGGCTGTTCTTGTGGTTGTACTGGGCCTTGCCATGCTCTGCCAGGGCGGAAGCCTGTCCGGGCTGCTGCAGCCGGATACCCTCCTCTTGCTGATCCTGATTCTGTGCGTGCTGGGCGTGGCAGCCAGCCTGCCCTTTTCCAAAAGCAGCCACAGAAGAGCCAGCCTGGCGGCAGCGGCCTGCGTAGCGGTGTTGCTTCTGGCATTCTGGGGAAGCAGGAGCATGGAACTTGGCGGAAGCAGCGCGGCGGAAGAGGCCCCAGTCTCTGATGTGGAGACCGATGTTCAGGTGATTACCAGCACTCTGACCGTCGGACGGTATCCCAATATTACTGTCCAGGCAGGGATACCGGTGAAATGGATCATCGATGCGCCGGCGGGCAGCATCAACGGCTGCAACTACAGGATGATCGTGCGGGAATACGGGATTGAGCACACCTTTCAAGAGGGGGAAAATATCATCGAATTTACGCCCAGCGAGGAAGGCACGTTCCAGTACACCTGCTGGATGGGCATGATCCGCGGCAGTATTGTGGTAACCGGAGAATCTGCGGACGGGGCGGCCTGATATTCCATTAAAAAGTTTCATTCGTTAGAATGGAGCTTTTTAATAGGAAGATCATAATGAGACGGGTCGATGAAATCCGCATGGTGCCTTCCGTATGTTTTTTGACAAATGGGTATTGACAAATACCCCACAGGGGTATATAGTAAAGATACCCCTGTGGGGTATCTTGCATTTGAAGGGAGCCTGCCATGGAAAATCAGGAATGCTGCTGCCAGAAAACGAAGCAGCGCACAGAAGAGGAATATAAGAGCCTGGTTCACCGCTTAAACCGCATTGAAGGACAGGTAAGGGGCATCCGGGGCATGGTGGAGAAAAACGCATACTGCACGGACATCCTGGCCCAGGTCGCCGCGGTGACCGCGGCGCTCAACGCCTTTAATAAGGAGTTGCTGTCCCAGCATATCCACACCTGCGTGGCCCGGGACATCCGGGACGGTAAGGACGAGACAATTGATGAATTGGTTGCGATTTTACAAAAATTAATGAAATAGGAGTGGGAAAAATGGAAAACTATATTATAGTCGGGATTCTTCTGGTAGTCATTGTTCTGGCGCTGTATTCCAGCCGGAAGCATTTCAAGGGAGAAGGCGGCTGCTGCGGAGGCGGCGGAGAGGTCAAAACAAAGAAAAAGAAGCTTTCTGAACCTGTGGTAGCGGTAAAGGTCATCCATATCGAAGGGATGCACTGTGAGCACTGCAAAAACCGTGTAGAGCGGCAGATCAATGAGCTGGACGGCGCGGCCGCGCGGGTGGATCTGAAAAAGAAAACCGCCGTTGTCTCTATGAGCCGTGAAATCAGCGATGAGGAACTGAAAGCCGCCGTGGAAGCGGGAGATTACCAGGTGACGGGCATCGAACTGGGGAGGTAGCAATGAAGCAATACAATGTGACTGGCATGAGCTGTGCGGCTTGCAGTGCCAGAGTGGAAAAAGCCGTATCCAAGGTGCCGGGGGTGACTTCCTGCTCCGTCAGCCTGCTGACCAATTCCATGGGCGTGGAGGGAACGGCCTCTCCCCAAGAGGTCATTGCCGCCGTGGAGAATGCCGGGTATGGCGCTTCCGAAAAGGGTGCGGCGCAGGCGAAGGCTTCCGGTCCCGCCGGAGCGGAGGACGCGCTGAAGGACCGGGATACGCCGGTACTGAAGCGGCGCCTGCTGTGGTCTGTGGGATTTCTGTTGGTTTTGATGTATTTCTCCATGGGCCATATGATGTGGGGCTGGCCCCTGCCGTCTTTCTATGACGGAAACCATGTGGCCATGGGGCTGACGCAGCTGCTGCTGACGGTCATTATCATGGTCATCAACCAGAAATTCTTCATCAGCGGCTTTAAGAGCCTGTGGCACCGGGCGCCCAATATGGACACCCTGGTGGCACTTGGCTCCACGGCGGCCTTTGTTTACAGCACCTATGCCCTGTTCGCCATGACCGGCGCCCAGGTAAAGGGCGATATGGACGCTGTCATGATGTATATGATGGAGTTCTATTTTGAGTCGGCGGGCATGATCTTGACCCTGATCACCGTGGGCAAGATGCTGGAGGCCCATTCCAAGGGCAAGACCACCGATGCCCTGAAGGGCCTGATGAAGCTGGCGCCCAAGATAGCCACAGTGGTGCGGGACGGTGCGGAGGCGGAGGTCTCCATTGAGCAGGTGCGCCAGGGCGATCTTTTCGTGGTTCGTCCCGGCGAAAACATCCCTGTGGACGGTGTCGTCCTGGAAGGCAGCAGTGCGGTCAATGAATCGGCGCTGACCGGCGAAAGCATCCCGGTGGACAAGGCGGCAGGAGATACCGTTTCCGCCGCCACGCTGAACCAGTCCGGCTTTATTCGGTGCCAGGCCACCCGGGTGGGCGAAGACACCACACTGTCCCAAATCATCCAGATGGTCAGCGACGCGGCGGCTACCAAGGCGCCCATCGCCAAAATCGCGGATAAGGTTTCCGGCGTATTTGTGCCCGCCGTCATTGCCATCGCCATCGTTACCACCATTGCCTGGCTGCTGCTGGGCAGGGGCGTGGGCTTTGCCCTGGCCCGGGGCATTTCCGTGTTGGTCATCAGCTGTCCCTGCGCCCTGGGACTTGCCACTCCCGTCGCCATCATGGTAGGCAACGGCATGGGTGCCAAGAATGGCATTCTGTTCAAGACCGCCGTATCCCTGGAGGAGACCGGCAAGGTGGAGATCGTTGCCCTGGATAAGACCGGCACCATCACCAGCGGCGAACCCAAGGTGACGGATATTCTGCCCGCTTCCGGCGTCAGCGAGGCGGAGCTGCTGCGGCTGGCCTATGCCCTGGAAAAGAAAAGCGAGCATCCCCTGGCCCGGGCAGTTCTACAAAAGGCGCAGGAGCGGGGCGTGCCGGAGGAAGAGGTTTCGGACTTCCGGGCTTTGCCCGGCAACGGCCTGACCGCCCTTTGGAATGGAGAGACCTTAAGCGGCGGCAATTTGAACTTCATCAGCACCCAGGCCGGCATCCCGGAGGAAGTCAAAAGCCAGGCAGAGCAGCTGGCGGAGCAGGGCAAGACGCCGCTGTTCTTCAGCCGGGACGGGAAGCTTGCCGGCATCATTGCCGTGGCGGACGTCATTAAGCAGGACAGCCCCCAGGCCGTGCGGGAAATGCAGAACATGGGCATCCATGTGGTCATGCTCACCGGCGACAACGAGCGCACCGCCAAAGCCATTGGCAAACAGGCCGGCGTGGACGAGGTCATTGCCGGGGTTCTGCCCGACGGAAAAGAGAGCGTTATCCGTTCCCTGATGGGCAAGGGGAAGGTGGCCATGGTAGGTGATGGCATCAACGACGCCCCGGCCCTGACCCGCGCCAACATTGGCATTGCCATCGGCGCCGGTGCGGATGTGGCTGTGGACGCGGCGGATGTGGTGCTGATGAAGAGCCGCCTGTCGGATGTCCCTGCGGCTATCCGCCTGAGCCGGGCCACGCTGCGCAATATCCACGAGAATCTGTTCTGGGCGTTTTTCTATAACACCATCGGCATCCCCCTGGCGGCGGGTATTTTCATCCCCCTGGGGCTGACGCTGAATCCCATGTTCGGCGCGGCGGCCATGAGCCTGAGCAGCTTCTGCGTGGTTTCCAATGCCCTGCGGCTGAACCTGTTTGACATGCGCAATGCGTCGAAGGACAAAAAGATCAAAACCAAGCACACAAAGGAGACAAAATCCATGGAAAAAACACTGAAAATCGAGGGCATGATGTGCGGCCATTGCGAGGCCACCGTCAAGAAGGCCCTGGAAGCGCTGCCGGAGGTGGAGCAGGCCGTGGTCAGCCATGAGGCGGGTACCGCGGTTGTAACATTGAAGGCGGAGGTTTCCGATGCGGCGCTGAAAAAGGCCGTGGAGGATCAGGACTATACCGTTAAGGACATCCGGTAATTTATTTGACATTCCGTATTTTCCATCCCGAAAACAATGAAAATGACAGCGCCGCCATCCCGCTTGCCGGGATGACGGCGTTTTTTCGCAGATGCCGACGGAAAGGCTGGACGAATTTCAATAAATGTGGTAAAATGGCAGCAAACAGCGGTAGGCAAACCTGCTGAAAAATGCGTAGAATAAAGCCAAACGGCAAAGCAGAATTCCCGGACCGGGAGTCGGGCAAAGGAAAAGAAACGTGAAAAACAAAAATCCAAAATCCTATGAAACTTACTTAAATACAATCCAAAAAACGGAAGAATGCGTGGTATACCGGGGGGAAAATGAGTGGGGAAGCATGGAGATCACCTGCCATAAGGTGTTTCCAGGCATCGAACTGCTCTATAAGGATATCCGCTTGTCAAGGTATGATTTTCAGCTGGAATGTCCTTACCGCAATATTCTGGAAATTGAGCATTGCCGGGAAGGCCGCATGGAGTGTGAATCGGAGCAGACGTTTTATTATGTATCCCAGGGAGACATTGCCATACGCAGTACGGATCTGTCGGAGCATGAGGTGGTGTTTCCGTCGGGACATTATTGCGGGCTGAATGTTGTGATTGACCTGGAGCAGACCCCCCGGTGCCTGAACTGCCTGCTGGAGGATGTGGATGTCCGGCCGGATGCACTGCGCCGAAAATTCTGCTTGCCGGGGCAGGACTGCTTTATCCTGCGGAAGCTGCCCAGCATCGAGCACATCTTTTCGGAGCTGTATGACGTTCCGGAGTCGGTCAAAAGGGGCTATCTGAAGGTCAAGGTTTTGGAGCTGCTGCTATTTTTGACGGGCTTGGATATGGAACAGGATAAGGTGCTGCCCCGCCGGTACACCCAAAGCCAGGTCACGCTGGCGAAAAATGTCGGCCAGTATCTATGTGAGCATTTGCGCGAACACATTACCATTGCGGAACTGGCAAAACGCTTCGGCACATCGCCTACCCAGCTCAAAACCAGTTTTCGTGGGGTATACGGCACATCTGTCCAGACCTTTGCCCGTGAGGAAAAGATGCGCAGGGCAGCAGTGCTTCTCAGGGAAACGGACAGGACGGTAATGGATATTGCTGGACAGTTTGGGTATTCCAACGCCAGCAAGTTCTCCGGCACGTTCCAGACGGTATTGGGGCAGACGCCGATGCAGTACCGGCTACAAAGCAATTCGAACACATAAGCAGAATCATGATTCTGAAGCATGGTCACAAATGACATGTGCCCCGGCACCGAAGTGCCGGGGCGCAGACTGTCGATAAACCCTCTGGCGCGGGAGCGCCCAAGGCTCCCTTGTGCAAAGGGAGCTGTCACGCGAACAGCGTGACTGAGGGATTGACGCGGTAAAATGTTTCCTTTTCGCCGAAGTCCAATGCGAATTCGTAACATTCCACTGCACAATCCCTCCGAGGCGGCTTGCGCCGCCCCACCTCCCTTTGCACAAGGGAGGCTTTGGTGCAATGCAAATTGGTAAACTTCTACGTTCCAACTTGCTTTTTCGACACTCTGTGCCCCGGCACCGCAGTGCCGGGGCGTTTTTGTCCAATTGGAGCAGAAAAAGGTCCGATGGGAGTAGAGACTATGGGGCGGATATGTTATCGTAATGCAGTCGCTGTTACAGGCGTCTTTCTTTAACAGAAAGGTTAGACGGTGCTAACCAATGGACGCGCCGTACCGGTGGAAGCCGGTGACAGTGCGTTCTCAATATAAAGGGGGTATCACCATTAAAAGATACACATCTACGGTTCTGCTGATCATTTTGCTGGCGGTACTGTCGGTCTGGTCGCTGTTCATCGGTGTGCTTGATATAGATCCGGCCAATCTGTTCAGCGGCGATCTGGAGCAGATTGAGATTTTTCTGATTTCCCGGCTGCCCCGGCTTTTGGCCATTTTGTGTACCGGTGTGGGTATGAGTGTGGCCGGACTGATTATGCAGCAGCTATGTATGAATAAATTTGTCTCCCCTACGACAGGCGCAACCATTTCCTCGGCGCAGTTCGGAATCCTGATGGCCCTGCTGTTTATGCCGCGGTCCACCCTGTGGGGACGGGCGGTATTCGCGTTTGTGTTTGCCGTTTTGGGCACGTGGATCTTTGTCTGGTTTATCCAGCGCATCCAGTTTAAGGATGTTGTCATGGTGCCTCTGGTAGGCATCATGTTCGGCAATATCATCAGCGGCGTTACCAATTACTTTGCCTATAAGTATGACATGACCCAGGCCCTGTCTACCTGGCTGGTGGGACATTTCAACATGGTGCTGCGGGGCCGGTATGAGATCGTCTACCTGGTGGTGCCCTTGGTTATTATCGCGTTTATATATGCCAACCATTTCAATATTGTGGGTATGGGAAAGGATTTCTCCGAGAACCTGGGGGTTCACTACAATTTTGTGCTGTTTATGGGCCTGACCATTGCCGCGATGATCACTGCATCGGTGGTGGTAGTGGTGGGTTCCGTCTCCTACATCGGCCTGATTGTTCCCAATCTGGTGGCCATGTTCAAGGGAGATAAGATCCGGGGCGCCCTGATAGACACGGCGCTGTTCGGCTCCATCTTTGTGCTGGTCTGCGACATGATCGGCCGGGTGGTGATCTTCCCCTATGAGCTGCCCATTGAGCTGATCATCGGCATCGTGGGAAGTCTTGTCTTTATCGTCATGCTGCTGTACCGGCTGAATCACGGCCGGAAGGCGGTCCGCCTGGGCGGGAAGCCTGGCCCAAATGTTTCAACAATGGAAGGAGGCGTGGAAGCATGAACAATGCCGCAGTTCGTGCCAATCAACGGAAGCTGGTAATTCTGGCGGCCCTTATCCTGCTGTGTGCGGCCGGATATATGCTTATTTCCGTCAACTTCGGCAATGCAAAGCTATTTCGTTATTCCATGAAGATCCGCACACCTAAGCTGGCGGCCATGCTGATTACGGCATTTGCCATCGGCGGAGCGTCCATTGTGTTCCAGTCCATTATCAATAATGTCATCGTCACCCCCTGCCTGCTGGGAATGAACGCCCTGTACACGCTGATCCACACCGCAGTGGTATTTGTGGCAGGCTCCGGCAGCCTGCTGGCCACCAACGGCAATTTGTCCTTTGTGGTGGACCTGATGCTGATGGGCATTGTCGCGACGGTCATTTACAGCTACCTGTTTGAAAAGACCCACCATAATGTCCTGTACATCCTGCTGATCGGAACGGTGCTTACCTCGTTCTTCTCCAGCATCCAGACGACGCTGACCCGGGTCATGGACCCCAACGAGTATGACGCCCTGCTGGCGACCCTGGTGGCCAGCTTCAACAACATCAACACGGAGGTCATTGTTTTGGCCATGGTGGTTCTTGCGGTGATCATTTTCGTGCTGCGCAAGGACCTGGCCCTGCTGGACGTTATTACGCTTGGTAAGGAACAGGCCATCAATCTGGGCGTGGATTACGACCGGTGCATCCGCCATCTGCTTCTGGGCGTGACGCTGTGCATCGCCGTGGCGACGGCCATGGTAGGTCCCATTTCCTTCCTGGGCCTGATCATTGCCAACCTGGCCCGTCAGCTCCTGAAAACCTACCGGCACACCCAATTGATCCTGGGAACCACCCTGTTTGGCATGGTGGTCCTGGTGGGCGGACAGCTGATTGTGGAGCGGATCTATTCCTATGCCATCCCCATCAGCGTGTTTATCAGTGTATTTGGCGGTGCGTACTTCCTGTATCTTCTGCTGAGCACCAAGAGGTCTTGAGAATGAAAATTAAGGATTTGACAAAAAAGTACGACGGAAGGGCCGTCGTGGATTCCGTCAGCTTTGAAATTCCAAAGGGAAAAGTGCTTTCCCTCATTGGCCCCAACGGCGCGGGCAAATCGACAGTCATGGGCATGATTTCCCGGCTGATTGCCCGGGACAGCGGCCTGGTGGATTTCGAGGGGAAGGACATTTCCAAATGGAAGAGCAAGGAGCTGGCCAAGCGGCTGGCAATCCTGACGCAGACCAACAATGTCCAGATGAAGCTGACAGTCCAGGAACTGGTGACCTTTGGCCGTTTCCCCTATTCCGGCGGCCGCGTCACGCCAGAGGACGAGGCCATCATTCAAAAGGCGCTGGATTATATGGAGCTGGGAGCCGTCAAGGACCAGTTTATTGACGAACTGTCCGGCGGCCAGAGGCAGCGGGCCTACATTGCCATGGTCATCGCCCAAGATACGGAATATGTCCTGCTGGACGAGCCGACCAACAATCTGGACATCTATCACGCGTCCAATATGATGAAAATTGTCCGCAGGCTCTGTGATGAACTGGGCAAGACGGTGATTTTGGTGCTGCATGAGATCAATTATGCCGCGTTTTATTCCGATTATATCTGCGCTTTTAAGGACGGAAAAATCTGCAGGTTCGGCACCGTAGAAGAGGTAATGACGAAGGAGAATCTGTCCGAAATTTACAATGTGGATTTTGAGATCATGGAAATTGAGGGAAAGCCCCTTTCCATCTATTATTGATCTCATCCAAAATATTTTCAGTACTTATTGAAAGGAGTATAAAAATGAAAAAAGTGATTTCTCTGTTGCTGGCGGCAGTTATGGTTCTGAGCCTTGCCGCTTGTGCGGGCAATTCCCAGCCTGCTGAAAGCAACGGCACGGAGGCTGCGGTCAGTGCCGAAACTTCGGCGCCGGAAACCACGCAGCCCCAGGAGCCGGAAACCGTTACGATCACGGCTTTGAACGGCAATAAGGAAGAGGTTCAGATCGAAGTGCCCTATAATCCCCAGCGCATTGCGATCCTGGACTTCGCCGCCCTGGATGCCATTGACAATCTGGGCCTGGGCGACCGTGTGGTGGGCACCGCAACCACCACGCTGGATTACCTGATGCCCTACACCCAGAAGGATGGCGTCGCCATACTGGGCAACATCAAGGAGGCCGATTTGGAGGCTGTTATGGGCTGTGAACCCGACATTATCTTCATCGGCGGCCGCCTGAGCACCTATTATGATGATTTGAACGAAATCGCGCCTGTGGTTTTCCTGGCTACGACCACGGAGGAGGGTGTAGTGGAGAGCACCCGCCGTATCGCCACCACCATCGCTTCCATCTTTGGCCTGGATGATGAGATTGCCGATAAGATGGCCGGTTTTGATTCCCGCATTGCGGCTCTGGCTGCGGCGGCTGAGGGAAAGACTGCGGTTGTCGGCATGTGCACCAGCGGCAGCTTTAACGTGCTGGGTGATGACGGACGCTGCTCCATCATTGGACGTGAAATTGGCTTCAACAACCTGAGCAACGGTGTTGTCTCCGAGACCAGCAGCCAGGGCGGTGAAGGCGGCCGGGGCGGCAGCGGCGAAGGCGGCCGGGGTGGCAGCGGCGAAGGCGGCGGCAGCGGTCAGAGCAGCGGCGGAACTTCCACACACGGAAATGAGGCATCCTTTGAACTGATTGTTTCCCTGGCTCCCGATTATATCTTTGTTATGGACCGGGATTCCGCCATCGGTACGGAAGGTGCTCAGCTGGCCAAGGAAATTATGGAGAACGAGCTTGTTATGAGCACCGATGCTTACAAGAACGGCAATCTGGTCATTCTGGAGCACTCCAACGCATGGTATACGGCTGAAGGCGGCATCACTGCGCTGGATTACATGCTGCAGGATCTGGAGGGCGCGCTGCTGAATTGACAGATAGCGTACAAAGGGCCTGACAGCGCATAAGATTATGGACACGGCACCTCTTCCCATTCGGGGAAGGGGTGCCATTTTTTGCCGCTAGGGCATGCTATCAGGGCGATTCTGCGGAACCGCCTTGGGGCGGCGTTTTGCTAATTTTGCGTAAGTTGCCGCTGTACACATGGGCGTGACCTCCGTTTTCGTTTGACAATAGTATTTGTTGTTTTTTCACAGGCATTCTTTGATTCACAGCGACCTGCCTTCCGGAATAAGCGGTGGGGCCGCAGTTGGGGAGAACAGGCAATTGTTTGGTTTCCAAAAAATGTTACACAAGCTGTGGACATTTGTCTATGTGCAAAAAGCACAATTATGCAAGAGTATCCCAATAAAATTTCAGTGAAATGCGTTGTTGCAAAAAACGAATTTTTATTCTATAATTGTGAATAAGATATTCAGAAAGTGTTAAGCACTGTGAAAGACCTGCAAATTGGAGCGGCTTTATGGACTCTCTAAACTTTCGGGAACTTGAAAATTTTCTGCAAAGTTTTCCCTTAAAGCAACACAAAATGAATTTCTGGATATTTCTGCTTGCAGGACGCTGTTTCTGCATTGAATAAAAGCATAATTCCTTCCGATGCGTCAGCAGGAGAAGCGGAATATGACGCCACGGGCGGACGGAGTTTCAACAGGCCCTGTTCCCTGACCCGGGGCGGAAAAAATTTTTAGGAGGAAAAGTATGAAAAACCGAATCCTAGCTATGTTGCTTGCGCTCGCAATGGTCCTGTCTCTGGCGGCCTGCGGCGACAACGGCACGACCGCCGAGACAACCGTACCTGCAGCTGCTGCGACCCCTGCTGCGGATGGTGGCACCCAAGCTGCTGAAAGCACCGGCTCCGGCCTGTCCGAGCAGGCGGAACTTGCCAATGCAGTCTATACCAATGCCAACGTTGGCAAGGGTATGTACACCGGCACCAGCGAGCCCGGCGCCATCACGGTAGAGTGCTCCACCATGGACGTGATGAACACCGTGAAGATGACCTACGCCACTGAGCTGGCCGTTGCCCGTCATACCTATGACGCGCTGGTCAAGCTGGACGGCAACAACAATGTCTACGGCGCCGCCGCCGAGTCCTGGGAGACCAGCGACGACGGCATGACCTGGACCTTCCACATCCGCCAGGGCGCCAAGTGGGTGGACAGCACCGGCACTCCCGTGGCCGATGTTACCGCCAATGACTTCGTCTTTGCCTGGAGCGAGCTGATCAACCCCGATAACGCCAGCGAGTATTCTTCCTTCGGCATGGTCTTCAAGAATGCCCAGGCCTATTGGGATTACAAGGCCGGCGAGTCCACCACGGAAGTGACCCTGGACGATGTGGGCTTCAAGGCCCTGGACGACTACACCCTGCAGGTGGAACTGGAGAACTATCAGCCCTACTTCCTGCAGACCGTCAAGTTCGAGGTCCTCAGCCCCGTCTATGAGCCCTTCTACACGGAGGTTGGCGCGGACGCTTATGGCACCGCTCCCGACAAGATGCTCTACAACGGCCCCTTCTACATGACTGAGTGGATCACCGACAACAAGATTGTTGTTGAGAAGAACCCCACCTGGTACGATGCCGACAGCGTTTCCCTGAACAAGATCAACTTTGTCAAGTACACCGACCGCAACACTGCCATCAACGCCTTCATGGGCGGCGAAATCGATATCATTGACCTGTCCAATGGTGACCAGAGCGGCATGTTCACCGCCGAGGGCTACACCGTAGACGCTTTCGCCGGTGGCTACAGCTTCTATTTCTACACCAACACTCTGGACGAGGACGGCGTCGCCGCCAATCCCGGCTCCAAGCTGTCCGATACCCGCAGCGTCAACCTCCGCAAGGCGATTTCCTACGCCATTGACCGGACCCAGCTGATCGCTACCGTGTTCAAGAACCAGAACACCTCTCCCGACTGCTTCTCCCTGGGCATCAGCAGCGTGGATGGCGGCTCCTTCGGTGATGTGGTCAAGGCTGCCAACGGCGGCCAGGCCCTGTATCCCGCTACCGCCGACACTGCCAAGGCGCAGGAGTACCTGACCGCGGCGCTGGCCGACCTGGGCTACACGGATGCCAGCCAGATCGACATCACCCTGATGACCAGCGAAGGCACTGCCAACGAGCTGTTCTCCCAGGTTATCCAGGAGCAGCTGCGTCAGAACCTGGGCATTGAGGCCAAGATCGAGGTCCTGACCATTGGCGAGGCCCGCGCCCGCAGAAATGCCAAGAACTACGACCTGTTCTCCGGCGGCTGGGGCCCCGACTACAACGACCCCATGACCGACCTGGAGCTGTGGACCAGCAACAACAGCAACAACCACACCGGTTATGCCAGCGAAGCCTACGATGCCCTGATTGATGCGACCAAGACTGAGACAGATCCCGCCGCCCGTGAACAGCTCTTTGTGCAGGCGGAGATGCAGTTGGCTGAAGATATGCCCGTCATCCCCACCTATTGGAGAGCGGAGGAGTACCTGGCCAGTGAGAAGATCGCCTCCGGCGCTCTGCGGCTGCCCTTCCAGTACTACAACCTGATCTATACCCAGCTGGCGGACTGATACGGATTCTTCCTAAAACCTAACGGTTTTAGGAAGAAGGAACCGCCTAACGGCGCTTCCGGTTTGTGGCGAATCGCCACAAACGTCGTCCCATACAGTTCTTAACGCACCTGCGGTGCTATAAAAAGGTTTTCAACCTTTTTAATAAGAACTGGTATGATTCGCCCGGATCGTTACGCTTGGCCGTAATCGGCCCCAATGCCGATAAAATGCGTTCCGTTTTGAGTGGCACGGGGGCAACCCCGTGCCACTTTGCTTAGAGTGCTTCCATGCGGCCGCCGAGCAGCGGAATCCCCGCTGATTCGAAGCACTCCCATTTCAGGCTGAGCAGAGGGCCTGCCCCTCTGCGGACCTTCCGCTCAGCCTGAACGCGGTTACTACAAGGAGGAAATGACTTTGTCCCGATATATTCTAAAACGTGTGGCCTATGCGCTGCTGACACTGCTTGCCCTGGTCACCATTACCTTTTTCCTGATGCACATGCTGCCGGGGACGCCCTTCATTGGCGACAAAACGCCCCCTCCCTCCGTTCTTGCCAGCATGGAGGCCAAATATGGCCTGGATAAGCCCTTGATTGTCCAGTATGGCATGTATCTGCGCAACTGCCTGAAGGGGGATCTGGGTATCTCCCTGAGCTATGAAAAGCCCGTCCTGGATATCATCCTGGATGCCTTCCTTGTATCCGCGGACCTGGGTATCCGGGCAATCATTTTCGCCGTGATCGCCGGTGTGCTGTTGGGCGCGCTGGCCGCTGTCAAGCGCGGCTCCGCCGCAGATACCCTTTCCATGATCATTGCCATGATAGGTGTGTCTGTGCCCAGCTTTATCCTGGGCGCGCTGCTGCAGTATTTCCTGGCACTGAAGCTCAATCAGGCCCTGGGCCACACGTTCCTTCCTGTCCAGGGCTGGGGCAGCTTCAAGCAGACCGTCCTGCCTGCCTTTGCTCTGGGGCTAAGCTCTCTGGCCACCGTTTCCCGGCTGATGCGCACCAGCATGCTGGACGTACTCAGCGCGGATTACATCAAGACCGCCAAGTCCAAGGGCCTGTCTCAGCGCCTGATTCTGTGGCGGCACACCCTGCGCAACGCCATTATGCCGGTGGTCACGGTGCTGGGCCCCACCATCGCTGCGGTCATGACCGGTACCTTCGTTATTGAGAGCATTTTCAACATTCCCGGAATGGGCAAGTATTTCGTCATGAGCATCAAGAACAGCGACTATACCATGATTTCCGGTACGACCATTTTCTATGGCGCGCTGTTGATTGTATGTACTCTGGTGGTTGATCTGCTGTATGGCTTTATCGACCCGCGCGTGAAGCTGGAGGAATGAGTATGGAACACATCGCAAAGGAACGTTTCGCCCATGTGGGGGAAAACGTCTTGGAAAGAGAAGCCATCAACCGCCCCAGCATGACCTTTATGCAGGATGCCATGCGCCGTCTTGTCAAGAATAGGGTAGCCCTGGTATGCGTGATTCTCATTCTTTTGATGCTGGTGCTGTCCATTGTGGTGCCTATGGTCTCTGCCTTCGACTACCGGGAGCAGCACTACGGCCACACCAACGCACCCATGGGGATGGTTTGTGACGACCCCAACAGCCCCGGCAGCACCCATGTCCATATTTTCGGCACGGATACCCTTGGCCGGGATATCTTTACCCGGATTTGGATGGGCGGCCGAATCTCCCTGCTGATCGCCTTCAGCACGGCCCTGATCGATTTCTTTCTGGGCGTCATCTATGGCGGCATTTCCGGATATTTTGGCGGTACCGTCGATATTATTATGATGCGGGTCCTGGAGATCCTGAACGGTATCCCCTACCTGCTGATCGTGACGCTGCTGATGCTGGTTCTGCGGCCCGGCGTTGCCACCATCATCATTGCCTATTCCGTTGTGGGCTGGATCCCCATGGCCCGGCTGGTCCGGGGCCAGGTGGTGGCCCTGAAGCAGCAGGAGTATATCCTTGCCACAGAAGGCTTGGGCGCGGGGGCCGGGCGGATCATCGCAAAGCACCTGCTTCCCAATTCCCTCTCCGTCATCATCGTCCGGGTGACCCTGTCCATCCCCAACGCCATCTTCACCGAGGCGTGGCTGAGCTATCTGGGGCTGGGCGTGCCGCTTCCCATGTGCTCCTGGGGTTCTCTCGCCCAGGCGGGTATTGAAAATTTCCGGCTCTATCCCTGGCAGCTGATCATTCCGGCGGTGTGCATCAGCCTGACCATGCTGGCGTTTAACCTGTTCGGCGACGGTCTGCGGGACGCGTTCGACCCCAAACTTCGGAGGTAATCTCATGGCAAATAGAGTTCTCGATATCAAAGACCTGCGGGTTTCCTTCGACACCTACGCAGGTGAGGTGCAGGCCGTCCGCGGCGTCACGCTGCATGTGGACGAGGGCGAGGTGCTTGCCATCGTCGGTGAGTCCGGCTGCGGCAAGTCCGTGACCGCCCAGACCATTATGAAGCTCAACCCCATGCCGCCGGCCCGGATCGTGGACGGCTCCATCCAGCTGGGGGAGTACGACATTGTCCACGCAACGGAAAAGCAAATGCAGTCGATCCGGGGCAAGGAAGTCTCTATGATTTTCCAGGACCCCATGACCTGCATGAATCCCACCACCCAGGTGGGCAAGCAGACCGTGGAATCCATCAAGCTTCACAAGAAGCTGACCCGCAAGCAGGCGGCGGCCGAAGCGGTGAAATGCCTGTCCCAAGTCAACATCCCCAATCCTGAGGAGCGGGCCAAACAGTATCCCCATGAGTATTCCGGCGGTATGCGCCAGCGGGCGATGATCGCCATGGCCTTAAGCTGCCGGCCTAAGCTGTTGATTGCCGACGAGCCTACCACCGCCTTGGATGTGACCATCCAGGCCCAGATCATGGACCTGCTGGCAGAGATCAAGGAGCAGATCAATACCGCCATCATTTTGATTACCCACGATTTGGGGGTGGTGGCCGGTTCGGCGGACCGGGTGGCCGTCATGTATGCCGGCAAAATCGTAGAGGCCGGTACGACCCAGGATATTTTCTACCGCAATGCGCACCCTTACACCCGTGCGCTGCTGCAGAGCCTGCCTTCCCCGGATACCACCCGGGAGGAGCAGCTGACAGCCATTCCGGGCACGCCGCCGGATCTGCTGGATCCTCCCAAGGGCTGCGCCTTTGCCGCGCGGTGCAAGCACTGCATGAAGCTGTGCCAGGAGGAATATCCCCCGGAATTTCAGCTGGAGGGGGATCACACCGCCAGCTGCTGGCTGCTCCATCCTGACTGTCCTTCTCCGGAAGAAAGAGGTGAAACGTAATGGCCGATGATATTTTGGTTCGTGCCGAGGGCATTTGCAAATATTTCCGCGTCAGCGGAGGCCGTACCCTCCACGCGGTGGAAGGGGTCGACCTGACCATCCGCCGGGGCGAAACGCTGGGCTTGGTGGGCGAATCCGGCTGCGGAAAGTCCACCCTGGGCCGCACCCTGAT
The DNA here is from genome assembly GCA_030533415.1 of Eubacteriales bacterium. Taxonomy (GTDB): domain Bacteria; phylum Bacillota; class Clostridia; order Oscillospirales; family Oscillospiraceae; genus Faecousia. Next base: position 28,926 of record JAUNJE010000005.1, on the reverse strand, counting down.
GGGCATATATACCCCCACCAAGGGCAAGCTTATCTATGACGGCAAGGAATTGGACCTGCATAAAAAACGGGACCGCTTTGATTTTACCAAAAAGGCCCAAATCGTATTCCAGGATCCCTATGCGTCCCTGGATCCCCGTATGACCGTCGGCTCCATCATTGAAGAGGGGATGATCATCCACAAGATGTACACCCCTGAGGAGCGGCATGCGCGGGTGGCGCAGCTGCTGGACACCGTTGGACTGAACCGGGAGCACGCCAGCCGGTTCCCCCACGAATTCTCCGGCGGTCAGCGGCAGCGGATCGGCATTGCCCGGGCGCTGGCTGTGGAGCCAGAGTTTATCGTCTGCGACGAGCCGATTTCGGCTCTGGATGTGTCGATTCAGGCCCAGGTCATCAACCTGCTGCGGGATCTGCAGCAGCGGATGGGCCTGACCTACCTGTTCATTGCGCATGACCTGAATATTGTGAAATATATTTCGGACCGGATCGCGGTGATGTACTTAGGCAGCGTCATGGAGCTGGCCTCCAGCCAGGCGCTGTACGCCAATACCCTGCATCCCTATTCCAAGGCCCTGCTGTCCGCCGTTCCCATCCCGGACCCGGAAAAGGAGCTTCAGAAGAAGCGCCAGATCTTGGAAGGAGACGTTCCCAGCCCCATCAATAAGCCCAAGGGATGCCCCTTCTCCAGCCGCTGTCCCCAGGCCTGTGCCCGGTGCAGCGAGTCCGTTCCCCAGCTGCGGGAAGTGGAACCGGATCACTTCGTGGCCTGCCATCTGGTATGATACCCTGTCCCACGCTTGAAAAAGCGTGGGACTTTTTTATGCGTATTATGGCGGCAGAGACTGTAAAAAGAAAAGCGGTACCCGGTTTCCTAACCGGGTACCACGCAGTCTTTTGTTTGCAGGCGGTGCCTTCTTTATAAAAATGAAACATTTTTATAAAGAAACAGTATGAGGGGTCCCTCCGCCTAAAATTGGTAGCCGGCTTCCAGCAGGCGCACCAATGCTTCGTTGGCCTGTTCATCCGTAAACAGGGCAGTAAAGCGCTTGTCCACGGCCAGCGCTTCCAAACTCAGCTCCAAATGTCCGCAGTGCTGCAAGGCGTTGAAACCGTCGCTGAGGCGGGTGCCGGAAAGAACACGGCGGGCGGTTTTCATAGCATCCTGCGGCGCGACGGGGCGCATGCGAATGCCCAGGGTCTCCGCCTTTGCCCGGGCCTCCGCCCAGGCAGCGGTAAATTTTTCTTCCATGAAATTCTCCTTAATATACGGCAAACACGTACCGGTGTGCCAGCCTCAGGTACCAGGGCATTTGCCGCAGGCGTTTCTTCGCGGTGCGCAGATAGCCCTCAAAAAGGGCAAGCTCCTCCGCCGACAGAGTATGCTGGCTGAATTTGGCCTTTTGCGCCAGAATTTCCAGCTTCTGGGGCGGGGATTCCTTCAATAGCTTGGCCAGCAGCTCCGTTTCCCGCCAGCGGGCAAGGGCCTGGGCATTGGGCGGTCCCCTTCGCTGACTGCGGCGGCGAAGCCGGATACGGCACCGGCGCTGTCCCTCAATAACCGCCGCGGCCGCAGCCAAAAGCAGCAGGAACTTAAGCAGCCTCAGCACCGGACCAAAGTCCCGGGGCGCGGGCGCTTGCGGGGATGGCGCGCTGGCAGATGGCTCTGTGGGATTCTGCGGCGCAGCCTGTGGCTGGGTGGAAGCGCTGGTGGCTTCGTCAGTGGGCTCTGCGGAGGGAAGGGTTGCCTGCACCTCTCCTGTGTTCCCGGCCTGGACATTTAAGTCCGCGGGAGTGGCTTCCAGCACCAGCCAGGTGTTCAGGCCAGGCTCATAGTATTCCGCCCAGGCGTGGGCGTTCTCTCCTGTCACAACAGCAGTTTGCCCCGACAGGGTGCGGACCATGTATCCGCTGACATACCGGGCTTCGATGCCTGCCGCCCGGAGCAGAACCACAGCCGCAGTGGCAAAGTGGACGCAATAGCCCGTCTCCGACGCTTCCAGGAACCACAGGGCAAAATCCTCCTCGCCGCTGGGCATGCTGGTGGTGTTCCGGTCGTAAAGGGCGGAGTTTCGCACGAAATTCGCGATGGCGGCGGCTTTTTCTGTGGTGGTGCCGGCATCCTGAAACAGGGGGGCAAGCAGGGCTTCAGCCCCGGACCGGGTTTTTTCGGGCAGGGCCAGGTAGGTCTGCTGTTCCATGCCCGCAGTGTCAGCAAAGAGGGGCGGCGCTTCCGCACTGTCACCGGCGGCGGTCAGCGCCTGCCAATTGTCCGGGAGCCCGGTGCGGGAGAAGGTGTATTGGGTATAAAGCTGGGGATTTTCCAGCCTGCCGCCCACCAGGCTTTGCCCGCCGGTGGGATAATAGGGCAGATACAGCTGCTCCAGCTGGCTTTGGGTTTCAATGGTCACATTGCCAAGGGAAGAGCCGCTGCAGGAAAAGTTCTCGTCCCGGTGGCCGGAGGCAGTCCAGCTGGTTCCGTCGTATCCGTCGTAATCCTGGCCCCGCAGGTACAGGGTGCCGCCCACCTCGGCGGTGACGGACATCACCGGAGCAGTGGATTCCACGCGGCGGCCCATGGCAGCAAGGTCCACGTTTTCCGCTTCGCTGCCCGAAACGCTGAGGGTGACCTCCTGAACCGTGCTTTCCAGAGTCTCGGGAAAATCCAGAAACCAGGCCAGAATGTCATCCCGAATCGCGGCAGATTGGTTTACATAACCTTCCTGCGGCACGGCCAGAAACAGCCCGCCCAGGGCAAGTGCCGTGGGAATGGCGGCAAGGAGGGTCAGCCGGTTTCCCTGAAGGACATTCTCACTTCGGACACGGCTTGTCAGCAGAAGCATCACCACTGCGAAAAACAGGGCGAACAGGTTTCCCGTTCCCGGTACGGTGTCCGTGACCACCAGGCAGGAAAGCAGGGGCAAAAGAGCACAAATAATGGCGTAATCCCCGTTTATGCCCCGGCATACTGTCCACGCGGTTACCATGGAGACAGCCGCCCCCAGAAGCGCCATAGGCAAATCCACAAAGTCCGTCCACCATGGAAGCTCCATGGGCAGAAAGACGCCCCAACCGTAGCCCTTGTCATAAATGTAAGTAATGTGGTATAAGAGCCGTAAAACCTGTTCGGGAAGATCTCCCCGGTGCCACAGGTAGCCTGCCAACAGAGCCAACAGGCCCAATACCAGGATGCCGCCCCGCTTCCAGCTGAAGGCGGCAGCGCAAAAAAGGGAAGAAAATGCCCAGGCCCATACCACCGCCGGATAGCTTTTTAGCGGCAGGGCAAAGGCGGTGACTATACCGCCTGCGGTGCCAAAGGCGAGGAGAAAGGCCAACACCGCAGCAATTCCGGCGGTGACCCACTTGTCAGCTTTCATCGGCGCCACCTCCGATATGGTATTGCCAGGAGGCGGCGTAGCAATGGTCCCGGATGGAGCCTTGCTTTGCCGCTCCGCTGCACAGCAGGGTGTCAATGGCCTTGCCCAGCCCCTGCTCGTCCTCCACGGGGATGGAGCGAATGCCGTCGGCAGTCAGCGCGCGAATCTCAAAGGGGATGGCCAGCTCCAAAAGATAATTGCCCAGCCACAGCAGCCGCCCGAATTTCCGGTCCAATTCTGTGGGAGTGCCCCGGAGGTTCATGGTCAGCAGCACCAGTCCCCGCTGGGGGACCATAGGCTCCCGCAGGGTCAGATTTCCGGTTTTGGCGCTGAGCTTCCAGTGTACCTGGTTCAGACTGTCGCCGGGACGGTACAGACGCAGTTCGTGGTTCTCCGCGAAGCCGCCGCCGAATTTCGGCCGCCAGGAGCGGGCGATGTAGCGCTTTAAGTCAGGTGGCTCCGGCACCGGGACCGGGATGGGGCGAACCAATACCGTTTTCTGCCCTCCGGTTTTCGCGGGAAAGGCAAACAGCCCCAGATAGTCACAGACCCGTGCCTTTTCCACCGTGACGGCGATCCCGCCGCAATGCTCCGCAGGCAGCCCTGACAGGGATCTGTAGCGGCAGCTCTCCCCGGTAATGCACCGGCGAAGCCGCAGCTTCCCCTTAAAAGGCGGCATCGGAAGACCGCTGCTGCCCAGCAGCCATACGTCGCCCTCCCCGCCCATAGGCAAGGCGCCGGCACCGTCGGCCTCTATGCGGAAGCTCAAAATGGCGGGCAGGCTCAGAAGCAGCGAAAGCCATGGAAGTCCCAGAACGATCCATAGCACCAGCCAGGAAAGCCATTCCCCATAAGCAATATAAAACACCCCGCAGGCCATCAGGGCCGAGAGGTAGCAAATTCTGCGTCCAAACATATCAGCGCAGCCGGGGGGTGGGGATGCTGGTAAGGATATCCTGAAGCACCTGCTCCGGGGATTTCCCCTGGGCCTCCGCTTTGGGCGACAGAATCAGCCGGTGGGCCACGGTGTGGGCAAAAACCTCCTTCACGTCCCCGGGGGTGACATAATCCCGTCCGCGGAGCTGGGCGACGGCCTTGGCCATGGCGGTGACGGAAAGGGTTGCCCGGGGACTGGCCCCCCGGAGGATGTCGCTGCTGCCCCGGGTGGCGTTCACCAGGGTGACGATATAATTCACCACGCTGTCACTTAAGAACGTATCCTCCACCGCGTCCTGGATTTTCACCAGGTCCTCCCGGGTCATCAGGGCGCTTAGGGTCAGTAAAGGATTGCCGCCCTGGCGGTTCAAGACCATGGCCATTTCATCCTTGGGACTGGGATAGCCCAGGGACAGGCGGATCATAAACCGGTCCATTTGGCTGTCCGGAAGCAGGGAGGTACCTGCTGCGCCGGTGGGGTTTTGGGTGGCAATGACGGTGAAGGGCCTGGGCAGCTTGTGGCTGACGCCGTCCACGGTGACCTGCCCCTCCTCCATGGCCTCCAAAAGGGCGGACTGGGTGCGGGAGGTGGCCCGGTTCAGCTCATCTGCCAGAAACAGGTTGCACAGTACCGCGCCGGGCTGGTATTGAAGTCCCCCGCCATTCTGGTCGGGAATGGAATAGCCTGTCACATCGGAGGGCAGTACGTCCGGGGTGAACTGGACGCGGCTGTAGGTTAAGTCAAGTACCCGGGAGAAAGCCAGAGCCATGGTGGTCTTGCCCACGCCGGGAATATCCTCCAGCAGAATGTGGCCCCGGGCCAAAATGGCCGCCAGCACCCACAGCAGCACCTGGTCCTTTCCCACAACCACGGTCCGCACCTGGGCAAGGATCTGCTGGGCATAGCCGGTAACAGCGTTTTCTTTCGTTGGCATGAAACTGCCCCTTTCGTAATTCTCGTTTTTTTACATTGTACTATTTTTTGCGGGGAAAAACAAGTCGAAGGCTTATGACAAAGCCTTAAGATTTTCTTGAGACTGCATTTCTTTGCGTTTTGGGGACGATTTTTAATTTTTTGTTGCAAACTCACAAAATTGTGTTATCATATATGTGTGAAATTACCTTTTCTCAGGAGGCTGCTATCATGACGCAAACAGCATCTGAAGAATATGCCCAGGCGCTGCGCCAGGGACAGAAAGAATATAGGGAACTGCTGATGGCCGGAAAACCGCCCCATCCCGAGGTGCTGGATGAGATCCTGCCGGAGAATTCCAGCGATGCGGTGGTGGACGTGGGCCTGGTAGAAATCCCTTCGGAACGGATCATCGGCGTAAAATCCGCCGGGCGCATTACTGCCTTTACCGCCAGCTTCCGTCCGCTGCTGGACAGCAAGACGGAGTTCGCAGCCAAGTGGATCAATCTTTGCGCGGCCCATCTGGGAGAAGTGGGGATCACCGACCCTATCTCCTGTTTTGAATACCTGGGCAGCTTCTACGTCCAGGAGGGCAACAAGCGGGTCAGTGTCCTGCGCCATTTTGACGCTCCCCGGATTTTTGGTACCGTCAAGCGCGTTATGCCTCCCATGTCCAACGAGCCGCGGATCAAGGCATACTATGAGTTCATTGAGTTTTATAAATCTTCCAATCTTTATGCTGTCCAGTTCCGCCGCCCCGGCGACTATGCCCGGCTGCTTGCCCACCTGGGCAAGAAAAGCGGCGAAGCCTGGACCGATGCGGAAAAACGCACCTTCAACGCCTATTTCCACTATTTCCGGGATGCCTTCTGCGCACTGAATCCCAAAATGGAAGGCGTGCTCCCGGAGGAAGCACTGCTGCTGTGGCTGGAGCTGTATCCGTTTCAGGATCTGGGAAGGCTTTCCGCCTCGGCACTGAAAAAAAGTGTTGCCGCCCTGCGGGATGATTTTGTTTCCACGGCAAAGGAGGACTCCGTCAAGGTGCAGACCAAGGCGGAGGATGAAAGCAAGGGCAGCTTCCTGAATCGTGTTCTCTCCGGCCTGGAAAAGCTGAACGTGGCGTTTGTCCACCAGCTGGACGCCGCCAACAGCGCTTGGGTCATGGGCCATGAGGCGGGCCGGGAGCAGCTGGAGCAGGTATTCGGCGACAAGGTCGCGGTGCGCAGCTATTACGGCGCCGCCAATTCCGAGCTGGCGGAGGCTTATATCGAGCAAGCTGTTGCCGAAGGCGCCCAGGTAGTCTTTACCACCGCGCCGCCCCTGAGCCGCGCGACGCTGAAGGCCGCGGTGAAATATCCCAAGGTGCGGTTCATGAACTGCTCCGTTGACCAGCCCTATACCAGCATCCGCACCTATTACGGGCGGATCTATGAGGCCAAATTTATCACGGGCGCCATCGCCGGCGCCATGGCGGGAGAGGACCGCATCGGCTATATTGCCTCCTATCCCATTTTCGGTGTTCCCGCCTCCATCAATGCCTTTGCCCTGGGCGCTCAGATGACCAATCCCCGGGCGCAGATCGAGCTTCGGTGGTCCTGTCTGCCGGGGACCCATCAGGCGGACTTTTTCGCTGACGGTATCCGGGTGGTTTCCAACCGGGACGCGCCGACCCGGTCGAAAATGTATATGGACTTCTGCAACTACGGCACCTACCTGATGAACGACCGGGGGGATCTGGTTCCCCTGGCAACCCCCATCTGGGAGTGGGGCAGCTTCTATGTGTTCGCCATCCGCAGCATTCTGGCCGGCGGCTGGAAGCGGGACAAAGGAGTATCCACCGCCCTGAACTATTGGCTGGGCATGGACAGCGGCGTCATTGGCGTGAAGCTGTCTGAAAAGCTTCCCGAAGGACTGCGCCAGATGGCCCTTCTGCTGCAAAAGGGACTGAAGGATGGCAACGTCGATCCCTTCCTGCGGCGGATTACGGCCCAGGACGGCACAGTGAAAAACGACGGCACCCACCATTTCACACCGGAGCAGCTGCTGCACATGGACTGGCTGTGCGACAATATCATCGGTGAAATTCCGCAATATGAAGATATTTTGCCGATTTCCAAGTCCATGGTGCGGGAGCTGGGCATATACAGAGACAAGATCCAGGCGGAAAAGGAGGGCAAGCCCCGTGAAGATTTTGACCATATCCGATGAGGAATGCCCTGCCCTGTGGGACTATTACGTTCCCGGCCGCCTGGCGGAGTATGACCTGATTTTATCCTGCGGCGACCTGAAAGCCCAATATCTGAGTTTTCTCGTGACCATGGCCCGGTGCCCTGTGCTGTATGTCCACGGAAATCACGATGGACACTACCGCGTTGCCCCACCGGAGGGCTGTGACTGCATTGACGGCCATATCGTGACCTACAACGGCGTCCGCATCCTGGGTCTGGGGGGATGCCGGCGGTACCGCCGGGATGTCCACCAGTACACGGATAATGAGATGCGCCTGCGGATATTCAAGCTGCGCAGGCAGCTGTGGCGGCTGGGCGGCGTGGATATCGTGGTGACCCATGCCCCGCCGGAGGGCCTGGGCGATGCCGAGGACCCGGCTCACTGGGGATTTGAATCCCTGCGGGAGCTGCTGGACAAATACCATCCCCAGTACCTGGTACATGGACATGTCCATATGTCCTACGGCCATGATATTCCCCGGGAACTGGATTACAATGGCACCAGGATCATCAATGCCTATGAGCGCTATACCATTGAGCTTCCTGACCAGCCGGTTCAGGCCAAGCATTTCGGTCAGGTGGTCTATAAAACAAAGCAGAAAAAGGAACCGCTTTGACAAGCGACAGAAGAAAGAAGAATTGTTGAGGTGATTTCATGTTTACCGGCTTTACCCCGGAGACCATTGACTTCCTCTGGGGCATCCGTATGAACAATAACCGTGACTGGTTTTTAGAGCACAAACAGCAGTATGTGGACACCCTGTATGAGCCGATGAAAGCCCTGGGAAAGGAGCTGTTTGAACCGTTTCTGGAAAAACCGGGCAATATCCTGAAGGTCAGCCGCATTTACCGGGATGCCCGGCTCCACCACCCGGATCCCTACAAGGAGAGCCTGTGGCTCTGCATCCGCCAGGATGTAGAGTGGTGGGCGGAGAATCCTTGCCTGTTTTTTGAGATTCGCCCGGAGGGCGTTTCCTATGGCTTTTCCCTGTGGCATCCCCGGACGGCAGCGATGGAGGATTTCCGCCGCTATATCACTGCCTATCCCCAGGAGTTTCTGAGCCTGATCAAAGCGACGGAGAAAGCGGTGGGCATGCCCATTACAGCTCAGTGCTATAAGCGTCCGAAACAGGCGGAAAATCCGGAACTGGAGCCTTACTTTGCCTGGAAGGCACAGATCGGCTGTGTCCGTGAGGAAGCTCCCGGCCCCGGTATTTTCGGGCCGGAGCTGAAAACGAAAGTCGGGGATTTTTTTGAAAAGTTAACGCCGCTGTACGAGTATTTCAACCGGTTTAAGGTTTGAAGCGGTCCAGCGAAAATACAATATTGCTTAAATTCAAAGGAGAGAAATAATCCATGAAAAACACCGTCTTTACCGGCATGGCTACCGCCATTGTGACACCCATGACGGAAACTGGAATTGACTATGAAGCCCTGGGCCGTTTTCTGGAGTTTCAAATCGAAAGCGGAATCAACGCCATTGTGGTGATGGGAACCACTGGTGAGAATGCCACCATTGAACCGGAAGACCAGAAAAAGGTCATCCAGTATACAGTAGAGAAGGTGGCAGGCCGCGTCCCCGTCATTGCCGGTACCGGCACCAACAACACCGAGCATGTTCTCGCCAACACCCGGAACGCCTGCAAGGTGGGGGCCGACGCCATTCTGGTTGTGACCCCTTACTATAACAAGGCCACCCAGAATGGCCTGATCAAGCATTTCACAACCATTGCCGACGCTTCTACTGTTCCGGTCATCCTGTACAATGTTCCCGGCCGGACGGGGGTAAACCTGCTGCCCAAAACCGTTGCAAAGCTGGCGGAGCATCCCAACATTGTGGCCATCAAGGAGGCTACCGGAAATATGGCGCAGATGGTGGAGCTGCAGGCCCTGTGCGGGGATAAGCTGGATATCTATTCCGGCGAGGATGCCCTGACGGTCCCCATGATGGCCATGGGCGCGGCGGGCACCATCAGCGTACTGAGCAATGTGGTGCCGAAGGAGTCCGTCGCCATGACCGATGCCTGCAAGGCGGGAGACTATCAGACCGCTGCCCAGTGGCAATGTAAGCTTCTGCCACTGACCAACGCTCTGTTCAGCGAGGTCAACCCCATCCCCGTGAAGGCGGCTGTTTCCGCCATGGGCTACGGCAAGGAGATTCTGCGCCTGCCCCTGACCCCCATGGAGGATGACAACCGGGCGAATCTGTACGAGCAGATGAGAAAGCTGGGGATCAACGTATGAAGGCTGTGATCTGCGGTGCCAACGGCGCCATGGGAAAGCTGCTGTGCGGCATTCTCGGGGAAGAAGTGGTGGGCAGAGTTAGCATCGACGGAGAAAACAGTGTGCCCAGGACCTTTGACGAGCTGGGCGGTGTGGAAGCGGATACAGTCATTGACTTTTCCCACCATACTGCCATTGCCGGTGTGCTGAACTATGCCAAGAAGCTTCACGCCGCCGCCGTCATCGGCACCACCGGCCATACTGCGGAAGAAAAGGCGCTGATCGCCGCTGCCGCCCAGGAGATCCCTGTGTTTTATTCCGGCAATATGAGCTTGGGCATTGCGGTGCTGTGCCGCCTGGCCAAGGAAGCCGCCCGGTATTTCCCGGATGCCGATATTGAGATCGTGGAGACCCACCACAACCGCAAAGTGGACGCACCCAGCGGCACGGCCCTGATGCTGTTCAATGCCATTAAGGAGGTCCGCCCGGAAGCCTCTGCCCACTGCGGCCGGGCCGGTGAGGGCAAACGGGAAAAGGATGAAATCGGGATTTCCTCCCTTCGCATGGGCAGCGTGGTCGGCATCCATGAGGTGCACATCCACACCGGGACCCAGTGCCTGACGCTGAAGCATGAAGCCGTCACCCGGGCCATGCTGGCGGACGGGGCGGTGGACGCCGCCCGGTTTATGGCAGGCAAGGGCAATGGCCTGTATACCATGGAAAGCATGTTGGGGTAAGTTGAAAACGGAAGGCGGAAAGCCGGAGAAACCGCTTTTCCCTTCCTGCCTGTGAAAGGGGAAATTCTTCATGAATGTCTACTACATGAACGGAGCGGGAAATGACTTTATGGTCATCGATGCCCGGGGAAAGACGCTGGATTTTGAAAAGCTGGCGGTAGAGTTATGTAAACTTACCGGAGCGGATGGCTTTATGGCGGTGGACCACTCCGACGTGGCGGATTTTCGGCTGCACTTTTACAATGCCGACGGTTCCCGGGGCGAGATGTGCGGCAACGGCGCCCGGTGCATCTGCCGGTTTGCCTATGACATGGGCATCGCCGGGGAGGAAATGCTGGTTCAGACCGACGCGGGGCTGGTTCCCGGCTGGCGCTTGGACGAGAACCGGTACAGGGTGCGGCTGAACAATCCCAGCGTCCTGGACCTGCACCGGAAGGGGGATGTGGCCTATGTGGAGCTGGGAAATCCCGGCGTGCCCCACGCTGTGGCGGAATACCGGGGGGACTTGTGGGCGGATGCGGATTCCCTCCGGGAGACTCTGCGGGCGCTGCGCTATGACCCCGCATTCCCCAAGGGGGCCAATGTGAACTTCTACCAATCTTTGGCCGAGGGGGAAGTGCGGGTGCTGACCTTTGAGCGCGGCGTGGAGGATTTCACGCTGGCCTGCGGCACCGGCTGCGGCTCCATCGCCGCTGTCCTGTGGACAAAGGGGCAGCTGCCCGGCAATGTCCTGACAGGGGAAAACCGTGGAGGCACACTGAAAATCACCATTGGCGGAGCGTCCGGCCAGGTAGATTCCATCCTGCTGGAAGGACCGACGGAAATCGTTAAAATTTATCAGGTTTGATATGATTTCGAATAAAAACCTCCGCTATTATATCAAAAAAGAAAACGGCATAGGGATGTTTCCTATCAGGAAATGTCTCTATGCCGTTTTTTGGAGACAAAAACTTATACGGATATTCATAAAATAGCGTCAAAAACCCGTTGATTTTTTGAACATTGTTCAGTATAATGAAATTGAACGATGTTCAAGGAGGGTGCTATGGATAACAAAGAGATTATCATTCAGGCTACGATAGACCTCATCAATGAAAAAGGGGAGCAAATGAATGACATCACGGTACGGGAGATATGCAAGAAAGCAAATGTAGGATTGGGGCTTGTGAATTATCATTTCGGAAATAAGGACCAACTCATACAGCTGTGTGTTGAGCGGATCGTCAACGGTATTGTTGACCGTTTTCGCTCCATCCGGGAAGCACAGGAAGGGCTTTCTCCTTTTGAGAAACTGGACTGTCTTGGCAATATGACTTTGACTTTTTTGTTTGAACACTATGCGGTGTCGAAAATCTCGATTCTGACCGATATGCACGAGCCAAAGGAGGATGACAACACACATAGAACGTACTTGGCTTATTTGCCCCTGGTGTCTGCCTGCCGCCCGGATTGGGATCAGGAGACCCTCGCGCGCAAAACACTTTATTTGATTGCGGTGATGCAGCAGGCGTTTTTGCGGTACGAAATGATCGGGAAATACTGGGGAATGGATTTGTTAGATGCAGAGGAGCGTAAAACGTTCCATTCTCAAATTCTACATGATATTTTGGAGATTTAACCTATGAAAATTGTCGTGATAAACGGAACGGAAAAGCATGGTGTTACCTACCGCCTGAAGGAGATGTTTCTCAAGCCGTTTAAGAAAAACGCACAGATCACGGAATATTACCTGCCGAAAGACTGTCCCGCCTTCTGTACGGGCTGTGTGAACTGCGTCTTAAAGGGTGCATATACATGCAAGGATGCTGTATATATACAGAGAATCGCGGCGTCTCTGCTGGAATCGGATTTGATTGTGATGACGTCCCCTGCCTATGTGATGCACACAACGGGGGCTATGAAAGCGCTGCTTGACCATTTTGCTTATTTATGGATGCCACACCGTCCCGCGCCAGAAATGTTTACCAAGCGCGCGGTTATCATTACGCAATGCTTGGGCGCAGGAGCGTGGTCCGCTGCAAAGGATATAAAACATAGCCTGTCTTGGTGGGGAATTTCCGAAATAAAGGTGTTTACGGGGAGACTTATGGAAAGTCTTATTTGGGACGAGCTGCCAGAGGCAAAACGGGCCGACCTTACCGGGAGGATGAAACGTCTGTCGGAAAAACTCCTGCGCATCGGCGAAGAAAAACCACCGCGGGTAAGGACCGCTGTGCGAATGAAATTCCTTATATGCCGTATGATGCAGAAATCCCTGCATAAAAAGGACCCTGCGTATCTGGACGGAAAATATTGGGCTGAACATGGGTGGCTTGAAAAGAGCAGACCATGGAAAGCTGGGATTCCGGGAACAGTTGTATAAAGGCAAATAGAAAAACGGTATCGCCCAAAACGGCGATACCGTAATTTTTTCGTTTCTCCCCTTCTTTGTGAGAAGGGGAGAAACCATTTTCTTGTTTCTGATTCAGCCGGCCATGCCGCTTACATATCGAAAGGCTCCATGCTGAGGACGGGGTGGCCTACCTCGGACAGGTAGTTCAGCAGCTCCTCGGGGTCCTCGGTGCAGATGGTCTCGTCGGCGATCATGTCGGTGAAGTTCTCCACGCCATACATTTCCAGCGCGGTGGCGTCCAGGCGCTCCCGCATCTGATCCTTCAGAAGCTTGGGCAGCCAGACGATACGGCCGGGGCCGCCTTCCGCCGCGATGAACTTGTGGGAGGCGATGAAGTGCTTGCCGTGGCCCATGAAGCCGGGGGTCTGTACACCGCCGCCGGTCATGGAGGCCATCTCGGAGAAGGTCATGCCCAGGGGGGTCATTCCGGCGTGCTCACGGCAGGTGATGACAACGCCCATGGAGACAGGCTCCACGCCGCAGATACACTCGAAGCAGCCGCAGCTCGTCATGGGATCCTGGAACAGGGAGTACAATGTCACATGCTCCAGAGCGCCGTGGGAGTACTTGTTGACGGCTTCGTCCACATCCTCGTAGCGGCCCAGCTTCTCGTCAATGCAGCGGTCCTTGGGAACGATCTGGCAGGGACCGGTGGGGTCCAGCTCGTTGGTAGCCTTGGCGTCCAGCCAGGACACGGCGCCGCACAGTCCCAGACGCTCGGGCGTAACGATACATACGTGGCTGGGAGAGAAGGCCTGGCACATGATGCAGGTGTAGAACTGGTCCACAGACTCGTCGGTCATGCTCTTCAGACGGTCATCACGCTTGTTGAAGACCTCGTTGGCGGCAGCACGGAGCTGGGCGTTCTTCTCAGCGTCCACAACAATGGTGACCTGGCACTTGTCAACAACGGCCTCAAATTCGCTCTTGACCTTGGCGTACAGGACTTCGCCCAGATGTCTAAACTGGAAGCCCGCCTCAAAGTCGGCCTTACTGATACGGACACGGATCATGTCACGCTGGCCGGTGTGCATAACGCCCTCGATGCAGTTGATCCAGGAGTGGATCTTCCGCTCCATGACGGACTCAAAGTCGGGCTGCATGGCCTTGCCGGCAACTTCGATGGTATAGCTGAGGGAGATCTTGGAGCCAACGGGGATTTCGCCAATCTCAGGGCCGTCCACGATGATCTTGTGATCCTCCACTTCGGAGGCTTCCCGGGTCTGAACCAGCTCGAAGCAGTCCACACGGGAGCCATCCACTTCCACCTGCATGTCGCCCCGGCGGATGATCTCGCCTTCAAATGCGGTGGCGAAGGCCACGGGGATGTCGATGTTGGTGATCTTCAGCTTGATATCCCGGGCCTCCAGGGAGGTGGCGTTCCACTTGGAGGTGTCCAGCTGCTGAATCAGGGACTTGGGAACCCGGAACATGTTCTCTGTCTCGTTGGAGATAACGGGGAAGCCCAGGCAGATGGCGCCAGCGCCATAGGAGACAATCTCGTCGGACAGGGGCTTATAGGCGTTGACGAAGGCCTTGACGCGGTCCATGGTGTACTTAGCCAGGGCGGGGAAATCGCCGGGGGTGATGTTGCCGAAAATCAGGGCAGCACGGATGGCCACGGAGACGATATGGATGACGGATTGCATCTCATAGCCCAGCGGGACCACGCGGACGTTTTCGCCCAGCTTCATACCGGCGTCATAGCAGTGCTTAATGGAATCGCCGGTCAGGGAGACCAGGATACCCTGGGCCTGGTAGGATTTGGCCAGCGCCACGGTCTCGGCGGGGTCCTCCGCGCCGCCGATGATGACGGCAACGCCGGGAATATCGCCGGTGACCAGGGGCACGCCCAGGTTACGGACGAAGGCGTCGGTCAGGTGGCCCATTTCCGGCTCGGCGTAAGGCTCGGCGCCGTGCAGGTATTTCAGCGCTTCCAGGAACTCCGCGCACAGGGCGGAGGCAATGCCGCTTTCAAACACGTCGTATAGGCGGTTGTTGCGGGTCATTTTTGCCTTGATGGTCTCCATGGCGGCCTTCATCTCACCCAGGGTGGTGATCTTGACGCCGGTGACGCCATAGTAACAGGGCAGGCTGTAAGCGGTGCCGGGGAAGGACACTGCTTCACTCTCGCCGTAAGCGGCGATCGCTTCATCAATGGCGGCTACGGTGCGCTCGTAATTGTAGTCGTTGCCGCCAAAAACTCTTTCAAAAAGTGTCACGGTATTTCCTCCTAATAATGATTCAATCACGATTCCTCACGATCCAGAATCGCTTTGATTTTCCGAATCTCATCGATTGCCGCAGGGCTGAAGTCGTAGGGAGATTTTCCCTGCCGGTCGGCGTCCATGATCTCCAGGTTGTAGTGGATAAAGCCCAGCAGGTCCTCCGGGGGAATGGAGCCGCGGATAAATTCCTCGTCCCGCGTGTCCCGGACCTTGTTGGCAACCACCCGGACGCGGTTCACGCCCAGGTCAGCGGCAAGGCGCTTGACATTGCGGTAGGTCTGCACACTGCGGGCGCCCGGCTCGATGACCACGATGAACTGGTCCATGTTGGCGGCGGTGCCCCGGCCCAGGTGCTCCAGGCCGGCTTCCATGTCCATGATGACCACGTCGTTCTTGCGGTAGGTCAGGGCGGAGAGAATGGCTTTCAGCATCACATGCTCGGGACAGACGCAGCCGCTGCCACCCACATCCACGGTACCCATGACCAGCAGCTTCACGCCGTTGATCTCCTTGGAGAAGGTGTCGGGGATATCCGCCACGTAGGGGTTCAGCTTGAAGAACTTGTTGGCGGCGCTGGCGCCGGTGCGCTCTTCCACCAGGGTGCGCATTTTGGAGATAGGGACGATGGCGTCCACTTCCTCCTGGGTCAGGCCCAGGGCCAGCCCCAGGTTGGCGTCGGGGTCTACGTCGGCGGCCAGAACGGTCCGGCCTTCATCGGCGTAGAGCCGGGCCAGGGTAGAGGCCAGGGTGGTCTTGCCCACGCCGCCCTTACCGGTAATCGCTACTTTCATTGGAAAAAGACCTCGTAGTTAAGTAATCAGATGCCCAGGGCAGCGCGCTTGGCTTCGATGCACTCAATCATCTTGTCGCCCAGCTTCTCGATATCGGTCTCCACGACAAACTTGGCCTCGACCCAGTCGTTGATGCCGTGGTCGCCCTGGAGCAGGGCGGTGACTTCCTCGGAGCCCTTGGTATAGGGGTCAACACCCAGGAAGGTTTCGATACCGGTGGCCACGACGTAGTTGCCGATGGAGACGGCCTTCTCGGACATCCATTCGGGAGCGCAGCCAACCACGGGAACCTGGGAGATGTTGATGCCCCAGTCCTTGGCAATATCGGAGGCCAGGATCATCATACGGGAAATATCCACGCAGGAGCCCATGTGCAGGACGGGAGGAATGCCGGCCAGCTCGCACACACGCTTCAGGCCCGCACCGCAGTACTCCTTGGCCTTTTCGGGATCCATCAGGCCGGCCTTGGCGGCAGCCTGGGCGGAGCAGCCGGAGACGATCAGGATGATGTCGTTTTCCAGCATTTTCTTCATCAGCGCGATGTGGGCGGTGTCGGGACGGACCTTGGGGTTATTGCAGCCGACCATCGCCACAGCGCCCCGCAGGACACCGGAGTGGACGCACTCGATCAGGGGCTTGGTGGTGCCAAACTCATCGACCTGGGAGTTGGCGACGCCGTCCAGAACCTTCTTGATGGCCTCGACGGAGTAGCCGACGCGGGCGTTCTGCTTCATGGAGGGGATGTTCACCAGCTCGGGCTTCCGGTTCTTGAAGTTCTCAATTGCCATGCGCACAATGGCCTTGGCGTTTTCGCCGGCATTGGCGGCGCTGAAGCGGATGAACTCGGAATCGGGCATCCGGGCGATGGGGGAGGTGGTGACGAACTTGGTGTGGAAGCACTTGCTCAGGGGGCCAAGGGCGGGGAAGATGCACTGCACATCCACGACGATGGCTTCGCAGGCGCCGGTGAGCACCACGTTCTCCTGGTTCAGGAAGTTGCCGGCCATGGGGATACCGTGACGCATAGCGACCTCGTTGGAGGTGCAGCACACGCCGGAAATGGTGATGCCCTTGGCGCCGACGGATTTTGCCAGCGCGATCATTTCGGGGTCGCCGGCATAGTAAACGATCATTTCGGAAAGGCTCGGGTCATGGCCGTGGACGACGATGTTGACATTGTCCTTCTCCATGACGCCGATATTGGCGGTGGTGTCCACGGGCTTGGGCGTGCCGAACATAACGTCGGAGAACTCAGTGCCCATCATGGAGCCGCCCCAGCCGTCGGACAGGCCGGCCCGCAGAGCCTGGCGGATCAGCGCCTCAGGCAGGGACGAGCAGCCCATATGGGTCATGTGCAGAGACTGGGAAACCTCCCGGTCAATGGCCCGGGGCTCGATCTC
This sequence comes from Eubacteriales bacterium, assembly GCA_030533415.1. Classification (GTDB taxonomy): domain Bacteria; phylum Bacillota; class Clostridia; order Oscillospirales; family Oscillospiraceae; genus Faecousia. The sequence continues at coordinate 11,702 of JAUNJE010000005.1, read as the reverse complement.
CGCGTCGTGCCACAGCTTCTGGGTGTGCTCGGGAGCGCGCTTCAGGAAGCGCTGGGTGCCAAAAGGCTTGCCGTATTCCAGCAGGCCGATTTCCGCCATTTCGTGGGCCAGGTCGTAGATATCCTTGCCCTCGGTCTCCACGCCCCATTCCTTGGCGATGCGGATCAGCTTTTCAGGGTCCTTGACCTGATAGTTGCCGCCCTCTTTGGTCTGGTACAGGGTGTGCATAATTTCACGGCCGTGGTCAGAGTGGGTGGCGGCGCCGCCAGCGGTGAACCGCAGATAATTACGGCCGACGATGCCATGCACATCGCAGCCGCAGATGCCCCGGGGGGCCTTCTTGGTGATGCGGCAGGGACCCATGGAACAGATACGGCAGCAGGTACCCGATTCGCCGAAGCCGCAATGGGGAGTCTGGTTCTTGACCCGCTGCTGCCAGGAATCCGCGCCAACCTTCTTACCGTTTTCCAGCAAGGAATTGGTGGCTTGTTCCATCTCCTCAACAGTTGTCAAATAAGCCCAATCCTTCAAAGTGATTTCCTCCTAATCGATGATTCTAAAGAAAACAATATGTATACTATGATACATAGCATATCGATATTATTATACTAATTGCATCTGAGATTGTCAATCATAGAAATAAACACAATTCTACCTTATTTTCACATCCCCCGCAGGGGGATTTTGGTAGTTTTATGGAAAAACACAATATGTTGTGGTAAGCGCGGCGGTTAGGCACAAGTAAACGGAAAAAGCGGTAAACTGCCCCATGAAACAAAGCGGCAATTGCAAAAGCCAGCCGCCGAATGGTTTCGGCGGCTGGAAAAGGAGCTTGTGTTCTCATTCTTGTTAAAAATGCAGACCGGGCGAACCAAAACCAACGCGGTATACATTTATTTTTGGTATCCCGTCAGGAACATCGCACTGGCGCGGGAGCGCCCAGGCTCCCTTGTGCAAAGGGAGCTGTCAAAAATCTTTGATTTTTGACTGAGGGATTGTGCGGAAGGCATTTCGTTTTCGTCTAGTACCGATGCGAAGAGGGAATGCGGTAAGAATGTACGAATTTGCCGGAAGTTGGGCGAAATCGTAAGATGTTACCGCAACAATCCCTCCGTCTCCGCTTCGCGGAGCCACCTCAGCGCAAGGCACTTCCTTCGGTCGCCTTTGCACAAGGGAGGCTTTGGGTGCGCTGAAATTCGGTAAATTGTACGTTTTGGTTATCTTCTCAAGGAGACGGGGGTGTCCCTTTCTTGTTTCGGCAAGAAAGGGACGGAAAGAAGCCGACCAAAGGGGCGCTAGGTGCAAACGCGCCCCCTTTGGAAACCCCCGCTGCCTCGCCGTAGCTGCCTACAAAGGACAAACAAATCAACCGGGAACATTGATTGTACTGGTGCGGGAGCGCCCAGGCTCCCTTGTGCAAAGGGAGCTGGCTGCCCGAAGGGCAGACTGAGGGATTGTTGCGGTAGGTATTTCATATTCAGCTGGTACCAATGCGAAGAGGGAAGGCGGTAAGGGTATGCGAATTTGCCGGAAGTTGGGCGAAACCGTAGGACGTTACCGCACAATCCCCCAGTCACGGCTTGCGCCGTGCCAGCCCCCTTTGCACAAGGGGGCCTTTGGTGCGCTGCGCGTCGGGCTGCTGGCGAAGGAAAACGGCTGTTTACCGATTGACTGTCCTTCGCATCAGTCCGGCTCCCCTTCACAGATTTCCCAGATCAGCAGGTCGTGGTCTTCCAGCCATTTCAGCGTATTCCGGGAATCCGGATAGACCTCAAAGAACACAGCAGTCTGTTCGTAGTATGTTCCGGTGCCGATGTAAGTCCAAATTTGTACAGATAAGCTGCTATAAATTTGGTAGGTTTCCTCTTCCTCCACGAGGCGGCGGAAATAACCGCTGTGGTAATCGGAGTTTTGGGCCATGGTGCGTTCTTCGCAGTCCGCCTGTATGGCGGCCAGCAGAGAGGTTCCGGCCTCTGCGGTGGTCTCTTCCGCAGGAAGCGACTTTCCCGTACAACTGATCTCAGAGATCCTGTTTATGTCGAATGAATCATGAAAGCTATTTCTCCCGCTTTCCCAGACGGTCTCCCAGCGGCTCATGAATTCGCGCATGATGCTGCCCGTTTCCCCTTCTGTCCAGATGTTATAATAACGGGTGGGCTGTCTGCCGCTTTTCATCTGATACCCAATCGTGACGTTTGTTGCGGTAAGAAATCCTTCCTCATATTCGCTGCTGTAAAAGTCACTGTCGGGCAAATGGATTATTCCGGTATCCTCCGGCAGGGATTGGACGTAGGAAAGGGGATAACTGCCCCAATCCGCGATTCGGGTTTCCAACGCCAGTTGGTGCAGGCGGATGATCTGCTGGATGTCTTCTTCCTCCGTCAGGGTAATCTCACCGCCGCTGCTGGATATGGTAACAGACGACACCTCTTCCGCGTCAGGCACCCAGTCCTCAATGCCGAGCACGTCAAAGCGCGTGGCGGCTATGCTGATTGCCGCCGCCGCAGCCAGAACAAGAAGCCCCCGCCAGTTCCGGAACCGGAACACCCGGACGGAGCGCTCCACCAGCATCCGGCCGGCAAACCAACCCACCACCATGCCAGCGGCCATCCATAGATACGAAAGAGGCCCGCTGCGATACTTGAGGAACATAACCAGGAACGTATAGGCCAGCGCCGCCCCGGCCGTGGAAATACAGACCATGAACACAGGCTCCAGCCCCCGCAGGGCCAGGGCATCCCCGGCGCATTCCAGCTTCCGCCTGCGGTATAGCAGCAGGGCCGCGGCCCCAAAGGCAATGCCCACAATGGCCCAGACAATCAGATTCCGGCAGCTTCCGGGAACCAGCCAGAACTGGGCCGTCATTTCGCTCTCCCGGCCCTGGAACAGAGCCCGCAGATCGTTGAAGTTTTCCACCTCCGCCAAAGGATCGTTGGACATTTTGGCAATGGGCGTCAGTACCTCCGCCCAGTGGAAGGGGGTTCCCACACCGAAAAGCATGGGGGTGTAAATGTTCTCCAGGATCATGTAAATCACATAGGCGCCGCCATTCAGCGCGGCATACACCAGCGCCATGGCAAGGCGGTTGCCCGTGCAGAAGGCGCTGAATACCGCAATGCCGAAAAAGCAGATAAATTCCAGATTGGCGCCCAGGAACCACAGCAGGGCGATCTGCCAGGCGTTCGCCACGCAGGTCCCCATCAGCAGCGGTATGGACAGCAGGGCCATAACGGCGGTGGGCAGTATGGAAAAAACCAGCCCGGAAAGCACGTTGGTCAGGAACCATCCTTCCCGTTTCAGGGGCATGGCATGCAGGGCATTGCACATGCGGCTGGCATACAGGTCGCCGAACAGCAGCATCGCTACCAGAGGGGCATAAAATAGGTTTACCAGGCTCATGAGCTGGGTGTTCTCGCACATCCGGCTGGCGAACCAGAAGTCCGCGGCGCCATCATCGGTATACAGTACGATCATACCCAGAATCAGGCAGAGGGTGTACAGGCCCCAGGCGGGGGCGAACCGGGTCAGGTTTTTCTTAAATACGGTGCCGTTAAATAAGGATGTCTTTGACTGCATAGTCCACACCTCCCAATTCATAAATGAAAATCTCTTCCAGAGACAGGGGCAGAAGATCAAAATATACGGGCTTCGCAGCGGCTGCCCTGGCTTCGATCTGGGCGGGCTTTCCCCGGACAATGAGGGTTTTCATCCGCCCGGAGGCGGATTCGTGGAGAATTTCCAGCCCCAGGGGAACTTCGCCCACGATCTGCAGCTTATGGGTGGCGCCTTGCATGTCCGCCAGGCTCCGTTCCAGCAGCATTTTTCCGTGGTTCAGAATGCCCACATGGTCGCAGACGTCCTCCAGCTCCCGCAGGTTGTGGGAGGAGACCAGCACCGTGGTGCCCCGCTCGGCCACATCCGAGAGGATCAGGCTCATGACCTGCCGCCGCATGACGGGGTCCAGGCCATCCACCGGCTCGTCCAGGATCAGCACCTCCGGGCGGATGCACAGGCTCAATTGGAAGGCGGCCTGCTTCTGCATGCCCTTGGAGAACCGGCGGATGGGGCTTTTCCCGGGCAGCTGGAAGATATCGTACAGCTGCCGGAACAGATTCCTGTCGAAGGTGGGATAGAGTCCCTGGTAGAATTTGCCCATGTCCTCCAAGGTGGCGGAGGGGAAAAAGAAGACGTCATCGGGAATATAACCGGTGACGGCCTTAACCCTGGGGTTTTCGTAGATGGGCAGTCCCTCCATGGTAATTTCGCCGCTGTCCGGGCGGTAGACCCCGGTCAGATGGCGGATGACGGTGGATTTCCCGGCGCCATTGGGGCCGACCAGGCCGTAGACCGCGCCTTTGGGGACTGTCAGGGTCAGATCATCCAGGGCCTTGAAGGCGCCGAAGGTTTTCGTAACGTTTTTCATTTCAAGCATCTTGCTTTCCTCCTTTCTGTAGTCTCTCGTTCAGGCATTCCTTGGAAACGCCCAGAGCCAGCAGCGCCGCCGCGGCCTCATCAAAGGCCCGGTACCAGCGTTCCCGCTCCTGATCCCGGTATTTGTCGTTGCTGCAAACGAAGCAGCCCTTTCCGGGGACCGTAGCGATCCAGCCCTCGGCTTCCAGCCGGCGGTAGGCACGCTGGATGGTATTGGGGTTGATGGCCAGCGTGGAAGCCAGCTCCCGCACGCTGGGGAGCCGGTCCCCCGGCTGCAAAACCCCGGTGGCGATCTGCTCCCGGAAGCCATCAATGATCTGGGCGTAAATCGGCCGCGCGTCCCGGTAGTCCAGGTGAACCATGGTTTTTCCTCCTAACTGTATTATTTGTTCTAGTACAGTTAATATAACAGGCGGTACGCATCTTGTCAAGCGGGGAATTCTTAAAATTTGTTTAACTCCACAAAATAAAAATGCGCCCCGGAGACACACTCCGGGGCGCAGGAAATAAATCAATCGACTTTATAGAATAGGTCCAGCATGTCATCCGTCTTATCCTCCAGATAGCTGGAGAAAGTGGTGGTGATGCTGTAACGGCCTGCGTGATAGTCAAACAGCTGCAGCGTGAAATAGGGGACGCCGTCCCAGGTGGAGCTGGTACGGACGGCAAAGTGCTTTTCACCAAGGAAGTCTACCTCGACCTTTTCCATGGCGCTGACTTCAATGCCGGCCTGGGCGTAGGTGGAGATCAGCAGGTCCTTCTGATCCAGCATGGCATCCGCGATATCCTCCTCGCTCATCATGGCGTAGAGCAGCCGGGTCTGGGTATCCATTTGATTGTACAAGACATTGATCACTGTCAGATCGTTGGCATTTTCCGCTTTCATATCCATGATCTGGGTCATTTCACTCATAGCGTCGCCAAACTCCGTGTCTGCAAACAGCTCCTGAACGTCGCCGGGCAGTGCCTGCAGTTCCTCAGCGCTGTAGAATACCCAATTGGAATCCAGTTCACAGCCGAAGCCTGCGTAGGTGTTGGTGTAGACGCCGCCCTCAATGCGGCCCAGGGACACCGGGGTTTCCTCTGTCTCCTCCGGTACCGTTTCCACAGAACTTGTTGGCGCAGCCGTAGGGGAAGCTTCATTGGGCGTGACCTTGCCGGAGACATCCTCCTGCTTCCCGCCGCAGCCCGTAAGCAGCATAACGGCTGCCAGCAGCGCCAATAGGCACTTATGTACGTTTTTCATTGCCATTCATCCTTTCCCTTTCTGAAGATTGAGGGTTCCGGGGAATCCTCCTGACACTCATAGTACCACACTCAAAGCTGAAATGCAACTGATAAACCGCCCCGGAGTGCATCTCCGGGGCGGGCAGATTTAATTTATGTGCTGCTCAAAAAGGAGCCGGCAGCAGATGCATCCTAAAAACGGGGCATCAAAAAACTGGAATATGACGGAAAACGAAGCAAGGAAGCCTCCACTTTTCGGATAAGCCCTGAATTCATGGATTATTTACATTCCCGTCATAACCCAGGCAAAGTTTATCCGGTATAATAAAATATCAATTGATCAAAGGCGGAGCATATGCCGCATTGTCCGGCAAGAATTCGGAAAGGAAGCGAATACGGAAATTTGCCGCGAACCAAGGGGCGCGGGCTTTTGAGACCCGTTCATATCCGTATATTACAAAAGAGGTTGGTGACTTCCCATGGAGCAACAGAAAAAACAGGTGCCATTTGTAGAAAGCCGCCTGCGGCATAATATTTTGGAAATGCCGAAGGAGATCAGACAGGCCAGCGGTATTGTGATTTACGGACGCCGGATCAAAAGCTTGGTGTTTACCACAGACCTGGCGATTATCAAGAACTGCGATGCGGATGCCGTTTTTGCGGTCTATCCGTTTACACCTCAGCAGTCCATCAGCGATGCCATTATCAAGGCGTCCTACATCCCCGTATTCTGCGGCGTAGGCGGCGGAACGACCCAGGGACTGCGCACGGTGTCCTTGGCAAAGGATGCAGAAAGCCAAGGTGCCATGGGTGTGGTCCTGAATGCGCCCATCAATAACATAAATCTGTTGGCAGTATCCCGCTCGGTGGACATTCCCGTCATCATCACGGTGGTAGACGAGAAAACGGACATCGGCTCCAGAATGGAGGCGGGGGCGTCGATTTTGAATGTGGCGGGCGCGGCGAGGACACCGGAACTGGTACGCTCCATCCGCCAGCGTTACCCGGATGTCCCCATTATCGCCACCGGCGGCAACCGCCCGGATACGATCCTGGCCACTATAGAAGCAGGGGCGAATGCCATCACCCATACGCCGCCTTCCACGCAGGAATTATTCAAATCCATGATGACAAAATACCGGGAGTAAAGACGGAAAACCGGCATATAACGCAAGCCACCGGATGCTGCGGCCTTTGGCAGTGTCCGGTGGCTTGTGTGTTATGGATGCTGCTTTGATACTGTTTCTTTATAAACAGTAGTGAAAATTCGTTACAAACTTTTTCAAAAAAATCAGCAGCCTGCTTTCGGCTGCTGATTCAACCCCTAGGTCATCGAAATAGCCCGCGCAAATCCTCCGGCATAACGTATAGATATGTTTTCCGGAGAAGCTTTTACAGTCAATCCTTTACCTGCGACATCAATACGATACTTTCCACATGGGCGCATTTTGGGAACAGGTCTGCTGCCAGCGCGTTTTTGAGTTCATATCCCCGCTCCTTTAACAGCGCTACGTCGCGGGCGAGGGTGGCGGGGTCGCAGGAGACGTAGACGATCCGGCGGGGGGACATGCGGTGCAGAGCTTCGATGGTGTCGGCGTTCAGGCCCTTCCGGGGCGGATCGACTACCACCACATCCGGGCGGACACCGTCTTTTTCCAGCTGCAGAGCCGCCTGGCCGGCATCGCCGCAGAAAAATTCGGCGTTTTCTATGTGGTTGCGGCGGGCGTTGTCCCGGGCATCCTCTACGGCCTGGGGGATGACCTCCACACCAATGACCCTGCCTGCGGCAGAGGCCATGGCCAGGGTGATGGTGCCTACGCCGCAATAAAGGTCCAGGACGGTGTCCTGCCTGGTGATCCCCGCCTGGGCAATGGCCGCCTCATAAAGCCGCTGTGCCTGATGGTGGTTGACCTGGTAGAATGACCTCGGGGACAGGCGGAATTGCAGGCCGCAGAGAGTGTCCTCAATATAGCCGGGGCCGTAAAGGGTGATAAATTTGTCCCCCAATACGGCGTTGCCCTTTTTGGTGTTGACGGACAGAACCAGAGTGGTAAAGCCGGGGATTTTTTGCAGGCGCGCGATCAGGGCTTCCACCTGGGGCAGTTTTTCTCCGTTGAGTACCAGGCACACCAGCACCTGGCCCGACACCACGCCCCGGCGGACATAAATGTGGCGCAGAAGGCCTTTATGGGCGGTTTCATCATAAACCGGCACCCGGTACTGGTTGACATAATCCATAACTGCGTCTTTCACCGCATCGGTTTCCCTGGGCAGGATCAGACAGCGGGAGTTTTCCACGACATCATGGGTGCCGGCCCGGAAAAAGCCCGCATAGGCCCGGCCCTTTTTCGCGGCCACGGGGTACTGGGCCTTGTTCCGGTAGCCGTAGCAGGTGGGGGCGGATAAAATAGGGACTTCCTCCAGATTTTCGCCGCCGATGCGGTTCAGGCAGGTCTTTACCCGCTCCGCTTTCAGGCGGCATTCCTCTTCATAGTCCATGTGCCAGAAGTCACAGCCGCCGCAGAGCTTGGCAACGGGGCATTCCCGGTTGACCCGGTGGGGGGATTTTTCCAAAAGCGCTGTGATTTTGCCTGTGGCCCAGGTTTTTTGGGCCTTTTCAATGCGTACCTGCACCCGCTCTCCCGCAATGGCGTTGGGGATGAACACGGCACAGCCCTCGATATGGGCAACGCCCTGGCCTTCCGCTGTGTAGTCCGTAACCAGAGCGTCGTAAATTTGATTTTTGATCAGCATAGAGTTTCCTCCTGCGCCTGGTATCAGGCTTCCATGACCGCTTTGAACAGCTCGTTCAGCCGCTGGGTTTTGCCCGCCAGATACAGGGCGCCAAACAGGGCTTCCAGCCCTGTGGCTTTGGCGTATTCCGCGGGAGTGGCGGACTTGGGGACGGCGTGGACGTGGGCGTTTTTGCCCCGGCGGTAGTAGCTTAACTCTTCCTCGTTCAAAAGGGGCAGCAGCTTGTCCGCAAACTTGGCCTGAGACGTGGCTTTTACCATATGGATGGTGTCCCGGTGGAGCCGGTCCACGGTTTTCTCTCCCTGGGCACAGAGGTAACCCCGGCACAGGATCTCAAACACGCAGTCCCCCATATGGGCCAGCCCCAGATTGGAAATGGCATCAATTTCCTGCCTGCTCAAATTCATTTCGAAGTAATTTTCCATAGTTTCCCTCGATTCACCAGGAGTTGGGCACAAAGCCCCGTCAACAGGCCGGTGACGATGCTGACGCAGATCATCACCGGCAGGTAAACGGCCAGACCGGGCGTGCCGGTCAGAAGAACCGCCATGGCCATCTGGCCGATGGAGTGGGCGACGGCGCCCAGGCAGCCTGCCACCCAAAGCTGGTTCTCCTTTAAGACCCTCCGCAGCGCAATGGTGGTGCCGATGGCGCAAAGTCCCCCGGCGGCGGAGTAAAAAATGGTGCTGAAATTCCCGGCGAACACCGCCCCCAGAAAAATACGGACGAACAGCACCGCCGCGCCCTCCTTGGCGCCCAGGGCAAAGACGGCGAACACCGTCACGATGTTGGCAAGTCCCAGCTTCACGCCTGGGATGGGCACCAGCGCCGGGATCTGGGCTTCCACCATGAAAATGGTCAGGGCAATGGCGCTGAGCAGCGCCAGAAGGGTCAGCTTTTTCACTTTCACAGTTTCCACCACCTTTCATAATATATAGAATATCAAATTATTGCAGGCTTGTAAAGGCATGAAATCGTTAGAAGTGAAGAGCGGAGAGTAAAGAGTGGAGAGTTAGGAGTTAGGAGTGAGGAGTTGAACTGGTATCAGGTTACTGCATTTTTTGCGGGATAGCCGCAACAAGGAATAGATTGCAGTATCTGAAAAACAGTTTCACTCCTAATTCCTAACTCCTCACTCTTCACTCCTCACTCTCCACTCTTTGCTCTATTTCCCAATGGCCCAGATGTTACGGATCTGCCCTTCCAATTCCTCATAGCTCCAAAGCTTTTCGGAATTGACGCGGCTGTTGGGATCATTTACCCGGAAAAGGCCGTCCTCCAGGCCGGTGAGCACGATGTAATGTCCTGTAGAAGTAAAGTCTCCCTCACCCAGGGCCAGGACGACGGGGGTTCCCGCTTCCAGCGCATCCGTCAGCTTTTTCTTCACCAGCGGCAGTTCCTGAACGGTCAGCCCCAGCTGCGGGGCGCCCTCGCTGAAAAGCGTCCAGGAGGAGCCGTAGCCCACTGCGTAATAGCCGTTTTTCTCCGCGAATTTCGCCACCTGATCGGGACTCATGTTTTTATCTCCGGTGAGATAGTAGCCCACCATGGCAAGGCATGTAGGGCCGCAGCCGGTGACGGCAATGCAGCTGCTGCCGTAGTCCTCATAGCCCCACATGGGGTCCCATTGCAGGAACAGGGGGACGCTGGCGCGGGAATAGGCGCTCAGATCCACCTCCACCTTTTCGCGGAAGGGGTAGTTCAGGACGAAGCTCTCCGTCTCCGGGTTGCGTTCGTAAAGGTCGATCATGTATTGGGGGTATTCGCCGTAAGAGATGCCCTTTTCCTCGGCATAGGCCTTAACGGCCTTTTCCGTTTCGCTTCGCTCCACCCAGTCAAAGCTGATGTCGCGGTAGAGATTGTACAGCGGCTTCGCCCCCATCAGGGAGATAAGCAAAATGGCAAGAACGGTAAAGGCCGCGATAAGCCATTTTTTCGATTTCATTGGTTTCACCTTCCTTTGATTTCTGGCATTATAACACAGGAAAGTTTAGGAAGTCCTTTCGGGGAGATTAAGATTTTCTTATTTTTTCAAAACATACCGCTGCCTTGGGAACATAAGCCGGAAAATCTGAATATTTAGGTGAAAAAGTCTTGACATTTTGGTGAAACCGCTATAAAATAAACTGGTCTGCGAATGCGGACAAATCCTTGCTCCCGGCGTGTCCGGGGGCCAAAAGTCCAAAAGGAGGTGCAATCAACATGGCTAAGATCACCGGTAAGTATGAGGTGCTCTACATCATCGACCCCACCCTGGGCGAGGAAGGCACCGCAGCACTTGTGGAAAAGTTCAAGGCAATGGTGGAGGCGGAGGGTACTCTGACTTCTATCGATGAGTGGGGCAAGCGCCGTCTGGCTTATCCCATCAACGATCTGAACGAGGGCTACTATGTTCTGATGAACCTGGAGGCCAAGCCCGAGTTCCCCGCAGAGCTGGAGCGTGTGATGAAGATCACCGAAGGCGTTATGCGCTGCCTGACCACCGCAGTGGAGGAGTAAAAAATGCTCAACCATATTACCATCATGGGCCGGCTGACCCGTGACCCCGAGCTTCGCCGTACCGGCAGCGGCATTGCCGTTGCCAGCTTTACCGTGGCTGTTGACCGTGACTTCGGCGGCAGGGACGGCGGCGAACGGGAAACCGATTTCATCGATTGTGTGGCCTGGCGCCAGACGGGAGAGTTTGTCTCCAAGTATTTTACCAAGGGCAGCATGATCGTGGTTTCGGGACGGCTCCAGATTCGCAACTGGACCGATAAGGAAGGCAACAAGCGCCGCTCTGCCGAAGTCGTGGCGGACAACGTCTATTTCGGCGAGAGCAAGCGGAGCAGCGAAAGCAATTCCTCCTACGGCGGCAACGCCTATGGCGGAAACAGCTACGGTAATAACAGCAATTACGGTGGCAGCAGCTATAATAACAACGCTCCCGCTCCCAGCTACGGCGGCTATACGGCCCCCGCCAGCGCTCCCGCATCGGATTTCGCGATGCTGGAGGACGATGACGCGCAGCTGCCCTTCTAAAACCAAACTGAACTTTTCTACCAGACTTACAAGGAGGGAAAACCCATGGCTAACGAACAGCGTATGCGTCCGCGCAAGCGCAAGAAGGTTTGCGCGTTCTGCGTGGATAAGGTGACCAGCATCGATTACAAGGACACCGCGAAGCTCCGCCGTTACCTGTCCGAGCGCGGCAAGATCCTGCCCCGCCGTACCACCGGTACCTGCGCCGCTCACCAGCGTGACCTGACCACCGCTATCAAGCGCGCCCGTCAGATCGCCCTGCTGCCTTA
>JAUNJE010000027.1 GCA_030533415.1 Eubacteriales bacterium | reverse complement strand
AGCGTGACCTGACCACCGCTATCAAGCGCGCCCGTCAGATCGCCCTGCTGCCTTATGTCGCTGACTGATTGACAAACCAGCGTCCCTGAAGCTTACGCTTCAGGGACGTTTTTGTATCAAGAGAACCACTGGCCGTGCAACGCTGATATTCATACTGTTTCTTTATAAAAATATTCCCCCTGCCCGGCGCCAAGGCTGGCAGGGGGATACTGTCTATTACACCCGGATCCCGATTTCTCCGTAGGAAAGGCTTTCCGTCTCGCCGTTGTCATAGCGCACCAGCAGGCGGCAGGCATCATCAATGCCATAGGTATAGGCGCTGCGTGGCTGGCTCCCGGAAAAAACGGTGATGCTTTTCCCGATGACCAGACTGCGGCTGCGGTATTTTTCAATGTATCCCGTTTGATCCGGGGCAGTATAGCAGTCCATGAAGCGGTTGATGAATTCTCCGGCCAGCCGGTTTTTCATGTCATCCCGGGGACTGTCGAAGACGGTTCCCGCAATGGCCTCCAACTCCTGGGGGAAGCCCTCTTTGGGGGGATAAACGTTCACCCCCGCCCCCAGCACGGCGTACTCCAGCGCCCCGCTTTCCAGGCCCACAGAGCCTTCCGTGAGAATGCCGCAGACCTTCTTTCCCCGGACGAAAATGTCGTTGACCCATTTGATTTGGGCGGTTTCGCCGGATACCGCTTCAATGGCCTCGCACATGGCCACCGCCGCCACCGCGGTCAGCCGAACCGCCTGTTGGGCGGAATACCGCAGGGGACGGAGCAGGATGCTCATATAGATCCCGGTATCCCCGGGGGAGTAAAATGTCCGCCCATAGCGGCCCCGGCCCTCCGTCTGTTCGTTGGAAAGGACGGTATAGCCCTCCGGGCAGCCCTGGTTGGCCTTTTCCCGGAGCAGGGCGTTGGTGGACCCGGCGGCGGGAAGTACCGTCAGCTCCATGGCCTGATACGCAGGCTTCAGATATTTTCGGATCCCCTGGGGGGATAAAATGTCCGTTTTCTCGGAAAGGCAATAGCCCTTATTGGTCACCGCGTCAATGGCATAGCCCTCCTGCCGGAGGGCCTTCACGGCCTTCCAAACCGCCGCCCTGGACACACAGAGCGTCCGGGCGATTTCCTCACCGGAAAAATAAATTCCCTTGTTGGCCTCAAACAGCCCCAGCAGTTTTTCTTTGGTCGTCATATTCCCTCACGTTCAAAGTGGCACAGTGCAGTCCACTGGCAGTCGCCGCAAATCTCCTCCCGCTGTCCCGGCAGGAGAATGTCCCGGCGTACCCGTGCTTCGAAGGTTCGGTAGGGCAGGATATCTCCCACGGACAGGCCGCAGCGCCGGAGCACCTCCCGGTCATACCGCCTGACTTTTTCCTCACTTTCGCAGCACCCGGCGGTGTTGTTGGGACAGGCAGCACAGATGTCGTCCGCGCCTCCGGCCAGGCAGATCAGGAGGTTTTCTTCCAACTCGGCTTTTACTCCCGCCATGTTTTCCACGAATGCCCCGCTGTAGCCCTTTCCCTGAAAAAAGCTGAGGCAAAGTCCATGGTGGGGCCGGATGCTGTAGGGCTGCTTCTTCACAGCGCGGCCCTCAGCGGAGCTTGATGGCAGCGGCCAGCCTTCTGGAGAGGACCATGGCCAGGATGATTTTGACGGCGTCCGGAATGATGTAGGGGAATACGCACCAGCCCAGGGCGGTCCACATACCGATGGCCCCGGAGGTTTTGGCATAGACCTGCATGAACCAGACGGTGCCGAAAGCGTAGCACACCAGAAGCCCCAGCACCATGGACAATGCCAGCACCCAGGGCTTTTTCCCCAGCAGCCGCTCCATGAGCCACATCACCAGCGCCGAAAACAGGAAGCCCACGATGTAGCCGCCGGTAGTGCCCAGCAGGCAGCCAATGCCGCCGGAGAATCCGGCAAATACCGGCACGCCCACGGTGCCCAGCAGCAGGTAAACCAGCACCGCCAGCGTGCCCCGCTTACCGCCCAGGACGCCCACGGCAAGGAACACGCCGAAGGTTTGCAGGGTGAAAGGCACCGTGGCGGGAATGGAGATCCACGAGCATACCGCGATCATCACGGCAAACATGGCGATGTATGCCATATCCACGGTCCGGAATTTTGTTGAGACGGATGTTTCCATTTGTCATTCCTCCTGATGGTTTGGAAATTGGCTTTTTCTGTCAGGAGTATAGCATATGCCCGCCACAATTGTCAACCATTTTTTTGGATTGGTTTACAATTGAGGATATGCAAATGCGCATGGAAAAGCTGGAAGAACTTCGGAATGTAAACAAACCGGGAAAGCTGTCGAGAGCCAGAACGATTTGTTTCCCCGGCTTTTGTTTTTATTTATACATTGGGGCTGGATTTCTTGGGAGAATTGTTGTATACTGAAATGGTTAGGATAAGCTAACCGAAATAAAGAAACGATTACGCGGGGAGGTAATTGCAGTGAGGGAAACGGGGAAAAAGGATTGGATTTACGGAATCGCCGGGTGCATTTGCTTTGGAATTGGCGATTGGCTGCTGGGATATGTTGATCCAGCATTGATAGAGGGAGACATTTTCTATTTTATCCGTGCCGGCCACGGAGCGGGCTATAATGCGGCAAAGGTAACAGTAACTTTGGTATTGGCAATGGTGGGCATGCTTTTCTATTTTCCCGCTATGCTCCGTATTGCTGATTTGGCATCCGATAAAAAATCGGCCGGACGGCTTAAGTATACTTTTGGGTTGTGCCCGGTTGGATGGCTTGTCATTCATTTTATTGTTGCGGTCAATGTACTGGTGTATTCCTGGATGGCGGAACACGCGGGAAACGAATTGGCGAATGGTATATCAAATCTTCTGGGAAATGCGATACTGCCCTGCCTGATGATTGCCTATATTTTTGCCGGCATTCCGTTACTGTTGCTGATGATATACATACTTCGCGGCAAAACCGGCCTGAAAAAATGGGAAGCGGTCTTTACGCCCCTTGTTTGGATGGCGGTTATAAATGTTGTGGCGAATATACTCCCGGCGACCGCGTTTTCTTACGGGTTGTACACGTTCTGCATGAATTGCGGCATGCTGGTATGGTTTCTTTATTTGCTTGTAAAGCATCCAAGATAAGCATATTGGGGCGCCCATCTTCCGGGCAGGCATTTTTCATTTAAATTGGAAACAGAAAAACGGAAAGCGGATTCCATTTGAAGGAACCCGCTTTCCGTTATTAGATCAATTTATCAATGGCCTGACACAGGTCGTCAATGGCGGCTTCATCTCCCGCGGCTACCGCATCCACCATACAGTGGCGCATGTGGTCCTTCAGGATCACCTTGCCGGTATTGTCCAGTGCGGAGCGCACCGCTGCCAGCTGGATCAGGACCTCGGAGCAGTCATAACCTTCCTCCACCATCCGCTTCACCTTCTCCAAATGGCCGATGGCCCGGGACAGGCGGTTGATGACCGCCTTCTGATTCTCGTGGACATGGGTGTGGGTATGGGGGATACCGTGCGCATGGAGGTAGGCATGGTCGTGCTCATGGCTGTGCTGCGAATCGTGGTCGTGCGGGTCGGACATCTGCCATTCCTTCTTTCCTGTTTCCGATTTTGATTTTCCATCTATTATACCCCGATTTGTTCCCGTTGGCAAGCCCGGAGGGGGGATATTTCAGAAGAAATAAATGCTTTGACAGAAGCCGGTATACAGGCTATAATATAGAAAAACCCAAAGGAGGATTTTGATATATGCATATCGATCACGACCATGTCGCCGGCGGCGCTCATGAGCATGAGCACTCCCATACCCATGAACACACCCATGACGGCGTTACCCACACCCATGAGCACACGCATACCCATTCTCATGACCATGAGCATCCCCATGACCACGAGCACCTGCATGAGCAGGGCCAGCCGCATACCCACAGCCATGACTGCAGCACCGGCTGCAGTGGCTGCCCGACCCAGTGCGAGCATACCCCCATGGAGGAGCTGACGGCCCTGATGAAATATATGGTGGGGCACAATGCCGCCCATGCCAAGGAGCTGGCGGAGCTGGCCGTTCAGCTGGAGAAGGCCGGAAGCCACACCGCCTATGAGCAGGTCATGGCTGCCGTGTCCGATTTTGAGAAGGGCAATATGCGCCTGAGCGTGGTGCTCAGCAGCCTGGAGCACGAGTAAGGAGGACCTTTATGTGCCTGTCAACAGTTTATAAGAATTCGCTGACCCCCGAAACGGTGGTGATGAGAAATGTCATGCGCATTGAGTGCAGAGATGGCGTGGTCATTCTCACCGACCTGATGGAGCGCCAGATGGCCATTGAGGGCACCCTGGAAATGGCCAACCTGGTGGATGGCGTTGCCGTTGTAAAGGAAAGCATTCCCACATAAGCAAGTCCCGGAGGCTCTGCGCCTCCGGGTCCTTTTCCGAAACGTTGATTTGAAAGAAAATAAAATGCGAATTATTCTCATTTACTCTTGACAAAAAGAAATACCCGTGCTATACTGGACCTATAGATAAGAATGATTTGCAAATAGAAACGGAGGAGGCGCTTATGGAAGCTGCAGCGAAGCAATTCAAAAAACGCAACGCCATCCTCACCTGCCTGCGCCAGACCGCGCTGCATCCATCCGCTGAGATGGTGCATGAAATGCTCCACGAGGAGTACCCGGACATTTCCCTGGCCACGGTATACCGCAACCTCTCCCATTTCAAAAGGCAGGGGCTGATCCGAAGCCTGGGCACCGTGAACGGTGTGGAGCGCTTCGACGCAGTCACTGAGCCACATGTGCACTTCGTCTGCACCCACTGCGGCGCTGTCCTGGATATGCCGGGACTGGAGCTGCCCCAGGCATTATGCTGCAATGCGGAGCAGCATTCCGGCTGCCGGGTGGAAGGCTGCCAGTTGACCTTTACGGGCCTGTGCGGCAGCTGTCTTTGCAGCAAAACCTGTTAATCCGGCGGAGATTCCGCCAAACAATACTAAAAGAAAAATTTTTGGAGGAAATGGTTATGAAGAAATTTGTCTGTCCCGTCTGCGGCTACGTCTACGAAGGCGAGTCCATCCCCGAAGGCTTCAAGTGCCCCGTGTGCAAGGTTGACGGCTCCAAGTTCAAGGTCATGGAGACCGACAAGCTGGCTGCCGAGCATGAGTATGGCATCTATGCCAAGACCGTAAAGAACAACCCCGACATCTCCGAAGAGGACAAGAAGTTCATCTTCGAGCAGCTGGTTGCGAACTTCAACGGTGAGTGCAGCGAAGTCGGTATGTACCTGTGCATGGCCCGGATCGCCCACCGCGAGGGTTACCCCGAGATCGGTCTGTACTGGGAGAAGGCCGCTTATGAGGAGGCCGAGCACGCTTCCAAGTTTGCCGAGCTGCTGGGCGAGGATCTGGAGCCCAACATGAAGGCCTCCACCAAGGAGAACCTGGCATGGCGTGTTGACTGCGAGTTCGGCGCCACCGCCGGCAAGGTTGACCTGGCTGTCTGCGCCAAGAAGAACGGCCTGGATGCCATCCACGACACCGTCCACGAGATGGCCCGTGACGAGGCCCGTCATGGCAAGGCTCTGAAGGGCCTGTTGGAGCGGTATTTCAAGTAAGCCGCGAACTGACCAAGGATAAGATGCTGCGGCGTGCCATTTGCAGCTGCCGCGTGGATGCTTATGCCCCGCCGGTCCCCTGACGGGGGCCGGCGGTTTTCCAAAATATAGCAAGGAGGATTATTATGAACGAAAAAACAGCAGCACTGTTGAATCAGCAGGTCAACAAGGAATTTTACAGCGCCTATTTGTACCTGGACATTTCCAACTACTATAACGACCAGGATCTGGACGGCTATTCCAATTACTATATGATCCAGGCCCAGGAGGAGCGGGACCATGCCCTCATGTTCATCAAGTACATGCAGAGCAATAACCTGAAGGTCACGCTGGACGCCATTGACAAGCCGGATAAGCATTTTTCCTCCGTGCTGGATCCCCTGGTGGCTGCGGCGGAGCATGAGCGCTATGTAACCGCGCTGATCAACGAGATCTATCATGAGGCCCATCAGGCCAAGGACTACCGGACCATGAAATTCCTGGACTGGTTTGTGAACGAGCAGATGGAGGAAGAGGACAGCGCCGATACTATGGTCAGCCGCTACAAGCTCTTTGGCAGCGATCCCAAGGGCCTTTACCTACTGGACCAGGAATACGCCGGGCGTACTTATTCTGCTCCCAGCCAGACGGAGTGACCGCTGTCCTACCCGCAAGGAATGAACCTATTTGAGATTGTGAGGTAACCGCAATGAAAATCCGTATCAACAAGGACGTTGTGGAGTTTACCCCCGAGCACGCCGCTGAGGCCGCCGAACTGGAGGCCCTGTGGGTCAAGATGGGCAACTGCGTGGGCGAAAACAAGGCGCTGTCTCCCATCGGGGTGTATATCCCCAGCCAGAACAAGACCGCCACGTTCCACATCGACGGTCTGAGCGAGCAGGAGGCCAAGGAGATCCCCGTGATCCGCGCCCCCTACGACACCGACGTCTACTGCGTCACCTGCAACAAAACCCAGCACGTCAAAGCCGGCGAACCCATCCCCTTCTGCTGCGGCAGACTGATGGAGATTCTGGACTAACTGCAACACCACCCAAGAAGGAGCGGAAATTTCCGCTCCTTCTTTTTTCTTGGGGATTGCCTTCCCCGGGAAGTGGCGAGAACCTTTTTAAGCCTTTTTAGGCTTCTTTTTCGGGATGTATTCTGTTTCGCCGCGTTCGATAATGTCAATCCATTTCAAGAGCGTTGATTTTTTGAGGATCATTCTTGCAGACACCAAATGCTTTCCCTTTTTGCATTTGGGCGAAATATCCTCAATCACAAAAACACATTCCCCGTCGATATTTACCATGTTTAGGCGGCCGTGAGAAAATGCGTTTCGCAAGTGATAAAATACACTTAGAAAATTGTTCTTTTATGAAAGCAGAACGCGTTGATTGTCGGGCGTGTGATTCAGGAATTCCGGGAAAAGAAGGGCATGTCTCAAGAGCTGGCCAGCGGGCTGGCCGGTATCGGCAGGACACATTTAAGCGCCATTGAGCGCGGGGAACGAAAGCCTACGCTGGAAACCTTCTACAAGTTAGGACTGGCGATGGACGTCCGCCCCAGCGTTCTGATGGCGCGAATTGAAGAAGAAATGAACAAACCGGGAAACGGGGATTCCTGTGCCCCGTAAAAGGAGCGCAAAAAAGGGGGCGGAAAATCCGCTCCCTCGACACTCTGACATCCCTGCCGGATGGCAGGGATGTAATCATAGTGGTTACGCAGGTGCTTTCTCGGTATAATACTGCGCCTGTGCGTTCCAGAGTTCGTAGTACTTGCCATTTTCATCGGCAACAAGTTCATCGTGGCTTCCTAACTGAACCAACTGGCCCTTATGGAATACGGCGATCTCGTCGCAGAACTTACAAGAGGACAGGCGGTGGCTGATAAACACGGAGGTTTTATCGCTGGCAATGTCATTGAATCTTGCATAAATTTCCGCCTCTGCGATGGGGTCAAGCGCTGCGGTGGGTTCATCCAGGATCATAAAAGGCGCATCCTTATACAGCGCTCTGGCAAGGGCAATCTTCTGCTGCTCACCGCCGGAGAAGTCCACGCCGTCGTTTTCGTAATCGCGGCCGATGTTGGTATGGATGCCCTTAGGGAGACCAGATATCTTCTCACCTAAGCCTACCCGGTTCAGGCAGTCCTGCACGCGGCTTTCGTCGATCTTATCAGACGCCGCCACATTTTCCGCAACGGAGAAAGCGAACAGGGTATAATCCTGGAATGCTACGGAGAACAGCGCCATATACTCGTCGTAACGGTAGCGGGTGATGTCGATACCGTTCAGCAGGATCTTACCCTCTGTGGGGTCATACAAGCGGCACAGCAGCTTGATAAATGTAGTCTTGCCGCTGCCATTCTCGCCAACGATTGCCAGCTTGTCGCCAATCTGGAACTTCATATTCACATGGCGCAGAACCCATTCGTCACTGCGGGGATACTGGAAGGAAACATCCCGGAACTCGATCTCATAGTCGATGTCGTCCCGCTTTTCCACCGCTAGGGTGCCCTGATACATATCGTTGGGCATTTCCAGATACCGGAAGGTCTCTTCCAGATATTGATTGTTATACCGAAGCTCCCCGATGTTCGCGGCAAGCCCCGAAAGAGCTTCCACAAATTTCTGTACCGCTCCCTGGTAGAGGATGAAGTTGCCGACCCCGATGATGCCGAGCCAGGCCTTTGCCGCCGTGAAAAGGAATACAACGATTTTCATCATCAGATTCAGGAGCGTTATACCGTAGCTCTTCCGCGTCACGGCTTTTTCATATTTTTCGACCCACTTGGGGCGGAGCAGATACTTTGCATAGTCGGCAAGGAAGAGCCGATTGAGTCCGAAGATGTGCATATCCGTACCGTTTGCCCGCATGTAGACACCCATGAGATTGTTCATCCCCGCCAAATCTTTCAAGGCGTCACTGATTTCTCCGGTCGCCCGGGTAGACAGCTTTACGGAAAACCAGGCATTGGCGCCTATCGCGGCGACCAGAACGAGAATTACCCAGGGGGAATTGACAAAGGCGAAGAATCCGCTATCCGTCCCGGGGACCGCGCGAAACAGGGAAACCGTCAACGCGGCGGAAACGATCACACTCAGGATCTTTGTGAGAACTTCCTCAGGTATCGATAGGACCTGCCCCAGTCCAGCCCCCGTAGCGTTCATAACGGAGGTGATTTTGGTCCGTGCCAGGGCCACCTCCGGGTTTTCCAGATGCCCGTACTGGAAAGTGTTTTCCGCGTCAAACAGGTATGCCTCATGGCGGGTGTAGGAGAGGCTGCGAATCGCCTCCAGTTTTCCGGAGAGAAAGCGGCTGAGCATGGACAGGGTAAAGGTACCGGCCACGGTGACCGCGGCGAGGATCAAAAGACGGTCAAGATCACAGGCACCGGCCAACTCGTTGACGATTTCCGCGGACATATACAGGGGGAAATAGGGCGTTAGACAGTTTACAACGCTGCTGAAAATCAGGTACGGCACATAGGTAGGCATAATCCGCTGCCAAACGCCAATGCCTTTTAGGATCAGTTTGCCGTCCTCCACAAGGGGCCGTTTTTTAGGTTCCATTTTCACCGGCTCCTTCCTGATAATACTTGCTCTGAATGTCGTAAAGCTCCCGGTATTTCTTTCCGGCGGCCATGAGCTCCTCGTGGCTCCCCTCCTCCGCCAGGCTCGCGCCGTCCAGCAGGAAGATCCGGTCGCAGAACCGGGTGGATGCCAAGCGGTGGGAAATAAACACCGAGGTGGCGCTCCGGGTGATCTCATTGTACTTTTCGTACATCCTGCTCTCGGCGATGGGATCCAGGGCCGCCGTCGGCTCGTCCAGAATGATGCAGGGTGGATCCTTGTACAGAAGCCGCGCCAGCAGCAGCTTCTGCTTTTCGCCGCCGGAGAGGTCCACCGCCTCCGGATAGATCTGCCGGTTCAGAGGCGTGTTCTCCTTCAGGGGCAGGCTGCGGATTTTCTCCGCCAGTCCGGCGGTTTCCAGGCAGTTCCACAGCTTCTTCCGGTCGATCTCCTCCTCCGTCAGGGTACAGGCAATATTTCTTCCGATGGACATGGGGAGAAGGTTATAGTTTTGGGGCACCAGACCAAAGGCTTTATACAACGCGTCCCGGTTGTATTCCAAAACGGAATGGCCGTCGATCAGCACCTGGCCGCTGTCCGGCAGGAGCAGGCCGCACATCAGCATGGTGAGGGTGGTCTTCCCCGCGCCGTTCAGCCCCACAAGGGCGATCTTTTCCCCGGCATGGATCTGAAAGGACACATGGTCCAGAATTTGCTTTTCTCCCATGGGATATTTGTAGCAGACATCCCGAAACTCAATGGAGAAGGCCGTCTTCGGAACCGGGATTCCCTCCCCGTGGTTCAGCTGGTCCTGGATCTCCAGGTCCTCCCGGAGATCGGAGATCTCCAAACTGCTCTCCGACACCTTGTTCCAGTTGCTTAAAATCTCCGTCATATACCCGGATAGGGCGGTGACCGCGGAGAAGTACAGCAGAAATTCCGCCGCGTCCATTTCGCCCCGTACCGCCTTGGAAATCAGGAACCCGTATGCCAGGCCGTCCCGAACCAGCACCACCAGGAAGCTGACCGCGGCGGTGAGGAAGCCCCTGCGCTCCCATAGATCCACAAAATACTGGCTGCCGCTGATGATCTTCTGGCTCAGGGTGTGCAGATACCCCTGCATCCGGTAGAGCCGGATGTCCTTACCGTATTTGAAGTCCCCGGTGAGGCGGAGAATATACAGTTCTCGTTTGTCCTGGGCGTTGCGTTCGTCCTGCTGCTGGTAATTGGCCTTCCGCTCCCATGCGGCCATGGCGTAGGCGATCAGGCATCCCACCGCCAGGAGCACCACGATCAGGGGACTGAGCATGGAGACAATCCCGCCAAACAGCAGCAGGTTCAGGACCGTTGCCACAATGGCCGCGAAATCCATGGGAAGATGCACCCCGGCGGCGTGGTTGCTTTCCACGGCCTTGTTGGCCCGCTGGTCTAACTGCTGGACGCTCTCGGAGTACTGGTGATACCAGTCCCGGGTGCTCTGATTGGATTCCTTCAGAAACATCAAGTGGAAGAGCATGTGAAATTCCGCAGTCTGATTCCAAACCTTGAGGATCTCATTGGCAAGCTCCGCCACAAATCCCGCCAGTAACAGGGCCATGATCACAAGCGCGACGTACTGAAATTCCGCCGCGTTTTCCAGCGCGTCCAGAATCAGGGAGGGGGTGTACAGTGTCAGCGCCGCCATTGCCAGGGTAATGGGGACCGTTGCCACCCCTTGAAATACCAGACGACGGTCGTTCTTCCATAAGTATCGATAGACATAGCCAACGCAGCTTAACAGGCCGTACTTCGGCTTGCGCTTTGGCTCTTTTTGTGTTTTCTTCAAGTTTCAGACCTCCTTAATTGATCTGGGAGCATCTTATCATAGGGCAGATTATTCTGTGGCAAACCGTGAACGAAATGCGGTTTTCGGTGAACGAAATGCAAATGGAGCAGTTTCCTGCCCCATTCCAAAGGATTATTCTTCAGCCAGAGGAATCAAGATTTCAGCAGTAAAGCCGCCGTCCTCGCTGTCGGCAGAGAAAATGCCACCGTATTTTGTTACCAGGCTCTCTACCCGCGCAAGGCCAAAGCCGTGGTCAGTCCCCTTGGAGGAGGAGAACAAACTGCCGCGCCGGGACTGCTTTTTACCGGCAGCATTGGTAATGGCAAGATACAATTGCGTATTCTTCTTACCTATGTAGATACGGATGAACCGGTCATCCAAGGGCAGCTTCTTGTTTTCCTCCACGGCATTGTCTAAGAGATTGCCAATAATTACGCACAGGTCAATATCCGAAACCGTTACACCAGCCGGAAGAACTGCTTTCGCATTGACCGGAATATCATTCTGGGTGGCAATATTGATCTTACCATTTAAGATGGCATCCACCATGACCCGCCCGGTCTTAATGGAAGTATCAACCTGGGTCAGATCGTTATTGAGCTGGCGAAGATAGTCGTTGACTTCATCATATTTCCCCAGAGCCATACTTGCCTGCAACGCCTGGATGTGGTTGTGGTAGTCGTGACGCCAACCGCGCATCTTAGTGTACATGCCTTCCACTTCATCGCAATATTTGCGAAGCAGGTCACTTTGGTATGCTTCGATCCGTTTGTCGATCCATTTTTGAAACAGCATATTGTTACCTCAAAACAGCCGAATGATCTCTTTACCGATTTTCTGTGCCATACCCCGGCTGATAGGTACTTCCGCGCCGTTCTTCAGCACAACACTATCGCTGCCAATCCGCAGAACATGGCGCAGATTTACAATGAAGGAGCGCTGGCACTTATAGAAGTATTCGTCCAATTCCTTTTCTGTGTCTGAGAGGGTAACTTTCATACGGTATTCCTGGGTGTCCGTATGCACGACCACATATTGCTTCTGTGCTTCTATGTAGGTGATCTTGCTCAGCGGAACAAGCTCTGTCTGCCGGTCAAAGGAAATGGCAAGCTGCTTTTCGTTCTTGCCCAGGTTGGCAGCAGCCTTGTCCAGCACGGTAAACAATTTTTCCTTTGCCACCGGCTTCATAAGGTAATGAAGCGCAGATACCTCATAGCCCTCTGCCATAAAGTCCGGGAAGCCGGTGATGAAAACGATCTGTACCAGTTCATTTTCTTGACGGATTCGCTTGGCCAGGGAAACACCGTCCATAGCGCCCATTTCAATGTCCAGCAGCAGAATATCCCATGCCTTATCATCAGCATAGTGGAACAGGAAGTTTTCAGCGGAAACAAACCTCTGCGCTTGAACACCAGCCTGCCGATCCTGCGCCCAAGCTTTCAAAATGCTCTGTACATATTCTGCGTCAATATTGCTGTCATCCACAATTGCAACCCGATAGGCCATGTGTTCACCCTCTTTTGATTTTGCATATATTATAGTCACTTTTGGAGCCGTATGCAAGTAGGCATAGTATTCCATTGTTTTGATTACCACCTGGCCGTAGGATATGATACCGCCAGACGGTAATTAACAAAACACAAGAAACAAATAAGTCCTTGGGAAGCCGGCAGCGACCCAAGAGCAAAGTTATTGCTTCGGCACAAACTTGGGGCAGAATATTTGGAAGAAAAAGTTTCAGAATTCTTTTGGGGGGTGAGAGCCAATCGATGCTGGTTTATGCTGCTTTGCCCATTGAAAACTATCGGCGTATGGGTCACGGTATGGGTCAGCGGATTTCTTACAAAAATCGTCTAACTTTTCTTCCACAAAACGGAGAAAATCTCCTGAAAACGATAGTTTTCAGGAGATTTTTGGTGCCGGCAACCGGACTCGAACCGGTACGCTTTTTATGGCGAGGGATTTTAAGTCCCTTGTGTCTACCGATTTCACCATGCCGGCGGGTTACAAAATATGATAGCACATTTTCTTTCCACCGTCAAGTCTTACAACTGGTCCAGATTTAGGGCAAATGCGCCAAGACAGTGCTCCAGGAACCAGTCCAGCTCGGGACGGTCCATGGCTTTCATGGCGTCCCATGTCTGCTTGGCCGCTGTGTCGAACTCCGTATTGCCCGCTTTCTGCTCTTCCAGGCACTTGATATGGGCGGAAAGCTTGTCCGCCGCCTTGACGAAGGGCAGGACCTCTTCATCGTCCTCCAAAACCAGGTGTTCGTAGCTGGATCGAAGCTCCGGGGGAAGCATATCCAGCAGGCGGTTGCCGGCGATCCGCTCCACCTGCTTGTAGGCGTCTTTGATGTCGGGGTTGTAGTATTTGATGGGGGTGGGAAGGTCGCCGGTGAGGATTTCGGAGGCGTCATGGTACAGTGCCGCCGTGGCGCAGCGGTCGGGATCGGGAGCCGGAAGCTTCAGAATGTCCCGGCGGATCAGAGCCAAGGCATGAGCAAAGACAGCCACCTGGTGGCTGTGCTCGGAAATGTTCTCGGAAAAGGTGTTGCGCATCAGGCCCCAGCGGGTGATGTAGCGCATCCGCCCCATCAGGGCGTAAAATTCATTGGCCATAATTTCACCTCATAAACGGCAAAACCGCACGGTCGATACAAGTCGGCAAAGCCTCCGGCGTTTCACAGAATTGTTTCGCGCCCACGGCTTCCATGTCCTCCCGGTCCCGGAAGCCCCAGAGCACGCTGACACAGGGGGCCCCAGCGTTTTTCGCCGTCAGTACATCCACCTCGCTGTCCCCCACATAGATGCAGCTGTCCGCACCGATGGCCTTCATGGCGGTGAACACCATATCCGCTGCTGGCTTTCGGGGACAGCCGGGAACTTCGCCCAAGGCATAAATGCCAGGAAAATAACCGGCGCACAGCGCCTTAACGGCACCGTCCGGCTTGTTGGACACAATGGCCAAGGGATATTTTTCCCGCAGCAGCGCAAGCGCTTCGGGGATGCCGGGATAGGGCTTTGTCTTGATTTGGCAGTGACCGGTGTAATAGGTCTGGAAGGATGCCAGGACCTTTCGGACTTCCGCCGCTTCCCCACCGGGGGACAGTGCCCTGCGAATCAGGTTTTCCGCGCCGTTCCCCACGAAATGCCGTACTTCTCCGATGCTCCGCAGAGGATAACCATGGAGATTCAGCGCATAATTTACAGCATCCCGGAGGTCCTCCAGGGTGTCCAGCAGGGTACCGTCCAGATCGAATAAAATACCCGTTTTCATCAGTACCCCCTGTTTTTCAAAACCCGGATGTCCTCGCCGACGAAGGTCAGCCGCTGGAAACCGCCGTGGAGCCGGGACGCGATTTGCGGAGAATAGCGGCGGCTCATCTCATCCACGTTCAGATTGGTGGAAATGACCATGGGCTTGCCGGAGAGAATGCGGTCGTTCAGAAGGCTGTACAGTGACGCGGTGACGAACTGGCCGGGCATTTCCGTCCCCAGGTCGTCCACGATCAGCAGGTCGCAGGCGGTAAATTTTGCGGCTTCCCGCTTCGCTTCCTCGCTGGGATTGAACCGGGCCTGTTCCAGCTTGCCGAACAGGTGGGAGGCAGTCTCATAGACCACGCTGTAGCCCCGGTCGGCCACGGCCCTGGCGATACAGGCGGACAGGAAGGTCTTTCCCAGGCCCGTGCCGCCGACAAACAGCAGGTTTCCCGCGTTGGGGGTAAAGGTCAGGGCATAACGGCGGCAGTTCTGGAAGTTGCGTTCCATGATGGTTCGGGGGCTGGCGCCGTATTTTGGATCGATCTGGTCGGGGTAATAGTCCAGCCGGAACTGGTTGAAGGTCTCCTTGTTCCCGGTAAGGATGGAAACCTCCTTCTTCTGCTCCTGGCGGCACAGCTCCCGCAGACACTCGCACATAGCCGAGCCTACATAGCCGCTGCCGCCGCAGTTTTCGCAGATGGGCGTTTCGTCCAGATACCCTTCTTCAAAAAATTCCGCCGCCAGCATGGCCCGCTCCTGCTGCAGGCTCAGATTTTCCTGGCGGGCCTGTTCCAGCAGTTCCCGGGCGCCGCTGCCCTGCATGAACGCCGCCTGGGCGGCCTGGGCCATGGTGCGCCGCAGCTGTATGTCAATTTCCCGGATCCGGGGGACACGGGCATAGGCTTCCGCCAGGTGCTGCCGGTTTTCGGATTCCCGGTCCTCCTTTGCCTGTGCCAGCCGCGCCCGGGCGCGCTGCAATACTTCCGCACTGTATGCCATGGCTTATCCCTCCCGCAAAACTCTCTGAATGGCTTCCAGTTCCGCTTCCCCCAGCTGGCCGGAGGCGCCCTTGGGGACACTGCCCTTGTGGTCGCCGCTGCGGACTTCCTCAGCGGTGTGGAAGCCCTGCTCATGCCACCGCTGCAAAATCTTATTCATATAGGCCCAGTTCAGGCCGCCGGTATTGAGACAGGTCCGTTCATAGGCCATGGAGATCATTTCCTCGTCCACGCCCAGATCCAGCCAGCTTTGGGCATAGCGTTCTTCGGCTCCCGTCAGGCTGCGGCCCCGAATCTGCAAAATGCTCATCAGCCGGTACAGCCGGGAATTGCGGACATTTTGAGCCTGGATGAAGGCGGCCGCCTCCTCCACGGTGTCAATGCCCCGCTCCGCCCAGGCATAGGCCTCTTTCTCGATGGTGCGCAGGGAAGGATTCCGAAGGCTTCCCCGCTGGCGGGCGCGCTCCTTGCAGTAGCACACCAGCACAGAGATCACATCCGCGCTCATCCCCAGATAACGGACAAAGCCCAGCAGAATTTTCAGTTCCTCCGTATTCAGGCTCCGGCCCAGCAGCCGCTGCACCTCGCCGTAAAGGGCGCGGAAGGAGTTGTCGGTGTCCATGGCGTCCAGCACGTCCTGCTCGGAATAGCCGGGCCGCTCTCCGGGGGCGATATGGCTGGGGCGCTCCTCCACCGTCAGTCCCAGCTGCCGCAGGGTGGCCCCGGCGCAGCTTAAGCGGGAGGCGTTCAGGTGCAGGTCCGTTTCCGCTCCATCCATAGGGTTTCCGCTTTTCAAATATATGTATAGCAGAGCCGCATCGGGGCTGGCGGCGCTTAAAAGCTTTCGCACATCGTTCTGGGAAAGCTTCACTGGTTCACTCATCATGGGACATTCCTCGCAAATTTCGCTAATTACAGACATTATAGCACAGCTTCCTCCTGGGGACAACGGCAGATGGCAGGAGAATTTTGAAAAAATTGGGGGTTCATTTTTGACATGCCACAGGATATTGTGGACACCGGCCGGGAGACGCCCTATTTCCGTCCGGAAAAAGAAAAACCGGGACTGCCGCCCCGGTTTTCGTTTATTCTCTCCGCCCTCGTGGCAGAATGTACGCAGGTGAGCCGTTCCCTTCTCCCCTGCTTATTCGCATCATACCGCTGCGCTTGCGTTGACACACTTGACAGGCAATGTAAACAGAGGTATCAATCGTCGTCACGTTTGGTTTCTGTTCCTTTGCTGTCCAAGGCTATTATAACCGGGAACCGCCGCTCTATCCGAATCACAAAAGAATTTTTGGGAGGAATTTTATGGAAGAAATCATTACGCTGCTGATTCCCGCCATGCTGGCTGTGATCCTGATCCGCCTGCTGCTGATTCCCATGAAGCTGATTTTCAAAATCGGATTGCACTCCGCCTGCGGTTTCCTGTGCCTGTGGCTCCTGAACGCCATTTCCATGTTTACGGGGATCTATTTTCCCATCAACGCCGTTACAGTGCTGACCGCAGGCTTTCTGGGACTGCCGGGGATCGGGGTTATGGCTTTGCTGGCGGTGTTGTGATGAAATGGAAAAGCTTTACCCCCGGTAATCGATAGACATATGGAAGCCCTTCTGCTTGGGGAAAAGATTTAGCTCTATCCTAAATTCTTTTGCTTGAGTTATATTCCGCTTCTTTTATTGTTTGTAATGCCAGCAATATAATCGAGAGAAATGTTATAGAATTTTGCTAATGTGATGGCATGGTGAAAAGGAATTTCTCTGTCTCCACGTTCGTAGAGAGAGTATTGCTGTACAGAAATTCCCAGAACCTCGGCAACTGTCTTTTGTGTAATCCCCATATCTTCACGAACATCCAGCAATCTTGGATAGCAATGCAATATGCTCACCCCTTTGTATATTGGTAAGCAGATTGTATCACATAAATAAATGAACACTTGACATTTTCATTCAAATGAATGATAATAAATCATGCAAACGAATGAAAGCGAGGAGAGAAATATGAACCCATACATCAAACTATGGAAAACCTGTTTGCCGAAAAACGCTCCGGATTGCAGCGAGGAGGAGGCACGGTCTCTTTTGGATATGCTCTACGACTGCTACCGGGAAAGAAACCCCATTCTGACACAGGAAATCCGAAAAGACTTTGCAGGCTTGAACGACATTCTGAGCAAGCTGCCCCTGCGGGAAAACGATCAGGTGGGAAACCTGACCTGCAAGCTATGCAGCGAACATGAACAGGCCGCGTTTTTCGATGGCTTCCGGGTAGCCGTCCTTCTGGGGGCACAGCTGTGGAAGGAATGGGAATCATGACGCTTAGCAAGCCCGGCTTGCAGCGCACCCAGGCCCCCTTGTGCAAAGGGGGCTGGGCACGGCGCAAGCCGTGACTGGGGGATTGTCGCGGTATCATCTTACGGTTTCGCATGAGTTCCGGCGAATTTCTACGCCCCTACCGCACAATCCCTCAGTCAAAAATCAAAGATTTTTGACAGCTCCCTTTACACAAGGGAGCCTGGGCGCTCCCGCGCCAGTTCTTCATGGGAAGATTGGCTTAACAATGAATATTGATTGAAGGCGTACCGGCTTTGCTTAGCAAGCCCGGCATGCAGCGCACCAAAGCCTCCCTTGTGCAAAGGGAGGTGGCACGGCGCAAGCCGTGACGGAGGGATTGTGCGGTAGCATCTTACGGTTTCGCATGAGTTCCGGCGAATTTCTACGCCCCTACCGCACAATCCCTCAGTCAAAAATCAGAGATTTTTGACAGCTCCCTTTGCACAAGGGAGCCTTGGGCGCTCCCGCGCCAGAGGGCTTGTCGACAGTCTGACCGGACGGGGAGATTCCCCGGCCGGTTCTCTATATTCCTTTGTCCAAATGTACATTCAGGTGGGGGTACGTCATGGCAATGCCCTGCTCGTCAAAAATATCCTTGACCCGCTGGTTCACCGCAAAGTACACATCCCAATAATCCCCGGTTTTCACCCAGATCCGAAGGCTGTAGCTGATGGCGCTTTCGCCGTAATTGGTGACCACTGCCCGGGGCGCCGGGTCCAGCAGCACATTGTCCATGGTGCCCGCCAGGGCCAGGGCATCAATGACCTTCTGGGTGGGCACATCATAGGAGGCGGAAACCACCACCTCCACCCGGCGGGTATCCGCAGCGGAGTAATTGGTGATCTGGGCCGCCACCACGGCACTGTTGGGGATGGAGACGACCTTGTTGTCCGGGGTGGTCAGAATGGTGTAGGTCATGTTGATCTCCCGAACCGTGCCGCCCTGCTCCGCGATCTCCACATAGTCGCCGGAATGGAACGGATGGGTGTACAGAATGGTAAAGCCGCCAATCACATTGGCCAGGATGTTCTGCAGCGCCAGGGACAGTGCCAGCGTCAGCACACTGGCCAGCGCCACGATGCCGGTGACATCAATGCCCAGAGAGGACGCAACACTCAGCCCCAGCAGCAGATAGAGCGCCACCCTTGCCAGAGAGACGATCAGGCTGTGGGCGGCCTTTTCCAGCCGGGATTTTTCCAATGTCTTGTTCAGCACCTGCATGACAAAGCGGATCAGCAAAACCCCGATGACCAGGGTCAGGACGGCAGTGCAAATGCTCCGGAACAGTTCCCCCTCGAGAAACTTTTCGAGCAGCTGTAACATAATACTTCAACTCCTTGGAATGATACTTTGGGAATATTATATCGCTTTAAGAAGAAAATGGCAAGAAGCAATGTTAGTTAGAAATGAGAAGTGAGGAGTTAGGAGTTGAGAGTGGAGAGTGAAGAGTGGAGAGTGAAAAGTCGGGGAAATGAGCAGCAAGGATGTTTTGCCTGGCTATACTTGTCCCAACTCCTAACTCCTCACTCTTAACTCTCCACTCTCCACTCTTCACTCTTCCCAAGAAACTTAATCCCATTTTAAGAAATCCCCCTCTTTCTTCTTAAGGTTTTTGATGATATAATGGTCTCAAAATCAGACAGAAAGAGGGAAAACGAAATGTATAATGTTCTGATCTGCGACGACCAGCCGGATATCGTCAACGCACTGAAGATTTATCTGACGCCTGAGGGGTACAGGCTTTATGAGGCTTTCACGGGCAAGGAAGCCCTGGAGATCGTGCAGAATCATGACATCCACCTGATCCTGCTGGACATCATGATGCCCGTTATGGACGGCATCACCGCCACGGCAAAAATCCGGGAGTTTTCCAATGCCCCCATCATCCTGCTGACAGCCAAATCCGAAACTGAAGACAAGGTCCTGGGCCTGAATGTGGGCGCGGACGACTACATCACAAAGCCCTTTGTGCCTGTGGAGGTGCTGGCGAGGGTCCGCTCCCAGCTGCGGCGCTACGACCATCTGGGCAGCCGTCCGGAGCCTTCCAGCGGCAATATCACCATCGGCGGCGTCACCCTGGACGACCGTACCAAATCCGTTACCGTGGAGGGGGAGACCGTTTCCCTGACTCCGACGGAATATGCCATTTTGCACCTGCTGATGACCAACCCCGGCAAGGTGTTCTCCACAAAGGTCCTCTATGAATCCGTCTGGCAGGAGGCGGCCCTGGGCAGCGAAGGCGCCGTGGCCGTCCACATCCGCCACCTGCGGGAGAAAATCGAGATCAACCCCTCAGAGCCGAGATATTTGAAGGTCGTCTGGGGCCAGGGCTATAAGATGGAAGGAGGAAAATAAATGAAGTATCATATCGCGCTGAAATTTCTTGCCGTCCTCCTGTGCGCCGCGTCGCTGCTGGGCGCCGTGGGCAGCGCGCTGGGCATTCTGGCACTGACGGAACTGGATCTTTACAACAAGACCGTCGATCAGGTCCTTGACGAGCAGATCCGGGACAAGGGCAGTTTCCTGGCCCAGCTGATGGCGCTGCGCTATGCCAGCCGAACCTTGGGCAGCTGCCCGGAGGAATTGATTGAAAACTACTATCTTGAAAACTACTATCCCACCGACTGGCTCAGCACCAGATTCGGTTCCTGTGGTTATTCCATATTAGACGAAGAAGGAAATGTTCTGGAAGGACAGTTGCCGGACTCCGCAGAGGGATATCAGACCTACACCTTCCCTGTCAGCGGGCAGTATATGTACCTGGTGTCCGTGACGCCGGAATCGAAAACCTATCCCCAGGCGGAACCAGTTGACCTGGACATACTTGACCAGTATGGGGATTATGGCGTTTACGACGCAGTCCCAGAGGCGGGCGCTGAGGTCTATGGGATGTCTGTTTCCTATGAACAGGACAGCAGCGCTGGCGTCAGCGGCGTGGAGCCAATTGGTTTTCTTTTCCGCAAGGAGGACGGGAATGTGGTATTCCGCTCCTATGATTCCGGCCTTTTGGATATTCCGTGGTCTGCGGATGTTACGAATATCGCTTTTGTGAAAGCGAATGGAGAAGTCATTTACAGCGCCTCAGATCCCGAAGGTGTGGGCGTGCTCTCCTACACCGATGACGACAGCGGCCGTTTGGTCTTTGTGTCCTCCATCTCGGAAACCCCGGAGGTCATGACCGTTAGTGTGGCCGTCTTCCTGGACGAAAACAGGGAGAGACTCTGGGGGTCTGCCTCGGAAGAGGGTGTGGGCGTCTTTTATTATGACGAGGACGGGTATGCGTACTTCGAAGCTGGCGATGTGGAAATTATCGATCCCCGCAGCACCACCGTTGCAGGCGTGGAATTCTATGGGGAGGACGGGACCCTGATCTACACCGCCTTCCAACCGGAGGGCTTGGGCAGCTTCTTCTATAACAGCACCGGCACTTTGATATTCAGCACCTATACGCCCGTATATGCTGCCCGGACCGCCGCAGACGATTCCACGCCTTCCGGTTCCGTCACAGAGCCGCAGTCCGAGGATGTCCCCGATGAGACTGCCGTATCCGAAGACGGTTCCGGCGAGGATGCAGCCCAGGAGGACGCGGAAAATACTGCCGAACAAACAGAGGAAACCGTTCCATCTTCCGCCTCTGCCGCGCCGGAGGAGACCGCCGTTCCTGATGAAACTGCCGCACCCACGGCAACGGAAGCGGAAACGGCAACGGAAGCGCCCACGGAGGCCCCAGCCCTTCCCGCAGAAACGGTCCCGGAAACCACCGCGGCCCCCACGCTTCCCGCAGAAACCGTCCCGGAGACCACGGAGCCGCTCATCATCAACGGCAAAACCCTGGATGAATTTGAAATCAACCGCACCAGTTACTACGATTCCGACGCTGGGGAGACCATGATTGCCGAGTATGTCTACACCCCCATGCCGGAGTACACCGTGGAGCTGTACATTGTTCCTGGCGCTATGCGCTATGAATCCGTGTACACCGTGCTGCGGGTCGTCCGCACCTTCCGCAATGATTTGTTCTTAGTGCTGGGCGTCAGCCTGCTGCTGTTTGCGGTCATGGTGGTTTACCTGTGCTGCGCCGCGGGCCGTAAGCCGAAGAGCACCGAGGTGCACGCGGGAGGCCTGAACTGCCTGCCTTTGGACCTGTACCTGGGACTGGCCTGCGGGGCGTTCGCCGGCATCTACGTTGCCGGTGTGGAGGGCACGGAGTATCTGCTCAGGCAAAGCATACAAACGGGATGCGTCTATGCGGTGGCTGCCGCATTCTCTGCCTGCCTGATTTTTGTGGGCTTCTGCTTCGCCTTTGTGGCCCAGGTCAAGACCCCCGGCGGCTACTGGTGGCACAACTGCCTCTGCGTCCGCTTCCTGACGCTGTTGGTTCGCTTTGCCGTTTGTCTGGAAAAATTCCTGGCTACCCGGTTCTTCCCCGGATCCGTCCGCTTCCTGAAGGCCCTCTGGAAAGGCGGCGTCCGCCTGCTCCAGGCCGTTTACTACCTCATCAAGCGGGTGCTGAAACGGATCTTCGGCGGGCTGTGGAATTTGATCCGCCGCTTCTTCTCCCTGCTTCCGCTGACCTGGCAGTGGCTGCTGGTGGGATGTATGATGATCTTCATCATGGCCATCACCGCCAATTCCTACAATACGGGAGTGGTGCTCATTGGCGTGGGCATTACCCTGGGCATCATCCTCTATGCCGCCCACTGCTTCGGATTCCTGATGGAATGCACAAGGCGCATGAGTAAGGGGGACCTGGATACCAAGGTGGAGGACAAGCTGCTGGTGGGCTGCTTTGAGGAGTTCGCCGGGGACTTAAATGATTTGGCGGATGTGGCGGTGGTAGCCGCCCAGAAGCAGCTGAAATCCGAGCGGATGAAAACCGAGCTGATTACCAACGTCTCCCATGACATCAAGACCCCCCTGACCTCCATCATCAACTATGTGGACTTGATGCAAAAGCCCCACACCGATGAGGAGCAGGAAATGTATCTGGAGGTCCTGTCCCGCCAGTCTCTGCGGCTAAAAAAGCTGATCGAGGACCTGATGGAAATGAGCAAGGCCAGCACCGGAAACATGACGGTGGAGGTCATGCAGGTGGACGCCGTGGAGTCCGTCAACCAGGCCCTGGGAGAATTTGCCGACAAGCTGGACAAGGCTCAGCTGACCCCGGTATTCCGCCATGCGGAGGAATCCCTTGCCATGATGGCCGACGGACGCCTGGTCTGGCGGGTCATGAGCAACCTTCTGAGCAACGCCGTCAAATACGCCATGCCCGGCACCCGGCTGTATATCGATTTGATGGAGCTGGAGGGCAAGGTGGTGATCTCCCTGAAGAACATCTCCCGGGACGAATTAAATGTGGACGCCGACGAACTGATGGAGCGTTTTGTCCGGGGCGATGATTCCCGGAACACCGAAGGCAGCGGCCTTGGGCTGAACATTGCCAAGAGCCTGATGGAACTGCAGAAGGGACAGCTTCAGCTGCTGGTAGACGGCGACCTGTTTAAGGTAACGCTGATCTTCCCCAGCGCGTAACGGCGTAAAATGAAATATCCAATTGAGGGCGGAGACATGTCTCCGCCCTTGCTTTTGTCAAAAATTTACGTGCATACCAGTCCGCCTATGCTGCGAGACGGTCTGCCTGAGGCGAAACGGTGAGCAGAAAAATAGATAAACCCGGCGCACATTTTCCGGGGGAAAACCGTTATACACAGTGAAAGGAGGTCTGGCAATGGATTTGGAAGAACAATATGACAAAATCTACCGCTACTGCTATTTCCGGCTCCACAGCAGGGAGCTGGCGGAGGATGTCACCCAGGAAACCTTCCTGCGCTATTTCGAGCATGATTACCGCCTGACCTCCGGTGCCGCGCTGAGATGCCTGTATACCATTGCCCGGAACCTGTGCGTGGACGTTTCCCGGAAGGCTCAGCCCCTGCCGCTGGAGGAATTTCCTCCGATAGAAACCACAGAGGAGCAGACAATGACAGGCATTGCGGTGAAGTCTGTTCTGTCAAAGCTGGATGATGGCGAACGGGAGCTTCTGCTTTTGCGTTATGTAAACGAAGTCCCGGTGGCGGAGATTGGAAGGCTTCTGGGAATCTCCAGATTTGCCGTGTACCGAAAGCTTCTGTCCGCGTCCAACAGGTTCCGGGAGGAACTGAGAAAGGAGGACCTGCATGAATAATTGGAAAAGGGAATTGCGCCGGACTTTCGCGGCGCCGCCCCCCCAGAGGAAACGGGAATTTCTGCGGCAATGGGGCATGCCCCGGATGTCTGTTTTCCGGTTTCTGCTCACCCAGACCGGCTATATCCGCAAATGGGTCTGGTGCGTTTCCGCGTTGATTTTCACTGCGGCGGTGGTGGGCGCCGGGGTGCTGTCCCGGAATATGCTCTGGGAGATTTCCGCACTGACCCCGCTGCTGGCGCTGGTGGCCGTCTGCGAAAGCGGCCGTTCGGAATGCTATGAGATGGCGGAATTGGAGCTGGCCACCCGGTTTTCCCTGCGAAGCGTCACCATGGCCCGGCTGTGCATCCTCGGGGCGGAAAACCTGGTGCTGCTGTGCCTGCT
This sequence comes from Eubacteriales bacterium, assembly GCA_030533415.1. Classification (GTDB taxonomy): domain Bacteria; phylum Bacillota; class Clostridia; order Oscillospirales; family Oscillospiraceae; genus Faecousia. The sequence continues at coordinate 15,391 of JAUNJE010000027.1, read as the reverse complement.
GACGCTCCTGGGCCTTTGGCACAGCGGATTCCCCTCCCTGGCGGCGGGGGTCTATATCCTGACCCCGTTCCTGCTGACGTCCTTTCTGGGGCTGTATGCCCTTCGCAGGATCCGGGGAAGGGAGGGCGTTTCCGTCTGCGCCGGTCTTGCCCTTTTTATCAGCGTTTCCGTCTTCTTTACCCACAACAGCCTTCCCTATCTTTATGCGGAAAGCTGCCTTTCCTGGTGGATCGCGGGAGCGCTGGCCCTGTGCGCCGGGATCGCAACGCAGTATGCAACAATGCTAAAACAAACGGAGGAACTGGCATGGAACTGATCATAGACCGCTTATCCAAACAATATCAAAACCGCATCGCGGTGGACCGGGTGTCGGCCAAGCTGCACCGGGGCGTCTACGGCCTGCTGGGGGCCAACGGCGCGGGAAAAACCACGCTGATGCGGATGCTCTGCGGCATTTTGAAGCCCACCGGCGGAACCGTCACCTTTGACGGCATGGATGTCAGCGAGGAGGGTTACCGGGCCGTTTTGGGGTATCTGCCCCAGGACTTCGGCTATTATCCGGAGTTCAGCGGCATGGATTTCCTGCTGTATCTGGCGGCATTGAAGGGCATTCCCAGGCCCCAGGCCAAACGCAGGACGGAGGAGCTGCTGGAGCTGGTATCCCTGCAGGAGGCGGGCCGCAAAAAGATCAAGACCTATTCCGGCGGCATGAAGCAGCGGCTGGGCATTGCCCAGGCATTGCTAAACGACCCGAAGCTGCTGGTGCTGGACGAGCCTACGGCGGGACTTGACCCCAAGGAACGGGTGCGGTTCCGAAACCTGATAGAAAGCCTGGGGAAGGACAGCATCGTGCTGCTGTCCACCCACATCGTCTCCGATATTGAACACATTGCGGACGAGGTTTTGATGATGAAGGACGGGCAGCTCATTTTCCAGGGCGCATGGAATGAAGACCGGGGAGACCTGGAGAAATTTTACCTTTCGCAATTCGGGGAGGAGAACACAAATGGGGAACTTTAGAACCTTATACCGGTATGAACTGAAGAAAATCATCAACCGGAAGCTGTTTTGGATCAGTCTGGCACTCTGCCTGCTTTGCGGCGGCTCCAGCGTATTTTCCTGTCTCATCGGCAAGCACTATGTGGACGGCAAGGTGTATGACACCTATTATCACATGTACCAGGTGGACAGGCAGTACTACAAGGCCCTGTCCGGCAGGGCCATCGACCAGACGCTTCTGGACGAAACCATGGCGGGCTACCGGAGGATTCCCCGGGACGCGGACCGCTATCAGCTTACAGAGGAATACTTAACCTACGCCCGGCCCTACAGCGAGATATTCGGCTGGATTGGCAATAATATGAGAACCAATCTGTATGACACCCTGGACCAGGAGATCACCGAGGAAAGCCTGGCATCCGCAAGACGGGAAATGCTGGAAGCCATATGGAGCCGGGATTTGCTTTCCGAAGGGGAGAAAGCATTCTGGCGGGAAAAGGAAGGGAAACTTCCGAACCCCGTGGTCTATTATGATTACTTCGGCTATGGACAGGCTCTGGAGGTGCTGAATACGGCGGGGGTGCTCCTGCCGCTGATCCTTCCCATTGTCCTTTCCGGCGTGTTCTATGAAGAGCACAGCCGCCGGACGGACCAGCTCACATTAAGCAGCCGCAACGGGCGGCGGAAGCTGTACTGGGCGAAAATCCTGGCAGGGATCACCACGGCAGCCGGCAGCGCACTGCTTCTGGTGCTGGTAACCCTGGGACTTTGCCTGGGTTACTACGGCACGGCGGGATTCCAGGCCCCTATACAGCTGTTTTACCCGAGTTATTCCTATCCGCTGACCATGGGGCAGGCTTGTCTCATCGCCTATGGCATCCTCCCGGTATCCGCCGCGTTGGCAGGAGCCTTTGTTATGGTACTGTCGGAATTTCTGCGCAGCCGGGTCGCGGCCATGTCCGTGCCGGTGGGGCTGGTCATTGCGGGCCAGGTGTTGATCATTCCCGCGGGGTACCGGGCGCTCTCCCAGATTTGGAATTGCCTTCCCATGAACTATTCCAATGTGTGGAACACCTTTGACTGGCTGCTGATCCCGGCGCCCGGGGGATATATGACCTCCTGGCAGCTTGTGCCGGTATGCTACCTGCTGGGAGCCGTCCTGCTGGCCCTGGCGGGAAAATGGGCCTATCAGCGCTATCAGGTGTCCGGGCGGTAAGGGCAGAAGGGAAACTGTTCATAAATTTGCCGTTTTTTGTTTCAAATTCTGTTATTCGCTGTTCAAATTTGAAAAGTATCCTATTCGTAAGAAAGGCAAGCGGAAGCCGTGAGCCGCTCCTTTCGAACTCCGTAGATCCTCTTTTCTACCTCTCTTCTTTCCAAACCCTTTTGAGAAACCCCGGCGCCTACCCAGGATGCCGGGGATTTCTCTGCCCTTCGGAAAGAAAGCGGAATGTTCATAAATTTGTCGCTTTTTGTTTTCAATTCCTTTATTGGGCGTTCAAATCCCAAAAGTATCCTAATGTCAGAAAGGTAAGCGGAAGCCGTGAGCCGCTCCTTTCAAACTCCGTAGATCCTCTTTTCTACCTCTCTTCTTTCCAAACTCTTTCGCGGGAACCCCGGTATCTGAGAAGATACCGGGGTTTTCCATGTTCACGGGTTCCCGAACGTCCGCCGAAGCAGGAATCCAAGCTTCTTCTTCATAATTTCTTGACATTTTTTTCAGCGGTAGTATAATAAACCCGTAGAAATAAATAAGGAGATGTTCCCCATGTTCTATAGAATGACCGTTGCAGGCCTTGAGCGTGACCTTCCCATCTGTCCCCTGAACGATAAGCTGTCCATTGCCGGTTTCGTTATCTTTGGCGACCAGGAACTGACCGTTGCCTGCGCCCGGGAGCTGCTGGCTAAGGCACCCGCGTATGATTACATCATCACTGCAGAGGCCAAGGGTATTCCTCTGGCCCACGAGATGGCCCGTCAGGCCGGTGATGCCAAGTACATTCTGGCCCGGAAAGGCCCCAAGCTGTACATGCGGGACATTTTCAGCGTCACGGTCCACTCCATCACCACGGCCAAGGAGCAGAAGCTGTACCTGGACGGCGCGGATGCCGCGCTGATGAAGGGCAAGCGCATTCTGATTGTAGACGACGTGATCTCCACCGGCGAAAGCTTAAAGGCGCTGGAGGCCCTGGTCGAAAAGGCCGGCGGCACCATCTGCGGCCGCATGGCGATTCTTGCGGAGGGCGAGGCCCAGGAACGTCCCGACCTGGTATACTTGGAAAAGCTGCCCCTGTTCCATCCCGACGGCACCGTTATGGACTGATACGAGCCATATACCAAAAGGCACTGCCAGGAATGGCAGTGCCTTTTACTATTGATGACCACCGTCTTTCGCCAAAACCCTGAATTTCATAGAAAATGCCGGCCCTTGAGGGGCCGGCATCCTATGCGGCAATTGGTTGTGAACTTCCGGATTACACCATAGCGGCGGTGATAATGGCCATCTTATAGACCTCATCGGCGTTGCAGCCCCGGGACAGGTCGTTGATGGGAGCAGCCAGGCCCTGCAGGATGGGGCCGTAGGCCTCGAAGCCGCCCAGACGCTGGGCGATCTTGTAGCCGATATTGCCGGCCTCGATGGTGGGGAAGATAAAGGTGTTGGCATAGCCCGCCACAGGGGAGCCGGGGAACTTCAGCTGGCCGACCTCAGGGGCAACGGCCGCGTCAAACTGCATCTCGCCGTCGATCAGCAGATCGGGTGCCATTTCCTTGGCAACGGCGGTGGCGTCGTGGCTCAGCTTGACGGTGCCGCCCTTGCCGGAACCGTTGGTGGAGAAGCTCAGCATGGCAACCTTGGGATCGATGCCGAATACCTTGGCGGTGTTGGCGGTCTCGATAGCGACCTCGGCCAGCTTTTGGGCGGCGGACAGGGTCACATTGCCCTCCTTGTCCACGCTGTCCTCATAGCTCAGGTTGATGGCGCAGTCGCCCATGGCCAGCTTTTCTTCGCCCCGGACCAGGATGAAGCAGGAGGACACCAGGTGGGCGCCCTTCTTGGTCTTGACCAGCTGCAGGGCGGGGCGGACGGTATCGGCGGTGGAGTAGGTGGCGCCGCCCAGCAGGGAGTCGGCGTAGCCCATCTTCACCAGCATGGTGCCGAAGTAGTTGCCCTTGGACAGAGCCTTGCGGCAGTCATCGGCGGACATTTTACCCTTGCGCAGCTCCACCATCTTCTCGACCATGGCATCCATGCCTTCATAGGTCAGAGGATCGATGATCTCTACGCCCTCAATGTTGAAGCCGCCCTTGGCCGCGTTGGCCTTCACCTCTTCCACATTGCCAATCAGAATGGGGGTCAGGAAACCGCCCTCCACCAGGCGGGAGGTCGCTTCCAGAATACGGGCGTCGTGGCCCTCGGTGAATACGATTTTGCGGGGATTCGCCTTCAAAGTTTCGATCATTGCATTGAACATGGGAATCATTCCTCCAATTATCGGGACATTGCCCGTATTTTTACAAAATAATTATAGCTCACATCTTCCCAAGGCGCAACCCTTTTTTTGCCCGGTTTGCATATTTCGCCCCTTGATTTACCAATGCGCAATGGCAGAAGCGCTGTGGGAGAACCGGTTCCCGGTTTTTGTGGATTCTGATGAAAAACATTTCCAAATCCCGTAAAATCCTCTTGCCTTTTGTGCGAAATTCCATTATAATGATAACAATTCGGATAATGCCTAATTGTGGGTTGGGAGGCGATGGCGTTTGGGCGAGCTTTTTGCGGTCCTGTCCGGAAAGGGCGGAACGGGGAAAACCTCTGTCTGCGCCGGTATCGCGACGGCCCTTGCCGGGGAAGGGAAAAAGGTGCTGTGCATCGACTGCGATGTGGGCCTGCGCAACCTGGATATCTCCCTGGGATTGTCCGACAGCGGAGCGCTTTCCTTTCTGGATGTATGCGCAGGCGGCTATTCCCTGGAGGAGGCCGCGCGGCACCCGGTGTATCCTACCCTCTCTTTTCTGACGGCACCTATGAACTGTCCGGCGGAAAAGATCGACGCGGAGGCCTTCGCCTCCATGCTCCGCCAGGCCCGGCGGCAATTCGACTATATCTTCCTGGATGCCCCCGCCGGGGTCGGAAGCGGCTTTCGGCTGGTTTCCTCTGCGGCGGACCGGTTTCTGCTGGTCACCGGCTCCGGCCCCGCTGCCGTGCGGGATGCTGCCCGGGTGGGAGACCTTTTGGAGCTTATGGGCAAGAAAGACGTCCGTTTGGTGGTCAACCGGGTGGACAGGGAGATGCTCAGCACCGTGCGGATCACCATTGACGATGTGATGGACACCGCGGGCCTGCCCCTGACGGGGATCGTGCTGGAGGATCCCAATGTGACCCTGGCGGCGTCCTTCGGCCAGCCGCTGCTGAAATATGCCAGGCGAAGCCCCGCCGCAAAGGCCTACCGCAAAATCGCAAGACGCATTCAGGGCTTCCATGAGCCGGTTACCTTACGTTAAAATACCTTTTACATATATCAAGAAGGAGTGACTGCTGTGAATATCGCATTTCTGGCGCATGATAAGAAAAAAGAATTGATGGTTCAGTTCTGTACCGCTTATAAGAGCGTCCTGATGAAGCACAACCTGTTCGCTACTGCCACGACAGGCCGCCTGATCGTGGACAATACGGGGCTGCCCATTACTCTGCTGCTTTCCCATAAGCAGGGCGGCCACCAGCAGATCAACGCCCGCATTGCCTATAACGAGATCGACCTGGTGCTGCTGTTTACCGACCCCAATACAACAGACCCCTGGGACGACAGCCAGATGATCGAGACCATCCGGCACTGCGACAAGCACAATGTCCCCATTGCCACCAACCTGGCCAGTGCGGAAATGCTGATCATGGGCCTGCAGCGGGGCGATTTGGATTGGCGGGAGATGCTCCATTCCAAGTCAAGATTTTGAATACGGTGTGGAGTGCGCAGAGCGGATGAAGCCTCTGGCACTCCATTCTTCACACTCTTTGCTGAAACTTACGGAGGAAATTATGGAAATTATCAAGCCCCGGACATTGTCCGGTTTTATGGAGCTGCTGCCTTCCAAGCAGATTCAATTTGAGAAAATGGCCGAAATTCTGCGCAAGACCTACGCCTCCTATGGCTTTGCCCCCCTGGACACCCCGGCCATCGAGGACGCCCAGATTTTGCTTGCCAAGGGCGGCGGCGAGACGGAGAAGCAGATTTACCGCTTTCAGAAGGGCGACAGCGATCTGGCACTGCGCTTTGACCTGACGGTGCCGCTGGCAAAATATGTGGCCCTGCACTATAACGAGCTGGCGTTTCCCTTCCGCCGGTTCCAGATCAGTAAGGTCTACCGGGGAGAGCGTGCCCAGCGGGGGCGCTTCCGGGAATTTTACCAGGCCGACATCGATATCATCGGCGACGGAAAGCTGGATATTCTCAACGAGGCGGAAATTCCCGCCATTATCTACAAGGTGTTCCGGGGCTTCGGCCTGAGCCGTTTCCAGATTCATGTGAATAACCGCAAGGTGCTGAACGGATTTTACGCCATGCTGGACCTGGCGGACAAGAGCGGCGACATTATGCGCACCGTGGACAAGCTGGATAAGATCGGCGCCGAAAAAGTTAAGGCCATTTTGGTGGACGACATTGCGCTGACAGACGCCCAGGCGGATGAAATCCTGAAATTCATCTCCATCAAGGGCACCAACGCCGAAGTCATTGCGGCACTGGAAGGCTATGCCGGACGGAATGAGACCTTTGACTTGGGTCTTTCCGAGCTGAAGGCCGTCACCGCGAACCTCACCGCCTTCGGCGTTCCCGAGGAAAATTTTGCTGTGGACTTGACCATCGCACGGGGCCTGGACTACTATACCGGCACCGTTTATGAGACGACGCTGCTGGATCATCCAGAGATCGGCTCCGTCTGCTCCGGTGGGCGGTACGACAATCTGGCAGGCTACTACATTGAAAAGCAGCTTCCCGGCGTGGGCATTTCCATCGGCCTGACGAGGCTTTTCTACGTTCTGGACGAGCAGGGGCTGATCAATCCCGAATTGCCCAACGCTCCCGCGGACGCACTGGTGCTGCCCATGACCTCCGACCCGGCCCCGGCCATTGCACTGGCTGAGACATTGCGTGCCGGCGGAATCCGGGTACAGCTCTACGGCGAGCAGAAAAAATTCAAGCAGAAGATGGCCTACGCCAACAAGCTGGCGGTTCCCTTCGCGGTGCTTCTGGGCGAGGATGAGATCGCCGAGGGGATGTGCTCCGTAAAGAATATGCGCACAGGTGAGCAGGTGAAGCTGACGCCGGCGGACGCAGCGAACTACATCCGGTCTTCTCTGGAAGCGGAAAATTGCCCGGTCATTCTGGAAAAGTAAAAATAGTGCGGGCGGCCCACCGGGCCGCCCGTATTTTTTCGTGTCATACTGATATTCAATTCACGAGTGTAGCTGTGACATCCTGATTTCTAATGACATTGTCAGCACTCTCGCTTAGACTGTTTTTGACTAAAAGCTCTGTTTCCATCATTGTGTCTTGATTGTCCAAAAGGTACTCCAATGTGACTCTAGCCAGCTCATCATTTTGATTGAAATGGTAGGTTACTATATTCCATTGAATTTTATCATGCCCACTAGATGCAGAAGCGTGGGAAAATTCACATATGATGGTATCTTCCTTCTCAATAACGTTCTCTATCGTTTTGCTGGTGCAGTCCAGGCCAAACGACCACAACTGAAAACTTCTTTCCGTCAAATCGTCACTCTCGGACCAGAGTTTGTCCGAAGATTGCAGAGTATTCCAACCATATCCTTTTCCATCCCTTAACAGCATTCCCAGGGCGCTCCGGATTTCCCCCGTGCTATTATAATAATAGGTAACCTCCTTATAGTAGTTTTGCCCGGATTTCCAAATATCGGACACAAAGTAATAGGAATTTGCTTTATCCAACTGCTGAGACATATAGTCGGTTCGCTGAATATGGTAGGTATCACTTCCAAGGATTTTTTCCAATGCGGAATTGCATTTTTTAATTAAGCTGTCATTTTCAGGACTACTCACTAGGAATTTGGTATAACACAGCTTTGTCTCCTTCTCTGCGGATGATCTGGTTGCCGTATAGTACATTCCAACCCTATACTTTCCTTCTTCTAATGCACAATATTGATCGCCCCAGTTAATCTGAACAAGTACAGGCTCAATTATTGTACTGCCTGAAAACACCGAATTTGGTTCCGATGTTTCAGAAGGAATATTTCCACTAAATAACAGGTCCCAGCGTTTTCCGTTCCACGATTCCAGAAAATATTCGCGGCCATGATCTAACACAACTCCTGTCATTTCAGCCGCAGGTTTATGCACCAGCGTTATTCCTTCTGGTGTTTGATTCTCCCCACGCAAAGCAAAGGACCAACTATCCTCAAAATAGTTCCATTTCATCTCATCACTGCCAAGCATAAAATTCATATCATACTCTGTAGTATTACTGGGTGGTACAATCAAATCATCACCATGCTCAGGTTCGCTATCGGTTTCGCTTGGATGGGCAATCCGCTGAGAAGCTTTATAAATTTCGTTTGTAATTGTTTCATGTGTATCATGCGGATTTACTAGTGAATAAGAACTATGTTCTGCAGGCAGCTCGCCTATATAGCGATTTTTTTCTACCAGAACAGAAGAAAGACCGCTATTACCCGAAAATTCATAAACAAAATTCCCTTGCATATGGGAAACCGCTCCATCGGTCTTCTCGTCCCATTCCGCATGAATTTTAATTACACGATCCGACTCATGTTCCACGTTTATTATTTCTAAGTTCACATTTTGCAGGATATCATAAATTTGAATAATGTAATCTGCATAGGCCGTTTCATCTTCTTCTGCTATGGAATATTTTCCTTCTTCCTCAACCGCATATACACCATCATATTTCATGGCACTCGCCAACCGCAATTCATCGTCGTAGTCTGACACCAAATAATTCTCCCCATCACAGTAAATCTGCGTTTGAATAGAATCGTTGTCTGACTTTAGAACCAGATGATAATATGGTTTTTGGGTTAATTCTTTAACAGCTTTACTGCACGCAACAACTGTGGCTTCATCACTTGTTTTCATTTCTTCTGCCGTTGTTTGTAGTTTACTATTTTCTTCTTTTGCTAATCCTTCGCACCCGCTTAGGCATACCAGGCATAAAGCCATGCAAGCTATAAATACGAACAATATGCAATTTTTTCTGCTGATACTTCCCATATTTATACTCCTTCTAACTGGCATCACACACCATCCCCACTAATACTGATATTCCATTAAAAAGTTTCATTCGTCAGAATGGAACTTTTTAATAGGCGGTGCCTTCTTTATAAAAATGATACATTTAATATAAAAAACAGTATCACTTATCCGAAGCAAGGCTCTCCAGGTATTCTTCCAGGCAGACGCCCTGTTCAAATATCTCTTTGGCGGCTTCCTTTCCTACATACCGGTAGTGCCATGGCTCATAGCCGATGCCCGTTATTTCGCTTTTCTCCCGGGAATAGCGCAGAATGAAGCCATACTTATAAGAGTTTTCCATCAGCCATTTCTGCTCGGCGGTGTTTTCCTGCTGTTCGTCCAGCTGCTGGTAATCCAGCGCGATGATATCCACGGCAAGCCCCGTTTGATGCTCGCTTGTGCCCGGGACGGCGACCCATCTCCCGGCTTCCTCCTCGGCGGCCTGCTGGGAATAGCCCTGAGCCAGCAGCCTGCTTATCTTGTTGGCAAACAGGGCCTGCTGCTTTTCTTCGGTCCGGTAAGAGGAGCAAAGAATTGGGGAAAGTCCCTCCGCCCGGGCATCGTCCAGCATTGCCTGCAGGTCGGGATATGCCCGCTCATCAACGGCATGACCGTTGTCCAGCTGTTTCAGTTCCACCGAAAAGTCCTCGGGCAGCGCATGCCAGGGATTTACCAGCAGCAAATTCCAGTCAGACCCGGGATCTCTCTCAGGCCCGGCCGGGGCAATATTTTCCGTGGGCGCGGTATCCCTGGCAGGCGGCTCGGTTGGGGTGCCGGCTTCCGGCAGCTTGTTTTGGGTAAGGACCGCCGCCAGCAAGCCGGACAGTATCGCGAAAATACATAAGGCCGCCGCGGTCAGGGCTTTCTTTTTGCCGATTTTCATACCGTTTACCTCTTAGAGAATTTGCGCGGGAAAAGCCGAAACGGCGCCCGTTTCCCCACGCAATGACAATCCTATTATTGCCATAAATAGACCTTACATTCATAAGGCTGCAAAACCCTCTGATTCGGCCCGGGGTAATTGCACAGCACCAGCCGGGCGGTATCCAGGTTGAAGCCCTTGGGCACGCCGTACCGGAGCGGCTTTTCGCAGAAGGAGCAGACCACCAGAATTTTCTGGCGTTCCCCGGTCATGGAATACATGTAGAGCTTGTCTGAGAGGGGAAAATGCTCCCGGTACACGCCGTAGCGCACACAGGAAAGGGACTTGCGCAGCTTCACTGCTTTGCGGTAGAAGTTCAGGATGGAGTTGGAATCAGCCTCCTGGCTGGCCACGTTGATTTGCCTGTAATTTTCATTGACATAGAACCAGGGGGTGCCGGTGGTAAAGCCGGCATTTTCGCCGCCGTCCCACTGCATGGGGGTCCGGGCGGAGTCCCGGGAGGAGCGCCATAGGGCCTGGAGCCGCTGCCCGGGGGATTTTTTCAGGTTGCTGTGGGCGTAGTGATACCGGGTCTGCACATCCTCATACATGTCCGGATCGCTGGGCCGCCAGTTGGTCATGCCGATCTCCTGCCCCTGGTAAATAAACGGCGTCCCCTGCTGGAACAGGTACATGGCGGCCAGCATCTTGGCGCTTTCCGCCCAGAATGTTTCACTGCCATAGCGGGAGACGATGCGGGGATGGTCGTGGTTTTCGATGTACAGGGAGTTCCAGGCCCTGCCCTTGAGCCGGTACTGCCAGGAGGAGAACGCCCGTTTCATCTTCCGCAGGTGAAAGCGGGTGGGCAGGTAATCCGTAAACAGGCAGTCGGCGCACATGCACTGGAACTGAATCATCATATCGAGCTGTCCGCTGTCCTCGCGAATGTAGCTGAGCGCCTGGCCGGGCTGCACCAGGGGCGCCTCCGCAATGGTGAAGCAGTCGTAGTGGTCCAGCACATCCCGCTTGAACTCGGTCAGGTATTCGTGAACATGGGGGCCGTGGTTGTAGTGGGGCATCCCCTTGTAGATGGGAAACAGGTGGTCGTCAGGAAGCCCTTCCTTTTTGGAGATGTAGGTGATAACGTCCTCCCGGAAGCCGTCCACCCCCAGGTCCAGCCAGAACCGCAGGATTTTCTTGACCTCCTCCCGGACAAGCGGATTATCCATGTTCAAGTCTGGCTGCTTCACGGCGAACAGGTGCAGGTAGTATTCCCCCCGGACCTCGTCAAAGGTCCAGGCCTTCCCCTCAAAATTGCTGTCCCAGTTGTTGGGAAGCTTTCCATTGCCGGGATCGGGACGCCAGATGTAGTAATCCGTATAGGGGCTAATCCGCTGCCGGCTCTTTTGGAACCATTCGTGCTCATCGCTGGTATGGTTGACCACCAGGTCCATGACGATCTTCATATCCCGGGCATGGGCGCCTTCCAGAACCTTTCGGAAAGCCTCCATGCCCCCGAATTCCGGCGCGATGTCCATGTAATCGGAGATGTCATAGCCGCAGTCCGCCCCGGGAGAGGGATAGATGGGGGAAAACCAGATACCGTCACAGCCCAAATTCTTGATATAGTCCAGCTTTTCCAGGACGCCCAGCAGGTCTCCCATACCGTCGCCATTGCCGTCCTTAAAGGACCGGGGCCAGACCTGGTAGAATACCTTGTCCTTGTACCAGCGTGTACGTTCCATAGCAGTCACTCCTTTTCTATTCTTGTGCGGCGAGAAGCGCCTCCCAGGAATCATACCAGACCGGGTCGGGCTTGGCCTTCTGCTGGGATTCATATGCTGCAAAGGCATCCGCATCCGCGGCTTTTCCGTCAATGATATAGGCCAGCGTCTCGGTATCCGGGTTGTAATCCGGCGCAAATATTGTGCAGCATTCCGCCACAAATGTATAGTGCCATTCCCCGTTTTTGAACTGCTTCCTTCCGTAACCGTAGTGGGTGTAAGCACCGGGAACGGTAAACCGGTAGCTGCCGTCCGCTTTCAGATCATGGAAAGCCACGGAGGAAAAATCTTCGGCATAGACCTTGCCGTCTTCATTGTGCAGGACCACATATGTATACTTATATGTATCATCCCAGTCATTTGTCAGGACTTCCACCACGGCCTCATTTGTCCCGTCGCCATCCAGGTCCAGGGAGCAATACCGCGTCAGTTCCCAAGGCATGTCCTCCGTATGGTAAAGGACGTGATAAATATCCCGGCATGTACCGCCATTGGACAGGAAAGCTTCCCCGCTTCCGTTTAGAAAGGCGGTATAAGCTTCCAATTCGGTCTTCTGGTCAGGCGGCTCCGAAGTGCTAGCCGCATCAGTACCGCATGCACACAGCATCAGCGCAGCGGCGGCAAACAGAATAAAAAACTTTTTCATGGGAGAATTTTCCTTTCTTTTGGATTGGCCCCATTATAACACGCCGCTTTCCGCCTGTCATCTTAAAATCTCATTAAGACAGGCGTGGCAACTCCTTATTGACACGCGGATTTTCAGCCATTACAATATACACAATACGAAAAAACAGAAAAAGGTGGTCTATCCCATGATCTGCGAGCAGGACGGTATTTTCCACATCGGAACCGAAGCATATTCCTATTTGATTAAGATCAACGCCTACGGCATCCCGGAGCACGTCCATTTCGGAGCGCCGGTGAAAACCGGGGATGCCGCAGCCCTCAGCTGCCGTCCCGGCTTGGGCTGGGGGTCCGGCGTCCTGCTGAATGCGCAGGACAGCGCAAGCTGTTTGGACACGCTGGCATTGGAATGGAGCGGCAGCGGCCGGGGAGATTACCGGGAAAGCCCCCTGGAACTGGAGGGGACCTCCAGCGATTTCCGCTATTCCGGCTTCCGCATCCTGAAGGGCAGCGTGGCCATGGCCTGCGGCCTGCCCCAGGCCCACGGCGGACTGGAAACTTTGGAACTGACTCTGGAGCAGCCCGGCGCCAAGCTATCCTTGTATTATACCGCCTATCCCACCGCCCTCGTTCGCCGCACGGTGCTGGAAAACACCGGGGATGTCCCCATGCGGCTGAATAAGCTCATGAGCTTTTGCGTTGACCTGCCCGGCGCCTATCATATGGCTACCTTCAACGGCGGCTGGATTGCGGAAATGCGGCGCCATGATGTACCTGTTGGCGGCAGCAAGGTGGTAAATGAGAGTCTGACCGGAGCCTCCTCCAACCGGCATAATCCCGGCTTTCTGCTTTTCGAAGCAAACGCGGCAGAGGATGCAGGACGGGTATACGGCTTCAATCTGATTTATTCCGGCAACCACTATGCCGCCGCCCAGCAGTCCCTGCAGGGGCTGACCCGGGTGATGCAGGGCGTGAATCCCAGCAATTTCAGCACGGAACTGGCTCCGGGGAAAATCTTCGAAAGCCCAGAGGCGGTGCTGTGCTTTTCCGGGGAGGGCTTCGGCGGGTTGTCCCGCAATATGCACAGCTTTGTCAATGGCCACATCATCCCCGCCTACTGGCAGAACCGCCCCCGTCCGGTATTGTACAACAGCTGGGAGGGCTGCATGTTTGATTTCAACCAGCGCCGCCTGCTGGACCTGGCAAGGCGGGCAAAAAGCCTGGGCTGTGAACTGTTCGTTCTGGACGACGGCTGGTTTGGCCAGCGGGACCACGACAAGGCGGGCCTGGGAGATTACAATGTGAACAAGAAGAAGCTGCCGGAAGGGCTAGAGGGCCTGTCCCGGCGCATCCGGGATTTGGGCATGGAATTCGGCCTATGGTTTGAGCCGGAGTCCGTAAATCCGGATTCCGACCTGTACCGCGTCCACCCGGATTGGGCGCTGACAGACAGTTTCCCCGACGTACTGGGACGGTACCAGCTGCTGCTGGATCTGACCAAGCCGGAGGTTCGGGACTACATTGTGGAAAACGTCTCCCGAATTCTGGACAGCGCCCATATCTCCTATGTCAAGTGGGACATGAACCGCCATTCCATTGCCCTGGGAGAAAAAGCCCACGGCTATATGCTGGGGCTTTACGATGTGCTGCGGCGTATTTTCGGACCCCGCCCCGGTATCCTGCTGGAAAGCTGCTCTTCCGGCGGCAACCGTTTTGACCTGGGAATGCTCTGCTTTTCGCCCCAGGTCTGGGCATCGGATGACACTGACCCCATTGAGCGGCTGATGATTCAGGGCGGCCTGAGCTACCTCTATCCCCAATCCACCATAGGCGCCCATGTCTCCGCCGCACCCCATGGCCAGACCCTGCGGGCAACCCCTCTGTCTACCCGGGGCAACGTGGCGTTCTTCGGCTGCCTGGGTTATGAACTGGACCTAAAGCACCTGCTTCCCGTGGAGATCAAGGAAATCAAGGCTCAGGTGGCATTTTACAAACAGTACCGGGAGGTTTTTCAGTACGGGCGTTTCCGCCGCACGGAGCTGGGCTGGCAGGTATCCGATGGAAGTGTCACGCTGGCAGGTGTTTTCCATGGGTTGGTTCATGCCGCCCCCGGTTATGAGCAGCTACGGATCCGGGGCCTGAAAAAGGACGCCGTTTACCGCGTGGTATCCCTGTCCCAGGCCATCCGGGTGGGCCAGTTCGGCGGCCTTCTGAAGCATGTGGCGCCGGTCAGCATCGACCCCAACGGCCCGCTGCTCCGTATTGCCGACCGCCATTTTACCCTGCCCGGCGGCGGGGAGGAATTGACTGTTTCCGGCGGCGCTCTGATGAGCGGCATCATGCTCAGACCCCTGTTCCGGGGAACGGGCTACGATCAAAACCAGCGGACCCAGGGGGATTTTGGGTCGGATGTGTACATTGTGGAACGGCTGTAAGCAACCGGGCGGGAGCCTGTTCCCGCCCATATTCGAAAAGAAGCGGCTTTGTGAAAACTTCCACTTGCTTTTTCCTGCGAAATGTACTATACTATAAGAACCATGCCGGTGTGTTGGAATGGTAGACGAGGTGGACTCAAAATCCATTGCCAGCGATGGCGTGCGGGTTCAAGTCCCGCCACCGGCACCATAACTGGACACCAATTTTGATACAATGGGTATCTTGATTGGTGTCCAGTTTCTTTTTGTAAAAGCTCCTATTTGCAAGGGTTTTCATATACTTTTTAACGATAACAGGCTCTACGGTGATTCTGAAATTGTCACCGTGGAGCCTTTTCCGTTTTACCCCTCTATACCATTTAACGAAAGGTCTGTGGGGTGTGCATTTTGAGCCAAGGGGTG
>JAUNJE010000026.1 GCA_030533415.1 Eubacteriales bacterium | reverse complement strand
AATATACTGGTTCACATGCACGCCAGACGGGGTTCGAATCCCCTACACTCCACCAAGCCGCTGCAGGTTCTACTTGTAGCGGCCCCTTTTATATACAAGTGGGCGTTGACCGTATCTGTGAGATGTTGCTAATGGTTACATCTCGGATAAATCATTTACATTCATACTGTTTCTTGCTAAAAATGTTTCATTTTTAGCAAGAAGGCACCGCCTGACGGCGTTGACGTTTTCGTGATTTTTGAGATAGAAAATCACGAAAACACGTCTCATAATGACCTTCATATTAAAAATGCAGGATTATTATATTTTATCAGATGTCGGGTTTTAAGGCGAAAGTTTTTATGCAATTTACCAGAAAATACCCCCCTGCCGGCACTGTGCAGTGCAGGCAGGGGTGTTTTCGTTATCCCGGCGCGGTATTACGGCATCGCGTTTTTGGGCTTTTTCTCACGGACATAATAGCAGGTATTGTTCCTGACAAAAAAGTCCATTTTCAGCGCTTCTATCCGGCTGACACAGTTATAGAACAGCTTTGCCTTTTCAAAGAAGGCCTGGCGTCCGGTTTCCAGAGCTTGGGCGCAGCCGGGAATACAGCTGACATCGTCGGAATTGGTAATATCCCGCTTTACATAATCCTCCGGGAAATATTCCACCACCTCTGTAAGGCAATTCCGCCGCAGATCCCATCCCAGATAGGTAAGCTCCGCAGACGTGCTGCTCAAGTGGCGGCCCACGATATAGCGGCCCTTTAGGACTGTTCCCGGTGACAGCCACCATCCCGGCGGATCGCAAAGTCCGTTGTCATAGCCGCAGGCCGGACAAGGCCCCGGGGTATCCTTGGGGGCGAAGCAATAGATGCAGCGGTCAAATTCATCCGGCTTTTCCATGGCGTCACAGCTCTTTCATTTTTTGATAGATTTGCGCGCAGATGCCGCGGATCCGCTGCAGTCCCGTGGAAACGGCCTTTTCCCACGGAAGGTCCGGGAAGTGGGGCTTCGGTTCGATCTGTGTGGTGGGGGTATAATCCTCCACCCCGGTGTAGGGAATCGGTTCCGGCTGTGTCACCACATACAGCCGCTGCCAAAGCTCCTCCATGGTCTGAATGCGCTTATTCACATACAACTCCAAACCATCCATAATCGTCTTTTCCCACTGCTCCGTGATGCTGACCCCCAGCTCCGACGGTGTGGGGAAGGGCGTTCCGGTAAGCCGGTCCATGGCTTGGGGTGGCAGCTTGCCCGTCAGGCAGTAATACATGGTGGCGCAGATACCATAGACATCCGTATAGGTCCCCTGTCCCCGGCTGCGGTACTGCTCCGGGGCGGCAAAGCCCTGCTTCATGGCCAGGGTCATGGAGCGGTCGTCGGTGGTATCTCTGGCATTGCCGAAATCGATGAGCCGCACGGAGCCGTCGGACAGCATCATAATGTTGTCAGGGCTGATATCCCGGTGGATCATCCCCAGCTCATGCACCTGCCGCAGTGCCGAGATCACCGGGGCCAGCACCGGGATCAGCACATCCGCGGGAATCCGGCCGCCAAAGCCGTCGGCCATTTGCTTCAGGTTTTTGCCGTCCAGATAGTCCATCACCAGATAGGCCGTGCCGTTTTCCTGAAAAAAGTCACTGACCCGAACCACACCGGAAATATTGGACAGCTGTACAAGGGTCTTGGCCTCATCCAGGAAGCGGTCCATTCCCTTCCGGAACGCCTCCTCCATGCCCTGCAGCACCCGGACGCCGCAGCCGTATTCCGTGAACCGGCTGGCCCAGAAGGAGGGGTAGTATTCCTTCACTGCCACCAGCCGTTCCAGGCGCATATCCAGGCCCCGGTAAGTGATGCCGTAGCCGCCGATCCCCAGCACCTTTTCCAGCCGGTACCGGCCGCCCACAACCGTGCCGTCACTGAGCCAAAATTGTGCTTCTCCCATATGCTCACCTCAATTAGTAGTATTCATAAGAAATTCCTTTTTGTTCCGCGAACCTCTCCGCATCGGAGCCGGGCTTGACGTAGAAGGTAACTTCGCTCAAGTTCATTCCCCAAAATAGTGGCTGTTCGATTTTTTCGTTTCCGCCAAACCAAATTTCCCGCAGGCTGCTGCATTCATAGCAGAAATATTCTCCGATTTCCGCACTGGCGTTGAGAATCGTAATTTTCTCTATGCCCCCTTCGATGAACATATAACTGCCGATGGACGCCATACTCTCGGGGAAAACAACCTCCTTCAGAGTTTTGATGTTTCTGAAATTCAGCCAGCAGCTGGAAACCGTTCCGAATTCCACCTCCTCCAGCCAATACAGCCCAATAGCCAGTCCATCCCGCAGGAAATCCACACCGGGAAGCACCACGAAACGGCGGATCGCTTCTCTGTATTCATAGTACTCCGGATATGTGGTGAAAGCCCGTCCGTTTTCGTAGTCCTCCTTCGCCCAGGACTGGATATCCGATTGTTTCAAGCCAAAGCACCATGTCTCTCCGCTTCCGTAAAGCACCAGCGTATCGCCGCTGAGGAACCACCAAACGCTGTCCCCGCATTGGCCTTCTGCTTCAGCGGTCATTCCGCTGGCGCTAGAACAAAAGGGATGTCATACTCCTTGGCAAACCGCTCGGCATCGGAATTTTCGTAGCCATAGATGGTCAGATTGTAGGGCATTACGGTTTCATCGTCCAGTGTTGCGCCAAGCTGCGTAAAGGGCGTCAATTTGCCGTCTCTTTCCAGAATTGTTTTGCCGCCCACATACAGCTTTTGGAGATTGCGGCACTGGTTGAACACAGTGGCCTGCAGCCTGTCCAGATTATCCGGCAGCCACACGCTGGTCAGGCTTTCGCAATAGTTGAAAGCGTTATGGTCAATCGATGTCACCTGCTCGGGGATAACAATATGCTGGATTCCCGATTCGAGGAAGGCATTCGCCCCGATGGTGCGAACCGAGCTGCCCAGATCAACATTGTCGCTGAGCCTGCAGCCGGAAAACGCGTTCTCTCCGATGTAGGTAACGTCGCCCATGAATAACAGTGTCCCGATCTGGTCCTGATAGCTTGACCAAGGGGGCAGCTCCCGGTTATCGATCCAGGAGTCCTTATTCTCCTCCCGCAGCTGCCAGGTGCCGTTGAAATCCCACATCTCTCCGGTGCCGTAGACCACCAGTACACCATTGCTCAGCAGCCACCAGACATCGTCACCACACTGGCCCTCCGCTTCCGCCGCCAGGCCAGACCCCCAGTTTTCGGGCCAGGCGCCGATTTTGAAGGAGAAGCCATATTCCGCAGCAAACCGCTCCGCGTCGGAATTTTGCATGCCATAGATGGTCAGGTTGGGATAAGTCGTCGAATTCCCAGTCTCTTCCGATGAAAATGGCAGTCCATGGGATTCATCGATGACGGTATCCCGCCCCACGAACAGCCTTTGCAGATTTCCACACTCCGCAATGGCGTTTTCCTCCAGAAATTTCAGGTTTTCGGGAAGCCGCACCTCCGTCAGATTTTCGCACCAGTTGATAGTATGATTTTCTATGTATGTCACGTTGTCGGGAAGATAAAGCTGATCTATGGCAGTTGATAAGAAAGCACTACGGATGCTCTCTACGGAATTCCCAAAGTAGACATCCACCAGATTATCACAATTCGCGAAGGCATCTAGCCCAATGCTGGTGACCTCATCGCCAATGGACAACACATAAATTTTGCCCCGGTACTGGCTCCATGGAATCAGCTCCAAGTCATCGTTCCACTCGTCCTCGCTCAACCTCCATGGGCCATTAAAGTCCCACATTTGGCCTTCGCCGTCAATTTTCAGGAATCCCGAATCAAAATCCAGATGCCAGTACAGATTGTCGCCGCACTGGCCCTCGGCGTCCCATTGGTTCTCACCGGTGGATACGAAATTGCATCCCAGAATTTGGGCGTAATCCTCCGCCATGGAGTTGGTGTAACCATGAATGGTGAATCCATTTCCGCTGAAGATTGGATACCAGGTATCATAGTTCAGCCGGGTATCCGGGCCGATGGTGACGTTTTCCAGCTGCGGGTTGCAGTCAAACGCTGCCACGCCCACATAGCGCACGCTGTCGGGAATGGTTACCGTTTTCAGCGGATTCCAGGAGAACGCGCTTTCACCGATGGTTTGCAAACCGTCGGGCAGCGCCAGCTCCGTCAGCGCGCACTGGTCAAAGGCACTAAGCCGAATCTCCTCCAACGTGCCGGGAAGCTGCACGGCCTTCAGGTTCTTACAACCCATAAACGCGCAGGAGCCGATTACCGTCACACCGTCTTCTATGGTGACGGAGGTGATTTGATCCTGATAACCGCGCCAGGGCGCGTAGGCCAAACCGGAATTATAATAGCCGTAGCAGTCGTAATCGTATATTTCCCCGCTGCCGGAAATGGTCAGCTCCCCGGTATCCCGGTCCAGCACCCAGGTCAAATTCTGGCCGCAGTTTCCGGAAACGGTATTGCCGTCCTCCGTCCGCGCGGCGGCGCCCGCAGTCTCCGCCGGGGGCAGAGACTCCTCCTTGTCTTCTGTCTTGTCCCTGCCTCCGAGAAGCAGAATCAGGCACAGCAGAAGCACCGCGGCCGCTCCCAGAGCGCCGATCAAAACCATCCGGCCCTTGCCGGCACGGGACTTTTTCTCCCCCTCTTCCGGTTTTTCCCCGGTAACGTGGGTGGTTTCCTCCGCCTGGGTCGTGATTTTCTCCCCCTGGGTGGTGATTTCCTCCCCCTTTTCCGAGTTTTCCCCGGTAACGTGGGAGGTTTCCCCTTCCTCCCATGATGGGATTAGGGGCGGATTTACACCCAAGAGGGATGAGATTGGTGGCTTCTCCTTTCGGAACAGCTCTTCATGCAGCACCTCCATGGAGCTTGTCCGCTTCTCCGCGCGCAGCTCCATGCCATGCTCCAGCGCCGCCTTCTGGACCGGAGTCAATTCGGGAATCAGGCCCCGCCAGTTCAGGTCCTCATCCCCCAGCAGGCGTTCCGGCGCGTCCGGCGGCACCTGGCCCGTCATGCAATAATACATGGTGGCGCAGAGCGCATAGACATCCGTCCAGGGGCCAAGGCTGCCCCGCTTCTGGTACTGCTCAATGGGCGCATAGCCCTGCTTCAGGATCGCCTCAGTGGATTTGGTCAGGCCCTTGTCCACGGAAGCCGCGCCCACATCCCGCACCGCGCCGAAATCCAGCAGCTTGGCGCCGCCCTGGGGCAGCATCATGATGTTATCCGGGCTGATATCCCGGTGGACCAGCCCCGCCTTATGGACTTTGCACAGGGCCTCTACCACAGGCCCCAAAATGGTGAAGGTCTCCTCCACGCTGAGCTTGCCGCCATGCTCCTTCACATACTGCTTGAGGGTGATGCCCTCCACATATTCCATGACGATATAGGCGGTATTGTTGGCCAGGAAAAAGTTTTTTACCTGCACGATCTGGGGCACCTGGGAGAAACGGGCCAGCATTTTCGCCTCCCGCAGAAACCGCTCCTTATTGTTGCGGAAACGGCTCCCGGTCTCACCGTCACAGCTGACCACATCCATTGTCACGGAGGTCTCCCGCATGACAGCCCCGTTGGGGTAATATTCCTTCACCGCCACGGGAATGTCCAGATACAGGTCCCATCCCAGGTAGGTGATGCCAAAGCCTCCCTGGCCCAGCACCCGCCCCACCAGGTACTGTTCCTTGAGTACGGTTCCCGCAGGCAGCTGGTGGGGCGCGTTGCGGGTATTTTCGTCGTAGCCGCAATGCTCACAGACCGGGCTGGAAACTTTCAGCTTCATGCAGCCATAACAGCGTTTCTTTTCCATTGCGTATCACCTCATTTTCTTTTTCGGCGCGCTTCAGCAAAAGACCGCTGCCGCAGTGAAATTATCGTTGTCCTCCGGTACCCGCGTCTGAAGCAGTTTTTTCATCCGCTCCAGCCAGTCTTCGGGATCCTTCGCCAGGCGGAGGGCCTGCTCCATCTCCGGCTCGTAGACATATTCCCAAAATCCGTCGGTGCACAGAAGAAAGGCATCCTGCCCGCCGGTCAGCATGACCGTGGGGGAAATCTCCGGCTTAGCGTTCTCGCCTCCCAGTGCCCGGAGCACCCTGTTGCGGTCCTCGTGAAAGCGGATCTGCTCCCGGGTGATCTCCCCCATGAGCACCGCCATCTGGGACACGCTGTGGTCCATGGTCTGGAATTGCAGCCGCCCGTCCCGGAAATGGTACAGCCGGGAATCCCCCACGTGCATCCACCTGGCCCGTCCGTCCTCGATGGCAAGGGTTACCAGCGTGGTTTTCATATTTCCCCGGCTTTCCGCCTGGAGCTTCCGAACCGCCTGGTCGGCC
The DNA here is from genome assembly GCA_030533415.1 of Eubacteriales bacterium. GTDB lineage: Bacteria > Bacillota > Clostridia > Oscillospirales > Oscillospiraceae > Faecousia. Next base: position 33,320 of record JAUNJE010000026.1, on the reverse strand, counting down.
TGCTCCGCTGTGGAAAGCAGCCTTTCCTCCGTCAGCAGGCTTCCCCGGCGGCTGGCCGCCAGCACCGCTTCCGCTGCGGCCTGGGAGGCCTGTCCGCCTCCGGCATAGCCGCCCAGACCGTCACCGACAAAGACGCACACACCATCCTCATCCTGGCGGATACGGACGGTATCGTCATTGATGCTTCTGCCGCCGCAATCTGATAAAGAAGCTGTTTTGATGTTCATATGGATTCCTCCCCCTTGGGCTTATTCCCGGTATTCCAGAATCAGCCCGGTGAAATTGTCCTGGTAAGGCCGGTCCGCTTCCCGGACCGCCTCCTCAATTTGTTTGGCCGCATCACCGATATCGTGCTCCAGCGCCCGCTCCAGCCGCTGATCCGGCAAAGTGCCAAAGACGCCGTCGGTGGCCAGCAAAATACGGTCTCCTGTTATTAGTTTAATCCCTTTGGCGTTTCTGTCAAGGCCGGGGATTTTGCCGATTCCGAAATAACTGGTCAGAGAATGGGCCTGACGGTCGCCCTGTACCCGGGAAAGCGGCACCTCCCGGTTTATGGCCTTCACCGCCAGCTCTTCCTGATAGATATGCTCCCGGTTCAGCTGGAGCAAAGCGCCGCCTCTGTAAAGATAGATATGGGAATCCCCAACAGTGAGAAAGTACAATTTTCCGTCCCGAATCACTGCGGATACCAGGGTGGAGCCGCTGCGGGGCGTTCCCCGGAGCATCTCGTTGATTTGGGCATTGGCCTGCGCGGCCATTTCCAGCAGCAGCTCATCGGGCTGGGCATAAGCGGCCATGCTTTGAAATCCCTCCTGGAAAATCCGAACCAGGGCGGAACTGACGACACTGCCGTTGGCCAGTCCCCCCATGCCATCGGCCACCACGGCCAGCACGCCCTGCTGGGCGTAGCGGGCCGGCTCTGAATAGCCATAGCAGTCCTGCTGGTCCTCCCTGGCCCCCTGGCCCTGCAGAACCGCAGCCGTTACACAGAGCGGGGCAACAGCTTCCGGAGCGGGAACACCTTCGCCGGCAGGGACGGGCGTGGTTTCCTGCTTAAGGGTAGCCTGCTTTGCGCGCTTTTTGCTCTTCCGCAGAGTATCCGCCACCAGGCAGACCAGCAGAAGAACCACCAGCGCCAGAGCGGCATACAGCCAGCCGCTGTTAAAAGCAGGCCCCTGCACATCCGGCTCCGTGACGGCCTGGGTTTCCTCTGTCACCGTCTCCGCTTCCGTCTGCCAAGCTTCGGTTTCCTCCACCGCAGGCAATGTCGTTTCCGTAGGTTCCGTTTGTCCCGAATCCTCCAACCCGCCCAGGCCGGGAATGTTCAGCAGCAGTTCACTGCCGGACAGCTTCGTGCAGCTTAATCCTCCCATTGAAAACTCTCTCCGCACAGAGGTACAAACAGGAACGTTCCCTTCCCCATCTGCAGCCTGTCGCCGTATTTCAGCTCCACATTGCTCAAAACCGCCTTGCCGTTGTGGCGGACGATGCTTGCACCGCTGGAGGGAGCAAAAAAGAACATCCGCTCCTGGGTATCATAGGCGATGATGGCATGATTTTCCCGGGAAACCGTGGGATCCCCGGCAATGCAGACATCCATCTTCGTGCTGCGGCCGATGTAGTTGTATTCCTCGTGAAGGCGGTAGTCCCGGCCTTTTTCGGGGCCGTCAATACATACCAGCCAGCCGGTAACGGGCCGCGCTGCCTTGTCGTGGAGGGGACCCTTGTCGTAATTAACGGGCAAGGTGGGGTCGTAGCCATCCGAGGCCAGACTGGCGCTGCGGTAATCGTCCGTATCTGCCCAATGGGACGTCTGGTGATTGATGGGTACCGTGTCCCGGCGAAGGGGCATGGTCTTGCCAATCTCATCGTTGGGGAGATAGGCAGACGTGTCCAGCGGCAGGGTATGGCCCCTCAGCCTTGCGCATTCGGGACACTCCGGGGTGATGGAAGGATCATAGCTATGGCCGTTTTTGCATTTAATAAGTTCCATTGAAATTACCTCCTGTTTGTTATATCCATAATATCATATGTATTGCTTCATCGGTTCATTTGGATTCCGGCGGAGCCGCGCGGAAAACCTGTCCGTCTCCCAGGACAAGGAGCATACCGGGGGCAAGGGCATATGCCAAGCCCGGAATCATCCGCTGGCCGTTCAGCCAGGTACCGTAGCTGGATCCCATGTCCATGACCCGCAGCTGCGCATCTTCCGCCCAGACCCGCATATGCACCCGGCTGACTCCCGGCGTGCCCGGCGGAAAAAGGATGCTGCAGCGGCTGCTGTCGGTCCCCAACAGGGTCTCCCCCCGAATCTGAAATTTGGTGCCTGCGTAAATTCCCCGGAAACATTCCAGCTCCGGCACGGCCTGGGTGCCGGCAAGCTCCGCCCAGAACGCGGCGACATCCTGATACCGGTCCTCGACGCGCAGGGACATGGCCTTCCGCAGCGCCTGCTCCCATTGCCGGGACGGCGCCGCAATGCCCAGCTCTGAGGGCCAGATGGTTGCATCCGAGGTAAGCCGCTCCTCCGCCGTCGGCGGCATTTTCCCGGTAAACGCACGGTAGATGGTCACCGCCATAGCGTAGATATCCGTCCAGGGGCCAAGCCGCCCCTGGGACGACAGCTGCTCCGGCGGTGCAAAGCCCCGCTTGAGCAGCATGACGGAGGATTTTCCGTGAAGCATACTTTTGGCCGCGCCAAAATCGATAAGCTTTACCTGCCCGCCGCTGAGAAGGAAAATATTATCCGGACTGATGTCGCAGTGGATCATACCGCTGCCGTGAACCTCCTGCAGGGCAGCCGCCACCTGGGCCATGACCGGACGAATATCCTCCCAGGAAAGCCGCTGGCCGCTGCGCTCCAGGTATTTGCCAAAATCCATTCCGTCAATGAATTCCATCACATAATAAGCGGTATTGTTTTCATAAAAAAGGTGCTGCACCCGAATGATGTTGGGATGGCCCCGGTAGCGGTAAATAATTCTCGCTTCCTCCAGGAAGCGGTCGCGGAACTGCTCAAAGGGCGCATCGCAGCCCGGACGCGGCACCACCCCGGTGCCGCCGATCCGGCGGACGGCGATATCCTGGGGTATGTACTCCTTCATGGCGGCGGTCCGGTTTTCCCGCAGGTCCGTCACCCGGTAGGTGACGCCAAAGCCGCCCGCTCCCAGCACCTGCTCCACCCGGTAGCGGCTGTGGATCACAGTACCCGGCCGAAGGGCACGATTGACTGCACTCATCGCCTGTTACTGAGCCCGCACACGAAAGGCGCAGCTTTTGTTGCCCAGATAGATCACGGAACCGTTTGCTGCAGAAGTGGACACCCGGGGAAGCAGCCGCTGACTGTCCAGATAAGTGCCGTTGGTGGACTTCAGGTCCGTAACGGTGACACGGCCGTTCTCCACAGATACCCGGCAATGCTCTGAGCTGACGTTGGCACAGCCGGGCAGAGGGATATCGTTGCCGCTGCTGCGGCCGATGGTCAGGGCTTGTCCGGCCTTCAGCTGGAATACCTGTCCCGCGCAAGGGCCCGCAATTCCCTCCAGCGTAAATGTGCCTGCGGCAAAGACAGGATTTCCACTTTCGCCCCGGTAAACCGCCTGGGTCACCCGGCCTCCGTTCTTCCCGGCGCAGATGGTGACCACCTGGTTGACGCCGGAGCGCAGGGAATTTAACAAAAGAATAACCGCGATGACACCAATGATAATGTACTCACTGCGCAGGGTTCCGGCGACAGTATCTCCATTTTGTGCCTGAAAGGTAAGTATCTTTATCTGGGGCAAGCCCAGATTCAGCCCGTAGTTGTGCAGCGCGTGCAGCAGGATGGAGACAGCAAAGTACAGAAGGAACTCCGGCTTTGCCAAGTGGCTCAGCTGAACCTCATCTGTGCCCTTGGCCTTGACCAGCGCCCCGCCATAAAGGGCCGCAAAGACGCCATGGCCGGAGAGCGCTACAAGCGCCCGGGCGATTGCTGTCTCTAACCCGCAGAAAAAGCCATACCGCAAAATATCGTCCTGTATCCACTCGCCATTCAAAAGCTGGCTTACACCCGTTATGATGCCACCGAAAAATAAGCTAAAGGTATAGACAAGGGATTCCATGATCGCAAAGCCGGCACCCACCGCCATGCCGATAAGAACGCCGTTGATGGCATAGGGATAGTTTTTGCGCTTTAAGATCATATAGATCACCAGCAGCTTGGCAGGCTCCTCTATCAATCCAGCCCAAGCGTCCATTTCGGGGGATTCAATTCTAAAGCCGATAATTGCCGCGATAATGGACAGGATGCCGCCCACGGCAACGATCTTCAAAATCTCGTACAGAGAAATGTTCCGGGGAACATTCATCTCCCAAACCAGCAGAAGCAGCGTCAAAGGCACCAGAAACGGAATTTCCACCATCAGCAGAAAAGACGCCCCTTCATACGCCAAAACTGTGCCAAGCAAACAGGTCAGCAGGATCACAGCCAAAAAGCCTCCAAAGAACCGGGCAAACAGAAAGGGCTTCTGCCAGCCGGAGAGCATCTCCGCCTCAGACGGGGTGGTCAGCTCCGTGCCGGAGATCAGAACCTTTGCCGTTTCTTTTGGGGAATGCTTCCTGCCCACCTCGGAGAAAATATCTCCGAGGCTCATTTGCCCTTCCTTTACCTGCTTAAAAAAGGTACGGTTGCTCATAATTCATTCTCCTTTCAATCCTCAATGATGACGAATGTATATTGCGGGGAGCATAGGAAGAATGCCTGGCCCTTGGACACCCGGTAGGGCTTGTTGGGCCGCAGACGTTCCTTCTCTCCCAGGAACGTGCCGTTGGTGGAGCCGTTATCCATCAGATACAGCACATCTCCCTCCCGGTACAGGACACAGTGGTTGGCGCTGACGGAAGTGTCATTGGCGTCAAACGGCACCTGGCACCGGGGATCCCGCCCAAAGGCAACGCGGCCCTGCAGATCTGCCCGGTAGACCATGCCGCCATTCACTGCCCGCACAGCAGGCGTAAGCTCCTGGACATTGGCGCCGGCGTTTTCCAGACGGAAGGACTGTCCGCCCTCCGCCAGCGTAAACACATCTCCGGGCTGAAGATTGTAGCTGACTCCCGGTTCCATTCTGACATTTTTGCCTAAATATGTTCCATAGGAAGAATTTTCGTCCCGCAGCACCGCCCGGCCATTCTCCATGGCCAGCGTGCAATGCAGGCTGCTGACGCCGGGGGCATCCTGGGGAAACAGCACACTGCATTGCCCGCCACGGCCAAAGCGCAGGACGTCATTCAGCGGGAACACCCTGCCGTTCATGACGCCGCCGACACCCCGCACCTGGAATTTGGCGGTGGAATCGGGCGTAGGCGCCGGCACGGGGCCGGGATCCGGCTGCGGTTCCAGCGAAATGGTTCCCTGCTCCACGACGGCGGTTCCTTCCTTTTCCTTCTTTCCGGAGGTCTTTCTGGTCATGACGAACCCCACCGCTGCAATGACTGCCACTACAGCCAGGATGCTTACCGTGGCGGTTCCCGTTTTACCGCCGTCATCGTCCTGCTCCTGGGTCCCCCGGGTTTCCGGCTCTGTCTGCGGCTGCGCTGCCGGTTCTGCCTGGGGATTGGTTTCCGGCGTTGTCCCGCCTGCCGGCTGGGCGCTGCCCTTTACAATGGCCGCCGCAGCAGGAAATTCCAGACCGATGATAGACGTGATGGCCATCTCGCCGTCACTGTTATATAGATCCAGACAACCGATCAGCCCGCATTCCTCAGAATCGAAAACCGGCGCACCGACATAGGCATCACGGATCGTCTCTCCGGGGAAATAATAAAAATCACCAAGATTCTCCGCTTCGGACATATCTATTATGTCGTACTGAGGTCCGGTTACGCCTCCGCTGTTGGCAGTTTGCTTCGCAACATAAACCATGTCCGTAAACTCTGTCCCGGTCTTCAAGGGGGTAAACGTCTCCAGACCAGGCGCTTCAAAAAACGCGTAATATCCCACAGTGGTTATATAGGAGGCAGTCTCCTGATAGTCCGCTCCCACAACTACGGGGGTGAATCCGCCGTCTACCAGCACAGCGGTAAGATAAGACGTTACCAGATAGGTGCTGCCATCCCCCTGGGTATCCTCCATATAGAAGGCGTGCATCAGAATCGAGTTATCCGATGTGCCGTCCGTAAATAGCATAAAGAAAACGGAATTGTCCGCTTCCCCGCCGTTCAAACCATCCGGCAAATCGGAAACGGTACTATCAGAATTCATCGAATCAAACAGGTTTGTGTCGAGAGAATTGTCATTTTGCCCGGGCAGCAGGATGTCTCCCGACAGGGCCTGGGCGCCCTGAACAAACTGGGGAACAAAAAAGGCCAGCGTCAACAGCAGTGTAAATAAGCGTATAAAATTTTTATTTTTCATATTTTATTCCTCCTATAAGGCCGATTGTATCATAATACCGTTTTATTTGCAACGAAAATCCGTTTCTTCAAAAACTTTTTGCTCCTCTGACGCCAATGTAAGCAGGGCAAGAAGCTCCTGGCGCTCCGCGCCTTCGGCCGACTGTACGCAGCGTTGGATATCCCGGTAATCCGCATCGCTGAGTACCCGGTCTTTTCCCAGCACCCGGACAGCCAGAATTCCCATGGCCTTGGGGGACTGAACCGGGTCCCCGGCCTCAATGGCTTTCATCAGCCAGCCTTCCGCCGCCACGGGATCCCGGAGGACCCCACCATCCAGATACGCCTGGGCCACCGCGATCATTGCCTCCGGCGTGTTTCCACTGTCAATCAGCTTTTGCATCTTCTCTTTTTCCATAAGCACCCTCCACAGCCGTTTTTTCGGCCTTGATAGGGCAAGTATAGCATAGCCATTTTGCCGCCGGGGCAACCTGATTCCACCGGAGTAACGGAATACCGTCATGATAGCATCGAATAGTCAATCTAGGATTTTTTTGCCAAATCAGGTATACTTATAGAAAATCAGAAAAGGAGGACGGTTATGTCGGAGGAAATGGATGTGCTTCAGCGGATCAAGGACCTTTGCCGGGAGCGGAATTACTCCTACTATGAGCTTGCAAAACGGTCCGGCATTCCCTATTCCACGCTCAATACCCTGCTGCTGAAGGGTGCGCAGCCGTCCATGCCCACCCTAAAACGGCTTTGTGCCGGCCTTGGCATTTCCCTGCAGCAATTTTTCGCCGGGGAGGATGAGGCCACAATCCTGACCGCAGAGCAAAAAGAATGCCTGTCCCTCTTCAACGTTCTCACGTCAGAGGAACAGGCGCTGGCCATAGCCTATATGAAAGGACTGGCCCACAGGCTGTAGGCCCATGTAACGCTCCGCTGAATCAGCCGCAAACCGCTTCCATGCGGCTTTTGCGGAATTGTGTCAGCAATCAGCATGTATCCGGTGCGCACAGCCCACCATGCGCACCGGATACACCCCATTATGTATTGAATATTTCCGCTGCCAGCACAGCCATGCGGTCGCTCATAAAAAGCTCATCCTCCGGCCGCAGGCAATACAGCACCAGATAGTCAAAGACATTTCGCGGATCTATCCGGCACATTCCGCAGTTCATGAGCATCCGGTTCATCCGCTTGCAGTGGGCCTCCAAAAATTCCTTCGGCTGGATGTAAGCTTCGTCCAGCTCGTCATAATCCCGGTCCCATACGCCCCCGGTAACGAGATACAACAGCAGCAAAGTCTTACGGCTCACATCCTCGCTGCGGCTTTTCATGGCCTTGATGCTTCTGGCACCGGGCCAGTATTTTTTTACCATTTTCTGAACATCACTGTAGGCTCCGGTCTTTTTCTCCTGGGGCACGTTCAGCCGCAGATAGGTTTCCGCCACATACTCCATGGAATAGCAGGCCTCCCCATCCAGGTTCTCCCCCGTCAAAAGCGTCAGCATTTTGCAAAAATAGGCATATGCTGTGTTATGGTAGCTGCCAAGGTGCTCCTGATGCCGCAGAAGAAAGGAAAACAAATCCTCCTCCGCCTGAACCGACTGAAATTCCTGCCGGATCATCTGCGTAAGCGGCTCCCGGTGGATATCCGGTGCTGATTTTCCGTGCACCAGCTGCTCCGCCAGCCGGCAGGCATTGCCGTACCCAAGGCCATAGCGCAGACAGTAAGCATACACCATTTCCCGGCCGTTTCGGTAATGGATGCCCTGTTCCGTCAGCAGGGTCAGCATCCGGTTGGCCTGCTCCTGGTTTAATTCCAGGGCAAAGCAGATCTGAAACACATCCTCCCGCTCGGTCGGGAGGGTTTTTCCATTCATCCAGTTTCGGACCTTGCGGCGGATGCTGTCTGGCTGGACACGCTCTCCGGCCAGGGCGCACAGCCCTTCCACAAGGTCTTTTTCCAGATCATCCCTCCCGCAGACCAGGTAGAGGATATTCCGAAAGGTTCGCACCTGCATCCCATCCAGAAGAAAGGCAACCGCTTCCCGGGCACTGAGGTTATCCTGTGTCACGAAGTTCCACTGGCGGGCAGAGACCTCCGTCAACGCCCGGGTCGAATCATTCTGCATCATATTCCATGCCTTCCTTTCCGTTTTTGCCCATTACGGCTGCCAAAATTCGCTGAGACTCCGGCGGTGCTTGCCGCTGTAGCCCGTGACGGGCTTTGCTTCCAGCATGGCCCGCAGGACCGCTTCCTCCGTGGCCTCCGCCACTGCCCGAAAGGCCTCGTTCATGCAGGATTCGTGAATACAGCGCAGGTTCAGGCAGTCCCCCTCCTCGGGGATGCGGTTGGCGGTGCTGAAGCCCACCATCACCTCGCCACTGCCATGGCCGATATAGCTTCCCAGCCTGGCAAGCCCCACGCTGCACCGCCGGATGATCCGCCCCAGCTGCCGGGAGGTCACCGGAAGGTCGGTGCCCACGATCATGATGCAGCTGCCCTTGTCCGGCGCGTCTCCATGGATCCGTTCCTCGATGGCCTCTCCCACTTTCTCCCCGCCGATAACCAGATCCCGCAGAGAGCCGTGGTTCGCCAGCACCAGCACACCCAAGGTAAAGCGCCCATCTCCGATCTCTACGATCCGGGACGCGGAGCCAATGCCGCCCTTCAGGCCGTGGCAGGTCATGCCCTTGCCCGCGCCCACATCTCCCTGGGCAAAGTCCGCGCAAGCGCTTTCGATGGCGGCAAAGACCTCCTTTTCCCCCACGGCCCGGTGGCGGATATCATTGAGGGAAGCGTCGTTGCATTCGCAGACCACCGGATTTACGGAGCTGACCGCGTATCCGCCGCGCTCCGCCTGGCGGCACATGTATTCCACCATGGCGTCGTGCACCAATCCCACATTCAGGGTATTGGTCAGGGCAATGGGGGTTTCCAGGGTGCCCAGCTCCTCAATCTGTATCAGCCCCGCCGTCTTGCCAAAGCCGTTGAGCACATGGCAGGCGGCAACCATTTTGTTCCGAAAAATGTCGTCCCCACAGGGCAGAAGCACCGTCACGCCGGTTTTGTGCCGGGCATCATCCACGGTACAGTGGCCCACCCGAACCCCGGGAACATCCGTAATGGCGTTGAGAAGGCCGTGCTCCATTCGTCCGATTTTCAAAGTCATCCCTCCTGATTATAACATTTCTCCCCTATATTATGGCCTTTGTCCGGGAAAAAAGCAATAGCACCGCCACCAAAAAATGCTTCCGGATATCTCAGCTCCGCAGGAAATAGGAATATTCACCAAAAAGAGGTTTCCCGTGTTGTATAATCCGCAGAACTTTTTGTTTTCTTACAGATTTTGATTGCACTTTTATGCAAATTGCGCTATAGTTGAGGCATGGAAACTTTGGAATCGTTTCCAAAATCAAAAGTCCGGCATCGCCGGAACAAAAACAGGAGGAAAAACAATGAAAAAGCTGATCGCAATGCTGCTGGCTCTGGTTATGGTTTTCGGCCTGACCGCCTGCGGCGGCAACACTGCCGACGAGTCCAAGACTCCCACCGCAGCCCAGAACGCCGGCGAGACCACTCCCGCCGCTGCCTCTTCCACTGCTGAGGGCCGTGTTTACTACCTGAACTTCAAGCCCGAGGCTGATGAAGCCATGCAGGAGCTGGCTTCCCTGTACACAGAGCAGACCGGTGTTCCCGTGAAGGTCGTCACCGCCGCTTCCGGTACCTACTCTGACACCCTGACTGCCGAGATGGCTAAGAGCGAGGCTCCCACCATCTACAACATCGGCAACATGGCCGGCCTGAGAGACTGGGATGAATACGCCCTGGATCTGACCAATTCCGCCGTTGCCGGGGAACTGACCACCAATGACTTCAACCTCTATAACGACGCCGGCGAGCTGAAGGCCATCGGCCACTGCTACGAAACCTTCGGCATCATCGTCAACACCACCCTGCTGGAGCAGGCTGGCTACACCCTGGCCGACATCACCAACTTCGAAACCCTGAAGGCCGTTGCCGATGACATCCACAGCCGTTCCGGCGAGCTGGGCTTCGACGCCTTCTCCGCCTCCGGCCTGGACAGCTCCTCTTCCTGGCGCTTCTCCGGCCACCTGGCCAATATGCCTCTGTACTACCAGTTCCGGGATGACGGCGTGACCGAGCAGCCCGCTACCATCACCGACGCTTACCTGGACAACTTCCGCAGCATCTGGGATCTGTATATCACCGACACTGCCGCCGATGCCAAGACCCTGTCCACCTCCACCTCTGACGAGTCCAAGGCCCAGTTCACCGAGGGTCAGGCTGTCTTCTATCAGAACGGCACTTGGGAATATGCTGGCCTGATCGAGGCCGGTATGACCGACGACCAGCTGGCTATGATCCCCATCTACTGTGGTGTCGAGGGTGAAGAAAATTCCGGCCTGTGCTCCGGTACCGAGAACTGCTGGGCTGTCAACTCCCAGGTTTCCGAGGCCGACCAGAAGGCTTCCCTGGACTTCCTGTACTGGCTGGTCACCGACGAGGTCGCCGCTCAGAAGATGATGGACACCCTGGGCGCTATCCCCTTCAAGGCCGCTCCCAAGTCCGAGAATGTCTTCGTCGTCGACGGCGATGAGCTGCTGGCCGAGGGCAAGTACGCTGTTACCTGGGCATTCAACTACACGCCCAACGTTGACAGCTTCCGCGCCACCCTGGTCACTGCCCTGACCAAGTACTCCTCCGATCCCACCGACGCCAACTGGGCGGATGTGGTTTCCGCTTTCGTAGACGGCTGGGCCATTGAGTACGCCACTGTAAACGGCTAAATCCGATACGCAATTCTCCGGGGCGGGCAGTTGCCCGCCCCTTCCTAAAAGCCGCCGCTTCTGGGCAGGGCGAAGGCACCCATGCCGTTCCCCCCGGTGCTTTCGCTCTGCTCAGAAGGGAGAAAATCTATTTTAGAGAGGGAGATCATCTTGGCCAAAACGAAAACGGGCGTCAGCCTGGTGCAGCGCCCCATCCGCAAATTTGCTCCGGTATTTATCCTGCCCACATTCCTTGCCTTCATCATCGGCTTTGTCTGGCCCTTCCTGCAGGGCATCTACCTGTCCTTCTGCAGCTTCAACACCCCCCGGGACGCCAAATGGGTGGGCCTGAGCAACTATGTGAAGGTCTTCTCCGACGCGGGCTTCCTCAACGCATTCAAAAACACCGCCGCCTTCGCTGTGGTGTCCATCATCCTTATTAACGTGCTGGCCTTCACCATTGCCTACGCCCTGACCCAGAAAATGCGGGGCACCAACGTGTTCCGCACCGTATTCTTCATGCCAAACCTGATCGGCGGCGTAGTGCTGGGCTACATCTGGAGCATGATTTTTGACGGTATCCTGAAAAACTACGGCACCTACCTGACTGCCAACGGTACCTACGGCTTCTGGGGCTTGGTCATTTTGGTGGCCTGGCAGCAGATCGGCTACATGATGATCATTTATATCGCGGGACTGCAGGCTGTTCCGGAGGACATGCTGGAGGCCGCCAAGATCGACGGTGCCACAGGAAGCCAGACCCTGTTCCAGGTCATCATTCCCAATGTGATGCCTTCCATCACCACCTGCACCTTCCTGACATTGACCAACTCCTTCAAAATGTTCGACCAGAACATGGCTTTGACCGGCGGCCTGCCCAGCGTTATCCAGAACGGCGCCAAGGTCAACATCACCGAGCTGCTGGCCCTGAACATTTATTCCACCTACAATATCAACAAAAACTATCATGGCGTGGCTCAGGCCAAGGCCGTTGTCTTCTTCATCCTGGTAGCCGTTCTGGCCATTGCCCAGCAGGCCGCCACCCGCAGCAAGGAGGTTAAGCAGTAATGAAAAAGGGAAAACAGTATTCCGCACTGAGCAAGGTCCTCACCTGCGTTTTTGCAGTGCTTTCCATAATCTGGCTGATTCCTATTTTTGAGGTGCTTATCAACTCCTTCAAAGGAAACGCCTTTGTCAACTTAGAGCCCTTCGCCCTGCCCAACTCCGAGAGTTTTGTTGGCTTCGCCAACTACATCAAGGGCATGACCTTCGGCAACTATCCCTTCCTGAAATCCGTATTCTACAGCCTGTTCATTACCGTGGTCTCCGTGGTGCTGATCCTGCTGTTCTGCTCCATGAGCGCCTGGTATATTGCCCGCGTCAACAGCACGGTTTCCAGAATTTTCTACTACCTGTGCCTATTCTCCATGATCGTGCCCTTCCAGATGGTCATGTTCACCCTGACCTTCACGGCTGACCAGCTGAAGCTGAATACCCCCTACACCATCCCCATCGTGTATCTGGGCTTTGGCGCGGGTCTGGCTATCTTCATGTTCCTGGGCTTTATCAAGGGCTTGCCCCTGGAAATCGAGGAAGCGGCCGCCATCGACGGCTGTGGCCCGCTGCGCACCTTTTTCAATGTGGTGCTGCCCATGCTGAAGCCCACCCTGATCTCCGTGGGCATTCTGGAGCTGATGTGGGTGTGGAATGATTACCTGCTGCCTTACCTGGTTCTGGACCGCACCAAGTTTATGACCATTCCCATCCATGTCCAGTATTTGAAGGGCAGCTACGGCACCGTTGACCTGGGTGCCACCATGGCTGTCATCATGCTGAGCATCATCCCCATCATCGTCGTTTACATGTTCTGCCAGAAGCACATCATCAAGGGTGTGGCGGCAGGTGCCGTAAAAGGCTGATCTCATCCCGGAGCCGGCTGCTTGTGCCGGCTCCGGGAGTACCATGGAAGAAAGAAGAGGTATGCCCCTGTGACCATCAAAGACCTGGCTGCCAAGACGGGTTATGCCGTCGGTACCGTATCCCGGGCCCTGAACAACCATCCCAATGTCAGCGATAAGGCCAGAAAGGCCATCCTCAAAGCCGCCAGGGAAAGCGGCTTTGAATTGAATGTCAACGCCAAGCAGCTCAAACAGCACCGCTCCACCACCGTCCTGGTGGTGGTCAAAGGCACCCGCAATGAGCTGTTCGGAGAAATGGTGGAATCCATCCAGAATCTCATCGCCCAAACCCGCTATCAGCTGGTGGTGGACTACATGGACGAGGACCTGAACGAGGTACACAGAGCCTTGCAGCTTTGCCGGGAGAAAAAGCCCCTGGGCATCCTGTTCCTGGGGGGCAACAATCAGAACTTTGTCCGGGATTTTGAAAAAATCGACATTCCCTGTGTTCTGGTCACCAATGACGCATCCCAGCTGTCCTTTGAAAATCTTTCCAGCGTCTCCACCGACGACCTGGAAGCCGCCAGCAGCGCCATTGACACGCTGATCTCTCTGGGCCACAGCCGCATTGCCATCATCGGCGGCAACCGGGCCATCTCCGACACCAGCCGACTGCGCTACGAGGGCTGTATGCGCTCTTTTGACCGGCACGGCATCGTCTTTGACACCGGGCGGGATTACCAGGGCGTCCGCTACTCCTATCAGGACGGCTACCAGGCCACCCAGGCCCTGCTGGAAAAGGGCTGCCGGTTCACCGCTATTTTTGCCATCGCCGACGTGATGGCCATCGGCGCCATTCGGGCGCTGCGGGAAAACGGCCTGCGGGTGCCGGAGGACGTATCCGTCATGGGCATCGACGGTCTGCCCCTGGGGGGCTATTTGGTGCCCCAGCTGGCCACCGTCCGCCAGTCCGTCCATCTGCTGGCCCAGCGCAGCGTGGAGATTCTGCTGGGCTGCATCGAGGACGGCGGGCCTGCCTGCCACGAGACCATTCCCTTCCAGGTGCTCCCCAGAGAGAGCATCCGCGCAATTTCATACTGATATCCAATTAAAAGGATTCATTCGCAAGAATGGAATTTTTTAATTGGAAAATCATTATGAGACGGCAGCACCGCCAGGCGGTGCCGTCTTTATAAAAAGGAAACATTTTTATAAAGAAACAGTATCAAAGCAATGACCACGCTCTATCAGTAAGGAGAAACAATACCATGCGCGAAAGCGGTATTTTGATGCACATTACATCCCTGCCGGGCCCCTATGGCATTGGCACCATGGGAAAAAACGCCTACGCCTTTGTGGACTTTCTGGAAAAGGCCGGGCAGTCCTGCTGGCAGATTCTGCCCCTGACCCCTACGGGCTACGGAGATTCTCCCTACCAGTCCTTTTCCGCCTGCGCGGGCAACCACTACCTGCTTGACCTTGACCTCCTGGTACAGGAGGGACTGCTGAAAAAAGAGGAGACCGAAAGCGTCTGCTGGGGTGCGGACCCTCAGCGGGTGGATTTCGGTGCCATGTATGCCCACCGGCTTTCGGTTTTGAAGCTGGCCTTCCGGCGCTTCCGGCCCGGCGCCGCCTATCAGGCATTTGTCGGGGAAAATGAAAGCTGGCTTTCGGAATACGGCCTGTTTATGGCCCTGAAAGAGGCCTGCGGCGGCAGTTCCTGGTTGGACTGGCCGGAAAAATGGAGGCTCCATGACAGCCAGGCCCTGGCACAGGCACGCCGGGATCTGGAGGACGCCATAAAGCTCCAATATTTCCTCCAATTCAAATTCCACCAGCAGTGGACAGCCCTGCGGCAATACGCCAACGGCAAGGGCATCCGGATCATCGGCGACGTGCCGATCTATGTTCCCTTAGATTCCGCCGATGTCTGGGCCAACCCCACCCTTTTCCAGCTGGACGAAAACCGCCGTCCCAAAAAGGCGGCCGGCTGCCCGCCGGATTCCTTCACTGCCGACGGCCAGCTCTGGGGAAATCCCCTCTACGACTGGCAGGAGATGGCGGCCACAGGCTACGCCTGGTGGATCCGCCGCATGAAGGCCGCCGCCAAAATGTACGATGTGGTCCGCATCGACCATTTCCGGGGCTTTGAAAGCTATTGGGCAGTGCCCGCCCAGGACAAAACCGCCCGGGGCGGCGCTTGGGTGAAGGGTCCCGGCATGGCCTTCATCCGCTGCCTGCAAACCGCTTTGCCGGACCTGGATTTTATAGCCGAGGACTTGGGCTTCGTGACCCCGGAGGTGCGCAAATTGCAGCAGGATTCCGGTTATCCCGGCATGAAGGTCATGGAGTTCGCCTTTGACTCCCGGGAGGAAAGCGACTATCTGCCCCATCTGTACCCTGTCGACTCCATCTGCTACACCGGTACCCACGACAATGTGACATTAAAGCAGTGGTTTGACGAGGCGTCTCCCCAGGATATCGCCTGCGCCAAGGCCTATCTGGGGCTGAACGCGGAGGAGGGCTATGTCCGGGGCATGATCCGGGGGGCCATGGGCTCCGTGTCCCGGCTGTGCGTGGTGCAGATGCAGGACTATCTGGAATTGGGCAGGCAGGCCAGGATGAACTTCCCCGGCACCCTGTCCAGCGACAACTGGACCTGGCGCGCAGCGGAGGGCTTTGATTCGGACGCGCTGGCAAAGAAAATCTATGGCATCACACGGCTCTATGGAAGAGTGAAAAAATAAACGTTCCCGCAAAAGTCCGGCTTCGGCCGGGCTTTTTTGCGGCGCCGGGATGCACCAGACGATATTCTCTTTACTTTCCCACCGTTTTCGGTTAGAATAGGCCACAAGGGAGGAATACGCTATGTTTGACGATCCCAAAAAGGAACTGCGCCGGCTGGAACAGGAGCTGCTGGCCGCAGAATATGAGGAAGAGCCGGAAGCGCAGGAGGAAGAATTCGGCAGCGGATTTGCATTTGAGGAGGACGACTGGCTTCAGGAAGCCAAAGCGCTGATCGGGGAGGAAGAGGAGATCCCCATCCGCAACCATGCCAACGGCTACGGTACCCGCCCCCGGAACTACGCCGTGGACTTTGACCGCACGGTGTACGATGATGAGGAAATGGACGAGGACAAAGCCGTATTCGCCGACGAGCCAAAGCCCAAAGGCATCGGCGGCCTGGTGCTGCTGGCGCTATTGGAGGTACTGGGCATTGTGGCCATCGTCTGGTGGTGGGTGCAATGGCTGGCCTGACCCCCGTGGGGCGTTTCGCCCCCACCCCCTCCGGACGGATGCACCTGGGCAATGTGTTCGCGGCGCTGATCGCCTGGCTTTCTGTCCGGTCCCGGGACGGGGAGATGGTGCTTCGCATGGAGGACCTGGATACCCAGCGCACAAGCGCGGAATTTGCCGCCATTTTGCGGGATGACCTTCACTGGCTGGGTCTGGACTATGACCGGGAAACACCGCCCCAGAGCCAGCGAAGCGCCGTGTATGACATTTATTTTGAACAGCTGGCCCAAAAAGGCCTGCTGTACCCCTGCTACTGCACCCGCAGCCAGCTTCACAGCGCCGATGCCCCCCATCTGTCTGACGGTACATACGTCTATCCCGGCACCTGCCGCCGCCTGACGGAAACGGAGCGGGCGGCCTTTGGCAGGAAGCCCGCGTGGCGCGTTATCGTGCCGGACAGGCTGTGGACGGTGGAAGATAAGGTTCAGGGACATTATGAAGCCAATCTTGCCGTAGACTGCGGGGATATGGTGGTGCGCCGGGCAGACGGGGTCTACGTCTACCAGCTGGCGGTGACCGTGGACGACGCGGAGGCGGGGGTCACGGAGGTCGTGCGGGGCATGGACCTGCTCAGCTCCGCTCCCCGGCAAATGTATTTGCAGGAGCTGTTCGGCTTTCCCCATCCGGAATACGCCCATGTTCCCATGCTGCTGGCCCCTGATGGCCGGCGGCTGAGCAAGCGGGACCGGGACTTGGACCTCGGTGTGCTGCGCAGCCGGGTTTCCCCGGAAACGCTGATCGGCACCCTGGCCTATGCCGGCGGCCTGACCGATCAAAAAACGCCCATTTCCGCAAAAGAACTGGCAGCGGAATTTTCCTGGGACAAGCTCAAATGCGGCAGCATCTTCCTGGACGCCGGGCAGCTGTTATAGTCCCGTATGCAAAAATCCTGGAAAACACGGAAACCTGCACAAATTTTCGCGCCTTCTCTTGCTTTCCATGGAAATACTGATTATAATACAATCAGAAAAAATATAAAACCTAAGGAGATATAATTTCATGGCTAAAAAACCTGTTCTTGTCGTTATGGCTGCCGGCATGGGCAGCCGTTATGGCGGCCTGAAGCAGATCGATCCCGTCGGCAGCCAGGGCGAGGCGATTTTGGATTACTCTATCTATGACGCCCACCGGGCCGGCTTCGACACCGTTGTCATTATCATCAAAGAAGCCATTCAAAAGGACTTCATGGAAACCGTGGGCAAGCGGCTTCAAAAGGCCCCCGTGGAAATTCGCTACGCCTACCAGGAGCTTGACAACCTGCCCGAGGGCTACACGGTTCCCGCGGGACGCACCAAGCCCTGGGGCACCAGCCATGCGGTGCTGTGCGCTGCTGAAGCCATTGACGGCGCCCCCTTTGCCGTCATCAACGCCGATGATTACTACGGAACCTCCGCTTTCAAGGTCATCTATGACTACCTGTCCGCCACCACTGACCCTTACGGCTACTGCATGGTCGGCTATGAGCTGAGCAAAACCGTCACAGATAACGGCAGTGTGGCCCGGGGCATCTGCGTCACCGACGGCAATGGCTACCTGACCGGAATCACCGAGCGCACGCGCATTGAGAAATACGACGGCGGTATCCATTTCACCGAAGATGGCGCCACCTTTACGGAGCTGGCGCCCCAGACCACCGTTTCCATGAACATGTGGGGCTTTATGCCCAGCTTCCTGGAGGAGATCCGGAGCCGTTTTTCCGCGTTCCTGGATACCGCTTTGGTGGAGAATCCCATGAAGGGCGAATTTTTCCTGCCCCTTCCCGTAGCCCAGGTGATTCAAGAGGGAAAGGCCACCGTAAAGGTGCTGACCTCCCCCGATAAGTGGTTCGGCGTTACCTACGCCGCGGACAAGCCCATGGTGGTGGCCGCCCTGCGGAAAATGACCGAGGAAGGAAAATATCCCGACGGGCTTTGGGGATGACGCAGGCAATATCGATTGCGGAACGACAAAAAATGCACTCCGATTTGGAAACCGGAGTGCATCTTTTGTTTTATTCCGGGACTTTGCTACATCTTTTGGGTTTTCCCGCCGGATGTTATTCCGCGCCCATCAAAATCCGGGCCAATTCGGAATTGCCGTCCAGGATGACGGTCTTTTCGTCACCGGTCAGGCTTGCTTTCAAAGCATCCAGGGCCAAGGTGAATTCGTAGAAGTCTTTCTTATCCGCCGTGTCGTAGGCCTCCGCTAGCAGGCGCATGTATTCCTGCTCGCCTTCGGCTTCCAGCTTGGCGGCCTCGGCCTCCGCGTCGGAGACGATGATGTTCACCTGCTTATCCACATCGTTGCGGATGATGGACGCCTCATAATTGCCGTCAGCGGTGTATTTTTCCGCCATCTGGTTCCGCTCGGAGATCATGCGGTTATAGACCGCGTTCAGGTTGCTTTCCGGCAGGTCGAACTGCTTGATTTTCACATCCTCCACCCGGATGCCATAGGTCTTTGCCAGGGAATCCACGTCGGTGGCAATGTTTTCATAGATCTCATTGCGCTTTGCACCGTCCTCCATGTTGATGATGTCGGCCTGGGCCAGGGTGCCCATAACGGTTTTCAGCTCGTTGTAGGTCAGCGCGTCCAGCCGCTGCTCCGCGGTGGCTTTGGAGCCAAGGGTCTGGTAAAACAGCTTGGGGTCGGAGATGGACCACAGGATATAGCAGTCCACGGTCATATTCTGCTTGTCGGAGGTCAGCACCTCGGACGGGGGGATGTCGTAGAGCTGGGTGGCCTTGCTGAAATACTTCACGCTGTCCACAAAGGGGATTTTGAAATGCAGGCCCGCCGTGTCCGTGGTCTCGATGATCTTGGAGAAGCGGACGGTACAGGCATATTCATTTTCCTGGACCGTAAAGGTGGCGTTCAGTGCCAGCAGGGCTGCAAGCACCAGAACGACGATCACAACTACGCTTTTCTTCATGGTTATTCCCCTCCATTGGTGTCGGTCAGGCTTTCCAGGGGCAGGAGCATCTGCACGTCAGAGTTGCCGCTTCCGGAATTGATATACAGCTTCACACCGGGCAGCACCTGGGAAATGGCCTCATAGTACATACGCGAACGGGTAATGGCCGGGTTCTGGGCGTACTCTTCGTACATGGCCTCGAACATGGCCACCTGCTGAATGGCCTCGTTGACCCGCTTCTGTTTCAGATATGCCGCGTTTTGCAGCAGCTTATCCGCCTGGGCCTCGGCCTGGGGCAGCTGGGCATTTTGGTATGCCTTGGCGTCGTTGATAACGGTTTCCGCCTGCTGCTTGGCGGTCTCCACCGCCTTGAAGGCTTCGATGACCTCCTGGGTGGGGGGTTCGGCGTCCTGGATCTTCACATCCACCAGGGAAAGTCCGATGTCGTATTCCTCCAGAATCCCGGCCACCAGGTCCTTGACCTGCATCTGGATGTTCCCTTTGCCGTCGGTCAGCACCGCGTCCACGGTGGAGGAGCCTACCACATTGCGCACCTGGCTCTGGATCAGGTTTCGCAGGATCAGCTCAGGGCTGTTGGAGGAATACAGATACTGCACGGGATCAGAGATCTTGTACTCCACAAAGAAATCCACGTTGACAATATTGTAGTCTCCGGTGATCATGGTGCTTTCACTTTCGTTGACGTTGTAGGCAGATCCTGCGCTGGCGTAGCCCAGCTCGATTTTCTGGTAGACATTCACATCCACCTTCTGCACCTGCTGGATGCCGAAGGGGAGCTTGAAGTGGACGCCCGCGTCGGTAATATCCGTGACCCTGCCAAAGGTGGTGACCACGGCCTGCTGCTTGTCGTCCACGGTGTAGAAGCAGGTGCCGGCAAAGATTAGCAGCACCAGCACCACAACAACAATCAGGGCCGTGCGGCCTGCCCGCTTAAAGTCCGGCTTTTTCTTTGGCTTCTGAGGCTGGTTTCCGGGCCAGCGGTAGGTTCCGTTTTCTTCCATAGAATTTGCTCCTTTACAGTTTGTGTTTTGCGAAATGCAAACTGCTGCATATAGATGCGGCGTCTGCATCCAGCAGCTTCCATTTACAGCTCTGCCAGCATCTTGTCCGCCTCGGCTTTCAGCTGGTTGGCAGTCCAAGAGGTTAACATAACCTTTAATACCTTGATCAGCTTTTCCCTGGCGCCGGGGACAGGCTCCCGGTAGTTTTCCGTCACCTGAAGCAGCGCGTCATCCCAGGTTTCCGTCCCGCCGATGTAGCGCGCCCGGGCCGCCAGCTGTACAAAGAAAAAGAACAGCATGGTGTCGTCCACCAGATCGTCGCTTTCATCCACCAGGTCGCCATTTAAGTAGGCCATCAGCTTGACGATCTGCTCCAGGGGCATAGCTCCCTTCAAAATATTGATGTTAATGATCCGGCAGACCTGCTCCATATCATAGCGCTTGCACCGGGGAGGGGAGAGGAAGCCGCGTTTGACCCAGTTCTGCACGGTGTACGGCTCCAGGCCTGTGATATTGGATACCTGGCTCAGTGTCAGGCCGCCCGCTAAAAACAGCGCCTGAAACCGCTCCGCCGTTCGGTCCGCGTCCGCGCGTTCTGCTGTTAAGGTCGTTCCGGGAATTGTCCACTGCATGGGGGATACCTCCTTTTGTTTTACCGTGATATGATAATATCATATGGTTATATGATTGTCAATAGTAATCTTATAACTATTCATGAACAAATTGTAAATTTCAAAATTGCACGATTCACGCATTTCCCCTCTTTACGAACGGCAAAAATTGTTGTACAATACTGTGGACATCATCATCGGAGGTGCGGACATGAAGTGTATGAAATGCGGCCGGGAAACAACAGCGGAGCAGGTCTTTTGCCAGGAGTGTCTGCTGGATATGCAGAAATATCCGGTCAAGCCCGGTACGGCCGTGATGCTGCCAAAAAGGAGGGACTCTTCCGTACCAAGGAAGGCTCCCAAACGCCGTACGCCCAATACGGAGGACCAGTTGAGAATGCTCAGAAAACGTGTGCATTTGCTTACGGCTTTGCTGCTTCTGGCACTGGTTCTAATTGTGTGTCTGGCCATTCCGACCGTGGAGTACCTGCGCAGAAACCGTGTCCGTCCCGGACAGAACTACTCTTCGATTGTTTCCACTTCCGCTCCGACGGATACGGTGCCCGAAAGCAGCTAATGTTTCACGTGAAACATTGGCTGCAGCCGATGATACGCCGAATCTGTTTCACGTGAAACACACATAGAGAAAAAGAGGAGGAAGAAATGGGTAAAATTATAGCGGTCGTCAATCAAAAAGGCGGCGTTGGAAAAACAACTACCGCCGTGAACCTGACGGCTGCCCTCCATGACCTGAGCTTGAAGGTACTGCTGTGTGACTTTGACCCACAGGCCAATGCGACCTCCGGACTGGGGGTGGACAAGCGAAAAATCAAATACTCCGCCTATGATGTGACCATCAACGACATACCACTGGAAGAGGCCATTGTACACACAGAATACGGAGATGTGCTTCCATCCTCCACGGACCTGGCAGGGGCAGCGGTAGAACTGATCTCCGCCGACCACAGGGAACTGCAGTTGGAAAAAGCACTGCACAGCAAGAAAGAAGACTACGATTTGATCTTTATTGACTGTCCGCCTTCCCTGGAGCTTCTGACTCTGAATGGCCTGTGCGCGGCAGACGGTATTCTGGTTCCGGTGCAGTGCGAATATTTCGCGCTGGAAGGCTTGAGCGATCTGATGTCTACACTGCGCATGGTAAAACGGCGCATGAATCCACGGCTGGAAATCTTTGGGGTGGCACTGACGATGTTTGACGGACGCACGAATTTCTCCACTCAGGTTGCCCAGGAAGTCCGCCGGCATTTTCCAGGTAAGGTTTTTACAACGGTAATTCCCCGCAACGTCCGCCTGGCAGAAGCGCCGAGCCATGGCGTCCCGGTAACCGCCTACGACCGCAGCAGCCGCGGCGCCGTAGCCTACAAGGCAATGGCTGAGGAGATCAAAAGAAAACTGAAATAAATACAGTCAAACATCTTTAACAGGAAAGGATGGTTTCATTGGCATCAAACAAAGGCCTTGGCAAAGGACTTGGCGCGCTTCTGGGAGATTTCTCAGAGGAACCCATTGAAAAGAGCGCTTATCAGATGCTTCCCCTTTACAAAGTCGAGCCAAATCCCGACCAGCCAAGGCAGGACTTTGACGAAGAGGAATTGCAGGCATTGGCGGATTCCATATCCGTCCACGGCGTCATACAGCCGCTGACCGTGCGGCAGCTGCCCAGCGGATACTATCAAATTATCGCAGGAGAACGGCGCTGGCGGGCAGCACGGCTGGCAAACCTTAGCGACATTCCCGCAATCATCGTCGAAGCGGACGATAAAAAAGCAACAGAATTGGCTCTGATTGAAAACCTACAGCGCCAGGACCTGAATCCCGTGGAAGAGGCCCTTGGCTACCAATGTCTGATTGAAGAATACGGACTGACCCAGGAGGATGCTGCGAAACAGGTTGGCAAATCCCGTCCAACGGTTGCCAACGCACTGCGTCTGCTGGGGTTGTGTCCCGAGGTGCTGGAAAAACTGAGAAAAGGAGAGCTGACCGCCGGACATGCCCGGGCCATTCTGACGCTGAAAAGTGAAAAAAAGCAGCAGGAGGCAGCGCAGAAAATCATCTCCCTGTCCCTATCCGTCCGCCAGGCGGAAACCCTATGCAAAAACATGGCAAAGGAACCCATTCCAAAGGAGAAAACGGTTTTCGCCGTGGATTATGTAGCGGAATGTGAAAAAACACTAAGCAAACACTTGGGACGCGGTGTGAAAATCATCAACGGAAAACGCAAGGGAAAATTTGAACTGGAATTTTACGGCCAGGAGGACCTGCAAAACCTGCTGGACGCACTGATGAAACTGAAATAAACATTTCCAAATTTAAGGAGAGGTAATATACATGTTGGATATCAAAAAAATCAAGGAAAACCCCGAAGCAGTCAAAGCAGGCCTGCGGGCCAAGGAGGTGGACTGTGACGCTACCGTCGACCGTATTCTGGAACTGGACATTCAGATCCGGGCGCTGAAAACTGCTACGGAAAGCGCCACTGCCCAGAAAAACAAACTGGCAAAGGAAAACGGAAAACTGTTTGGCCAGAGAAAGAAAGCGGAAAAAGAAGGAAAACCCACTGCCGAAATCGACGGAATCATTGAAAACAACAGGCAGCAGAGCATCCGTCTGGACCAAGAGATCGCCGAGGACGCGGAAAAACTCAAGACAATGAGCGCTGAATACCGCACCGCTATGCTGAGCCTGCCCAATCTGCCGGACCCTGACCTGAAGCCCGGCGGAAAAGAAAACAATGAACCCCTGCGCTACTTTGGCGAACCCCACAAGTTTGACTTTACGCCGAAACATCACGTTGACCTATGCCTTGACCTGGGACTGATCGACTACGAGCGGGGCGTCAAGCTGGCAGGCTCCGGAAACTGGATGTACACCGGAATGGGCGCACGGCTGGAGTGGGCTCTGCTGAATTACTTCATCGACACCCATATCGCGGACGGCTATGAATTTATCCTGCCGCCCCATATGCTGGAGTACCAGTGCGGTGAAACCGCGGGCCAGTTCCCCAAATTTGCCGACGAAGTCTACAAAATCGCAAATCCAACCGACGACCGTATCCACTACATGCTTCCCACTGCCGAGGCGGCGCTTTGCTCCGTCTTCCGGGATGAGATTCTCCCGGAAAACGAGCTGCCCAAAAAGTACTTTGCCTATACTCCCTGCTTCCGCCGGGAAGCAGGCTCCCACCGTGCAGATGAACGGGGCATGGTTCGGGGACACCAATTTAACAAAGTGGAGATGTTCCAGTTTACCCGCCCCGAGGATTCCGATGAGGCGTTCGAAGAGCTGGTGCGCAAGGCGGAAAACCTGGTGAAGGGCCTGGGCTTCCATTTCCGCACTGTAAAGTTGGCCGCAGGCGACTGCTCCGCCTCCATGGCCCGGACCTATGACATTGAGATTCAGATTCCCTCCATGAACGGCTATAAGGAAGTCTCTTCCGTATCCAATGCCCGGGATTACCAGGCCCGCCGGGGCAATATCCGCTTCCGCCGGGAAGCAACCGGAAAACCTGAATTTCTGCACACGCTGAACGGCTCCGGCCTGGCTACCTCCCGTATTTTCCCCGCTATGGTGGAGCAGAACCAGCGGGCCGATGGCTCCATTGTGGTGCCGGAAGTATTGCGGAAATATCTTGGCGGCATTGAGGTCATAGAAAAGAAATAAGCAACAGGAAAGGAAGGAACTGTGCACATGAAAAAACAGGTTAAAAAACCAGCCTGGATTGAAGAATTCATCGCCTTTGCGGTAAAAGGCAACGCCATGGCACTGGCTGTCGGTACCATCATCGGCGCGGCATTCTCAACCATTACCAAGTCCTTGACGGATGATATCATTATGCCGATCATTGCCATCTTCATAGGCGGCGTGGATTTCTCTGAACTGAAAATCGTCCTGCCCCGTCTGTTCTCCGAGCCCGTTCTGGATGAAGCAGGAAACGAAATTCTGAACACACTGAACTACGGTAATTTTATCTCCGCAATCATCAATTTCCTGATTCTGGCGCTGGTCGTCTTTTTCCTGGTAAAAAGCCTGAACAAGCTGTCTGAGCTGGGGAAGAAAAAAGAAGAGGAAGCTCCCGCAGAAGAGCCGGCACCCCCCGCGCCAAGTGCGGAAGAAATTCTGCTGACCGAAATTCGGGATCTATTGAAAAACAAATAATGGATAATACACAGGTGCAAGGCATTTTGGAATACAAAAAAGCCTTGCACCTGTTCATTTTGCAATGCGCCACGCACCACAAAAAATGAGGAAAATTGGTTAGTTATTGCTAACTTTCGGGTTTTTACTGTGAATTCAAAACAAATATATCGATAAATATTTGACAAATACGCCAAGAGCCTATATAATAAAAGTGTACGGGCATTTTACCCGCTTTGAAAGAAAATTCTGAAAAGGACGGATCAGAACATGTATAAAATCGTTCGCAAAAAGGAGCTGAACTCTACCGTCACCCTGATGGAGATCGAAGCGCCCTTTGTAGCCAGGAAAGCGAAGGCAGGCCAGTTCATCATCTTCCGCATCGATGATATGGGCGAGCGTGTTCCCTTGACCATTGCCGGTTACGACCGTGAGGCCGGTACTGTTACGATCATTTTCCAGAAGGTCGGGTTTTCCACCACCGCGCTGGGCGAACTGAACGAGGGCGACTACATCCGCGATTTTGTGGGCCCCCTGGGCAAGCCTACCCCGGTTGAAGGCAAGAAGAAGGTCTGTGTGGTCGGCGGCGGCGTAGGCTGCGCCATTGCCCTGCCCTCTGCCGCCGGCTTCAAGGAAGCAGGCGCGGAAGTCACCGTTATTGTAGGCTTCCGCAGCAAGGATATCGTCATTCTGGAGGACGAGTTCAAGGCAGTGGCAGACCATTTCGTCATGATGACCGACGACGGTTCCTATGGCCGTCACGGCCTGGTCACCCAGCCCCTGCAGGAGCTGCTGGAAGCAGGTGAGCGGTTTGATGAGGTCCTGGCAATCGGACCCGTGCCGATGATGAAGTTCGTCTGCAAAACCACCGAGCCTTACGGCATCCATACCAGCGTATCTCTGAATCCCATCATGATCGACGGCACCGGCATGTGCGGCGGCTGCCGTGTTACCGTGGGCGGCGAAACAAAGTTTGCCTGCGTGGACGGTCCCGAATTCGACGGCCACAAGGTGGACTTTGCCGAACTGATGAGCCGCAATGGTACTTACCGTGACCGGGAGGCCGAGGTCAGCAAGACCCACACCTGCCGGATTGAATCCATGGGCAAGTCCCTGATCAAGGAATAAGGAGGAAGCTGCAATGGCCAATATGACACTTACCAAGACCCCTATGCCTGAGCAGGACCCTCAGGTTCGTGCCCGGAACTTCAAGGAAGTCACCCTGGGCTACACCGCGGAAATGGCGGTTGAAGAAGCAAAGCGCTGCCTTTCCTGCAAGAATCCCAAGTGCGTTGAAGGCTGCCCCGTCAACGTCCGGATTCCCGAATTCATCAAAAAGGTTCAAGAAGGTGACTTCAAGGCCGCCTACGAGATCATCACTTCTACCAATGCACTGCCCGCCCTGTCCGGCCGCGTCTGCCCCCAGGAGACCCAGTGTGAGTGCAAATGCGTCCGTGGCATCAAGGGTGAGCCTGTGGCCATCGGCCGTCTGGAGCGTTTCGTTGCCGACTGGTACCGGGAGAACATCAACGCAATGCCCGAAAAGGTTCCCTCCAACGGCATCAAGGTTGCCGTGGTCGGTTCCGGCCCTGCCGGCCTGACCTGCGCCAGCGACCTGGCCAAGAAGGGCTACCAGGTCTCCATTTTCGAAGCACTGCACACCGCCGGCGGCGTTCTGGTTTACGGCATTCCCGAATTCCGTCTGCCCAAGGCCATTGTTGCCAACGAAGTCACAAAGCTTCAGGCCCAGGGCGTGGAAGTCATGACCAATATGGTCATCGGCCGGGTGCTGACCATCGACGAGCTGTTTGAGATGGGCTACAAGGCCATCTTTGTCGGCTCCGGCGCGGGTCTGCCCATGTTCATGAACATCCCCGGCGAGAGCCTGAAGGGTGTCATGTCCGCCAACGAATACCTGACCCGCACCAACCTGATGAAGGCCTACACCTCCGATGCCGATACTCCCGTCATCAAGTCCAAGGCCGTGGCCGTGGTCGGCGGCGGCAACGTGGCTATGGACGCCGCCCGCTGCGCCATGCGTCTGGGCGCCGACAAGGTTTATGTGGTCTACCGCCGCGGCGAAGCCGAAATGCCCGCCCGTCTGGAAGAGCAGCACCACGCCAAGGAAGAGGGCATCGAGTTTAAGACCCTGTGCAATCCCGTGGAGATTCTGGGCGATGAAACCGGCCGTGTTTGCGGCATGAAGTGCATCCGCATGGAGCTGGGCGAGCCTGACGCCTCCGGCCGCCGCCGTCCCATTCCGGTACCGGACAGTGAGTTCGTGCTGGATGTGGACACCGTCATTATGTCCCTGGGCACCAGCCCCAACCCCCTGATCCGCTCCACCACTCCCGGTCTGGACACCAACCGTAAGGGCTGCCTGATCGTGGACGAGAACGAAATGACCACCCGGGAGGGCGTGTTTGCCGGCGGCGATGCTGTTACCGGCGCGGCAACCGTCATCCTGGCCATGGGCGCAGGCAAGAAGGGTGCTGCCGCCATCGACGCATTCCTGAATAAATAAACAAAAGTATAACGGCCCCCACAGCATTCCACGATGCTGTGGGGGATTTGATATTCTAAGATTCACATTCCCCAAAATTCAACCGGAGCAGGGCATTTGGGGAATCCTTTTCGCAGATGAGATATTACAGGCCAAAGATGAAATACCTGTATTCAAAAAACTATGCATCCCCGCCGCAAAATCAAAAATTATCAGGAGGGCAGAAAATGAGTGTATATTTTTACGGCTGTATCACGCTGGACGGATACCTTGCCGACAAACACCACGGCCTGGACTGGCTCCATCAAACGGGAACCACGGAGGAGACCAACTATGAAAGCTTCTATCAGTCCATGGACATTACCATTATGGGGAAACGAACCTTTCAGAAAATCGCAAAATATGACAATCCCCACACATTCTATCCCACCACGCAAAACTATGTTTTCACCCATTCCAGGAGCCTTCCTCAAGCGGGGTTTCTCTCCGTAAACTGCGGCGTAGTGGAATTTGTCAAGCAGATCCCTGAGGACAAAAACATCTGGATCGTCGGTGGAAACAGCCTTCTCTCTCCCCTTTTGGATCAAAATATGGTTGATTTTCTGATCATCCAGATAGCTCCTGTGCTGCTGGGGGATGGTATCCCTTTGTTCACCCAAAAAGAAGCCCTAAAGCGCTTCCAATTGAAGGAAGTAAAGAAATACGGACAATTCGCGGAGCTGGTTTACCGCAAGCAATAAAAATCCCCGGCTGCTTTCACATCAGCCGGGGATTTTCCATCAGACGATCCTATTTTCGGCGGACCCGAATCTGCACCGCCGTCCATTTTTCGATCTGCATTCTGCGCACCTTGGCATCCATCATGTCGGCCACATCCGCCATCAGCTGGCCCCATTCTTCTGCCGTACGCTTCCCATGAACCCGGGTCATAAGGTACGGGCATTGGTCCAGCTTGCGCCGCCCGAAGGCGTTGGCAAAGGGATGGATGACACCCAGGGCCAGGGCATAAGGCGCCAGGTTGAAGAAATAATCTGGGTCGTTCATCAGCAGGCGGTTAATATCGCTTCTGGGCAAATGCTTCAAATAGTGCCGCAAGCCCAGGACCATCCCTCCATTATACCGGCCAAGATCACTGCGGCGTCCGCCATAAGCGGCAAAATAGCCAAACAGAAATTCTCCAAGCGTACAGCAAAGGGGAATCCAGACCTGTCCGCAAAGCAGGCCCAGCACAATCCAGATCAGAATGCACACAAGGCCGATATAAACCGGAATCTTTCCCCGCAGGTGGGTACGGTAGGCCACATCCTGAATCAGCCAGGCGCTGACCGCACCGAAAACCACCAGGATCATAGCCATGAGGATTTGCAAAACCGTAATGGTAGTCATATTCATGGCAACGCAGACGCCGCAGAACACCTGGCTGCCGCAGGCAATGCCCCGGAAAATTTTCATATTCCCGGAACTGCCCTTCAGCATGCTTCGGCTGTTGGGAATCTGGGCCGCAACCTTCTGACAGAGCTTGGCATATTGGTGTCCGGTGCCGTCCACCATCCGCCGGGCGCCAAAGAGCAGCTTAAAAACCTTATTTTCAAATTGGCTGCGTTCATTGCCCATGTCCATACGCTTGTGCAGAAGAACCCGGCCGTTGCCGTCCATCTGGATCAAAATATAGCCAAGCTGGGCCCAGGTGAACACCATCATGGTCAAATCGCCCCCCGCCATGGTCAGGCGGCAGCCCATCTCTCCGGCGGTAATGCCCTCCGGAGGCGTGGAAGTGTGGACGCGGAACATAGGAAGGGTCCGCAGAAAAAACAGCCAGTACAGCAGAGCCAGCACGGCGCAAATGGCCATGGGGACGATCTCGGGGTTGCCCTCCCGGACATAAGTGCTGACGGAGGGAAACATAGTCTTGGGAACGATCATGGTCATGGTAATGCCCTCGTGATCGTTCAGAACAGTCTTGCTGGAACCAATGATCTGCGTACCGTTTTTCGTCACATTCAGGTCGGAATCGATGCTGGTCTGCCGGTAAATGCTGATAAATTCCGGCGTCAGCCCCGCGGTATTGCTGGGCATGGTGATGGTAAAGTTCAGCTTTTCCACAGGATATTCAAACCCGCACAGCAGCGGGATCGTCAGCTGGATATCACGCTCTGAACCCTTCTTACTCCCTGAAGTGGAGTTGGAATCCTCTATCACAACTTTCACGGCCTCAGGAATGGTATACTCAAAGCGCAAAGAGGCATCTCCCACATAGCCGCTGGTGATCTTGCTGATGTCCACATTGATGGCGGAATCTGTTTTGGTGCTGGAAACGGCAGAACCATTCATGGTGATATTCCGGGCCTCCACAGGAAGGGGGAAGGTAAGCTTGTCATGGGAGGCCTCCAGGTGCAGCGTCACCGTCATGGTGACCAGGCAGTCACCGTCGGAATTGACGGTGCACAGCAAATCCACCAGGGACGCGGTACTCTCAGCGGAAACCGGTATACAAATAACGCCCGCAAGCAAAATACAAACGGTAAACAGCGCCAGCAAACGCTTCAAGCCTATCCCTCCTGTCAAAAATGGATTTCGCCAAATAGACGGTACAAAAATTCGATACTTCTCTATTATCTTTGCATTTTACCACGCGGTACAGGAAAAAGCAAGATAATTTGACAATTTGGGAAGACAGGCCGGAGAAAATTTAAGAATCTGGGGATATTGTTTACATAACAAAAAATCAGCAATCTTTGTTTTTCCAAAGAAAACCAAAGCGGCCCTATCCCGCTTCCCTCTTTATAAAAAATTAAAAATTTAGGGGCAGACAATTGACCCAAAATGTGCTATACTATTAAAATCTATATGTATGCGACATTCCAAAAGGAGGCGTTTCCTTTGAAATATTGGTTCGGATACCTCACCGCTGCTATTTTCGGCGCCATAACCTGGCTGCTGATGCAGTTCGGCGAGCGTTTCTCTACCCTGGTGGACATGGTGTATCCCTATGTTATCCGCACATTGCAGACGATTTTGGCCGAATGGACCTCGGCGGTGGACTTTCCTGTCTGGCAGCTGCTGGCGGTGGCCCTGGGCGTTCTGGTGCTGGCAAGCTTTGTGCTGATGATCGTGCTGAAATGGAATCCCATTCAGTGGTTCGGCTGGGTCCTGGCCGTATTTTCCGCGATTTTTATGTGCCATACCCTTTTCTGGGGACTGAATTATTATGCCGGCGCTCTGGCGGACGATATGCGCCTGGAGGTAGCCAGCTACACCCTGGAGGAACTGACCGAGGCCACGGAATATTACCGGGACAAGGCCAATGCCCTGGCCGGGCAGGTCAACCGGGATGCAAACGGCAACGTGGAATTTTCAGATTTTGCCACCCTGGCGGATATGGCCGGAGAAGGCTTTGAGGTTCTGACCTATGAATACCACTACCCCGTCTTTGCCGGCTCCCGTCTGCCCGTGAAGGAACTGGGCTGGTCGGATATGTATACGTCCATGGGAATCACCGGCGTCACCTTCGGCCTGACCGGCGAGGCCTGCGTCAATCCCCAGATTCCCGATGTATCCCTTCCCTTTACCATGTGCCACGAGATGGCCCACAGGATGTGCATCGCCGCAGAACGGGATGCCAACTTTGCCGCGTTCCTGGCCTGCAGCGTTCATTCCGATGTGCAGTTCCAGTATTCCGCCTACTTTATGGCCTTCCGGTATTGCTACAATGCCCTGAATGGCGTCAACACCCAATCCGCCGCGGCGGCTGCCGCCCGGGTCAGCAGCGGCATCGGTGACAAGCTGAAAACCGATTACAATTTCTACAGCAGCTTCTTCAACTCCCGCCAGGACGATTCCGCAACCAAATTTGCCGACACCGTTAACGACACCTATCTGAAGGTCAGCGGGGATGAATCCGGTGTTGCCTCCTACGGTGAAGTCTGCGACCTTCTGGTGAACTGGCACATTCAGACCGTGGTGCTGCCCTCCATCACCGTGGTGGAATCCCCCTTCGATCCTTACGATGAAACCCAGATTGATCTGAGTGGCATCGTCAACGCAAGGTAACGCCATGGTGAGAAAAGCATTGGACGAAGGCCTTCCCCTTCTGGGGCTGGACCTGCCGGAGGAAAGGCGGCAAACCCTCTGCGCCTTCGCGGAGGCAATGGTAAAACAAAATGAGGTCATGAACCTGACCGCCATTACGGAGCCTTCCCAGGTGGCAAAGCTCCACCTGCTGGACAGCCTGACGGTTTTGTGTACCGCTGAGCTTACTGGAAAAACCCTGATTGATGTAGGCTGCGGCGCCGGATTTCCCGGCGTCCCCCTAGCCATTGCCTGCCCCGGCGCCAAAATCACGCTGCTGGATTCCCTAGGCAAGCGGATGAAATGGCTGGAAGAGATCCTGCCCCGGCTGGGCATTGAAGCCGAATGCGTTACCGCCCGGGCCGAGGAAGCCGTTGCCAGCCGCCGGGAAACCTATGATTTCGCGACCTCCCGGGCCGTAGCCCGGCTGAATATCCTGCTGGAACTGACGGCCCCCTATGTGAAGGTGGGCGGCGCCGTGCTGGCGATGAAGGGTGCGGCGGCCAGAGAAGAGCTTTCCGAGTGCGCCGGCGCCATAAAAAAGCTGGGCCTGAAGCTGGAACAGGTGAAGGAATTTCCCATTGACAGTACCTCCCACGCGGTAATCGTACTGCGCAAAATTTCCTCCACTCCCAGCCAATACCCCCGGCGGTACAGCAAAATCAAACAGTCTCCCCTGTGATTTTCGGCGTGGCGTTTTCCGTCACGCCTGATTTTATGGTTGCTTTTTTCCCGTAATACAGCTATAATCAAATATCAAGATAAGAAAATGTGAAAGAGAGCATCCTATGAACGCAATCATCAGCCTGATCATCGGCTACCTTCTGGGCAGCATCAGCCCCGCCGCCCTGGTCGGAAAACGGAATAACGTGGACTTAAAACAGGAGGGCACCAAAAACCTGGGAGCCACCAACACTATGATGGTGCTTGGCTGGTCTGCGGGGATTTTCGTCATGGCCTTTGACATCGCCAAGTCCTTCCTTGCCGGCAAACTGGCCCAATTTCTGTTTCCCCAGCTTCGGATTGCCGGGATGCTGGCCTGCATCGGGGCCATGCTGGGCCACTGCTTTCCATTGTTTCTGCATTTTCACGGGGGCAAGGGCTTGTCCACCTTCGGCGGGCTGGTCATATACTATAACCTCTGGTTTGTACCCATTATCCTGTTTTCCGCTTTGGCGCTGATGGTACTGCTGGACTGCGGCGTGGCCTTTCCCCTGCTGGTCAGCATTCTGTTCCCGGTGCTGGTGTACGCCTTCGGCGCCACGACGCCGGAAATTCTGACGGCCATACTGGCAGGCGCGCTTTTATTCCTGGTGCATCTGGACAATCTGAAAAAAGCCTTTGCAAAAGACGAATCCATGCGCGTCCGAAAGCCCCTAATGGAAAAGCTGTTTCACAAAAAATGAGCAAAAATTCCCGGAAAAACCGAAATTTTTCCTTTACAACTGGGTAAACTTATGATATCATGAAAAGGCTGGTCACGACCGGCTTAAAGTGTAAGCCCGTTGCTCAGTTGTGGGAGAAGGCCGAAAAGGCATTCCACTAGCCCCTACTTGGCTTCCGGGTAATTGTATTGAAAGGTGGAAAACACAATGATTCAAAAGGAAAAGAAGACCCAGGTTATCCTGGAAAACGCTACCCACGAGGGTGACACCGGCTCCCCCGAGGTTCAGGTCGCCATCCTGACCGCCCGTATCAACGAGC
>JAUNJE010000025.1 GCA_030533415.1 Eubacteriales bacterium | reverse complement strand
CCTTTGCACAAGGGAGGCTTTGGTGCAGTGCAAATTGGTAAACTTCTACGTTCCAACTTGCTTTTTCGACACTCTGAGTGGCAGCAACGTAATGGTTGCTGCCACATTTATTTTGCCTGTGTTTTTTGCCGGACTTTGGAAAAGGCCCGGCCCTGCTCGATGTAGATTTCCTGCTGTTCCGAGGTCAGAGTCCGAAAAATATGCAGCAGGGTATCTTCCTGGAAGGAGGCAGTGTGGGGGGCATTCATGCCCAGCAGGTAATCGGTGGTGACCTCAAAATAGCCTGCCAGGGCTTTCAGCATTTCAAAGTCCGGTTCGCTGGTGCCCTGCACATAGCCGCCCAGGGTGGA
This sequence comes from Eubacteriales bacterium, assembly GCA_030533415.1. Lineage (GTDB taxonomy): Bacteria > Bacillota > Clostridia > Oscillospirales > Oscillospiraceae > Faecousia. The sequence continues at coordinate 39,672 of JAUNJE010000025.1, read as the reverse complement.
AACGGGGATGCGCAGCTCCCGGGCAAGCTGCTTTTGCGTCAGGCCGCGCTCGGAAAGCAATTCTTTGAGAATTTCATTGAAACACATGTTGGATACCTCCTTTCCCTTAGTCCATATATTCTACAGGAAAGATAAGAATTATTATGAATAAAACGAAATAATCGTTGACAAAACGAGAATATAGTTTTACAATAAAACGTGTCATAGAAAACCAGACACGTGGACAAAGAAGATATTTTTAAGGAGGCAATCTATGAGAAGAAAACTTTTGGCATTGCTGCTGGTGCTGGTCATGGTCGTCAGCATCATGCCGCTGGCGGCTTATGCGGAGGATGAAGAAGACCACGTGCATTCTTTCTCTGTTTATCAGTATGCGGATGATACCTATCACAAAGTAATGTGTGAATGTGGTGAAGTTTATGATGTTGTCTGGCACACTATTAGTGACGGGAGGTGCACATTTTGTGGTTACGAAGTGACACATACAGAGCATCAATACGGGGGTTACTCGTATAACGAAGTAGGACATTATCAGGTCTGTACAACAGTTGGCTGCTATGAGATAATCAATAGCGCAGACCATACCTATGATGAAAACAATATATGTACTGTTTGTGGCTATCAAGGTGCTGGTGAGCATGAACATATCTGGGAAGAAGCTTGGTCGACAGATCCCATTGGGGCAGCCCACTATCATAAATGCACAATCTGTGGTACCGCTGCTATGCGTAGTGATGGAAGCGGTTATGGGCAGCATGATGGCTGCATAAATGTGGCTTGCAGTATTTGTGGGGAAAAGAACATTATGTGCCCTACAGATGAAAATGGGAAATGTCCAATATGTGGAACTCAGTACAATCCACCAGATGATAGCAATATAGAATGGGAGTATGACCAATATAGTCACTGGCAGGTAGTGGGCGGTGCGGCTGCCAACATTGCTGTGCATACCATGGTTGATGGAAGCTGCACCGTCTGCGGCTACCATTCCTCTGAGGATGACGATGACAAAGGCAATGATGACACCCCTGCTTGGTGTACCTGTGACGTTCCCCAGGATGATGATAAGAACTGTGTATGTGATAACTGTGGAGGGGTAGTTCATTTTGCCAACATTATAGACAGAAATGAAAAGCAGCATTATGATAAATGCAATTGCGGTAAATACGATGAGTGGGAGGATCACGTCGATGACGATGGTGATGGCTTATGTGATTTTTGCCGGTATGTGCTTGAAACACACGAGCACCATGCGGTGTGGAATCGGAATCAGTATGGGCACAGCAGTTACTGCGATGGTTGCTATGAGACTCTTTCCGAATTTGCTGATCATACCATGGTGAATGGCACCTGTTCCGTCTGCGGCTACCATCCCTGCGAGGGCGGCAATCATACATATGGCACAGAAGGTTACCAGAAGCATGTCTGCCAGACCTGTGGCTATACGACTGACCATGTGGACGAGGATAAGGACTGCTTATGCGATATCTGCGGGCTGGAAATTGTCCATGTCGATGATTGGACGCGTGACGCGCAGTCCCATTGGGCTCACTGTACAGTATGCGGGAAGGACTATTGGAAAGAAAACCATGCAGATGCCAACAAGGACGGCTATTGTGACGTCTGCGAATATAACATGAATGGCAGTGACGACACTGGAACCGGCAGTGATGACAGCGGGCTGGATAATGTTCCCAAGACCGGGGATGTGTCCATCCTGGTGATGGGCGCCATGGTACTTCTGTTCGGTACCGGCGCGGTACTGGCTGTGAAGAAGTACGCAATCTGATACAATTTTCCATAAGTACTTGATGAAAAACTTTGGGCGGTGGCGGAATATCCGTCACCGCCTGGTTTTATCATCTTTGAGGAAATGCCATGAAACAAAAATCCGGAAAATACCAAAAGTCCAGCCGGGGGAAGAGCCTTATCCGTCTGCTGGCGGTGCTGCTGTGCCTGTCCGCGCTGCTGTTCGGCGGGATGCTTTTCTATGCGGTGCGTTCCCAGCGGCAGTTCCGGCAGCTGGCCCGGCAGGTGCATACGGAGACTGCGGCCATCACCGTCAGCCCCACCGAAACCGCCACAGACCCGGCTGCCACCGAAACCACCCTGGCCACCCAGGAAACGCAGACAGCCACCGAAGCCACCCAGCCCCAGCTGCTGCCCCAATACCAGGCGCTTTTTGAAGAGAATCCCGATTTCTTCGGCTGGCTCACCATCCCGGATACCAAAATTGATTACCCGGTGATGCACAGCCCCGACGACCCGGAGAAGTACCTCCACGCGGATTTTGACGGGCAATACAGCTTTGCCGGGACGCCCTTTGTGGATGCTTCCTGTGACCTTGAAAGCGATAACATTCTGATTTATGCCCACAATATGCTGGATGGCAGCATGTTCCGGTCCCTGCTGAATTATCAGGAGAAAACCTACTGGCAGAAGCATCCGGCCATTCTTTTCAACACCCTTTATGAAGAACAGGAATATGAGGTGCTGGCGGCCTTTTACGACCGGGTATACTATAAAACCGAGACCTGCTTCAAATTCTACCAGTTCATCAACGCTGCCGGTGAAGCGGATTTTGACGATGCCATAGCCAATTTCCGGGAAAAATCCCTCTATGACACCGGCGTTTCTGCGGCCTATGGCGACAAGCTCATTACTCTGGTCACCTGCGCCTATCATACGGACAACGGCCGCTTTGTGGTGGTTGCCCGGCGGAAATAAAGCGCTTCGTCCGGTTCTGTAATTTTTCCCGCCCCCGGGGCATACTATGCTGGGGGTGAGAAACGTGAAAGAGGACGAAAAGAAGCCCATTCCCTGGGAAGCCGCCGATCCCAAGCCTCCGGTGGTCCAGTCCGGGCATATGGAAAACAGAACACGCAATTGATGCGCGGAGCAGAAGGCTCCCCTGTCCCGGAACGGCCCGTTGGGGCGTCCGGCGGCAGGGGAGTTTTTCCGCGAAGCAGGGATTGCGCACACGGACGGATTCTGGTATACTGGTGGCAGAAAGGGCGTGAAAATATGCGCTGTGACTGTCATATCCACATGGTCCTGGATGGGGCGGACTGGAAGGCGGCCATCCGCCGCCACAGGGAAGGGGCGGAAGATGCCTGGATCCGAAGCGTGCTGGAGCGCTACCGGCAGCTGGGCTTTGTCTACCTGCGGGACGGCGGAGACCGCTGGGGCGTTGGCAAACGGGCCAGGGAGCTGGCGCCGGAATACGGGATCACCTACCGCACGCCGCTGGCTCCGCTTTGCAAGGCGGGGCATTATGGCGGCTTCATCGGGAAACAGTATGAAACGCTCCGGGAATACGCGGCCCTGGTGGCGCAGACCCGGGCGGAGGGCGGAGATTTTATAAAAATCATGATCTCCGGGCTGATGGATTTTGACCGGTTCGGCACGCTGACGGAGGCGGGCCTGCCTGCGCGGGAGATCCGGGAGCTGGTCCATATCGCCCATGAGGAGGGCTTTTCTGTCATGGCCCACGCCAACGGTGCCAGAACAGTGGAGGCGGCAGCCTGTGCCGGGGTGGATTCCGTGGAGCATGGGGCGTATCTGGATGGGGACGCGCTGCAGGCCATGCGGGATTATGGCGTGGTCTGGGTGCCGACCCTGTCCACCATCGGCAACCTGCGGGGCAGGGGACGGTTTGAGGAAGCATCCGTCCGCAGAATTTTGGAAAGCGCCCAGGAAAACGTCCTAGCCTTTGCCGGAATGGGCGGACTGCTGGCCCCCGGCACCGACGCGGGAGCCTGGGCGGTGCCCCATGGGAGCCTGACGGAATACGCGCTGCTGGAAGAGGCCCTGGGCCGGGATGCGGCGGCGGTGCTGGAAAAGGGCGCCGCGGAGATTCAGAAAAAATTCTAATGTTATGTAAACTGATGCATAAAACAAACAGAGCCGGGTTTCCGGCTCTGTTTTGTCATTTCTTTTTCAGCAATTAGCCGTTGGCGCGCATCTGGGCGAAGCACTCGCTGCAGAACACGGGACGGTCGGATTTGGGCTGGAAAGGAACCTTTGCTTCACCGCCGCAGCGGGCGCAGGTAGCGGTAAAGAACTCACGGGGGCCGCGGGTGGCGTTCTTGCGAGCGTCACGGCAAGCCTTGCAGCGCTGGGGCTCATTCTGGAAGCCGCGCTCTGCGTAGAACTGCTGCTCACCGGCGGTGAACACAAATTCATTGCCGCACTCTTTGCACACTAAAGTCTTGTCTTCGTACATTGAAAAATACCTCTCTTCGGTTAGTTGTTGCCCCGTGAAATCCCACCGGATAAATGTTATAACGCAGGGTCGGTTAATAATCGGCAAACACTGCCACAAATCGGATTATACACAAATGGAAGGATTTTGTCAATCCTTTATGAAAAATTTTCTTCTGATTTTTAGCGGTTTATGCAATTTCCCGAAGAAAGGACGGCTATGCGCAAGGTGCGCAGGGGTCAGATGGAAAATTGCGCCTGCCCCTCATAGGGGATATGCAGGTGGTCATAGGCAAGGGACGTGACGCACCGGCCCCGGGGTGTCCGGGTCAGGAAGCCCAGCTGCATCAGGTACGGCTCGTATACATCCTCCAGCGTCACGGCCTCTTCCCCGATGGTGGCGGCCAGGGTCTCCAGGCCCACGGGGCCGCCGGAATAATTCTGGATGATGGCGGTGAGCATCCGGCGGTCGATGTTGTCCAGGCCCAGATGGTCCACCTCCAGGCGGCGCAGGGCCAGGTCGGCGGCTTCCTTGGTGATGGTGCCGTCGCCCATGACCTCGGCGAAGTCCCGGACCCGGCGCAGGAACCGGTTGGCGATTCGGGGCGTGCCCCGGCTGCGGGAGGCGATCTCCATGGCGCCTGCGGGGTCAATGGGCATTCCCAAAATGGTGGCGCTCCGGGTGACGATCTTTGCCAGCTCCTGGGGGGTGTACAGCTCCAGCCGCAGGTTTACGCCGAAGCGGTCCCGCAGGGGGGCGGACAATTGGCCGGCCCGGGTGGTGGCGCCCACAAGGGTGAATTTGGGCAGATCCAGTCGGATGGAATTGGCGCTGGGACCTTTGCCCACGATAATGTCAATGGCGAAATCCTCCATGGCGGGGTAAAGGATCTCCTCCACCACCCGGTTTAAGCGGTGGATTTCGTCGATAAACAGAATATCGCCGGGGTTCAGGTTGGTCAGCAGCGCCGCCAGGTCGCCGGGCTTTTCGATGGCGGGACCGGAGGTGATTCGGATGTTCACCCCCATTTCGTTGGCGATGACTCCGGCCAGCGTGGTTTTGCCCAGGCCGGGAGGGCCGTAGAGCAGAGTGTGGTCCAGAGGCTCCTGGCGCCGCCGTGCGGCCTCAATATAGATGGACAGGTTGCCCTTGGCCTTTTCCTGGCCGGTGTAGTCAGAAAGCAGCTTCGGCCGCAGGCCGATCTCCCCCGCGTCCTGGGGCGCGAAGGTGGGAGAAATGATCGGGGCGGTATCCAATTCCTGGGAAAATTCAAGACTCATATCAAAACCTCGTCTACTTTGCGTTCGGTATGCTTATCCTTTCATCACCATGGCCCGCAGGGCATAGCGGACCATCTCTTCGGTGGAGGCGGCGGGATCGACGCCCTTCAGTGCGGCGTTGATCTCGGCGGGGGAATAGCCCAGCTCCTGCAATGCGGCATGGGCCAGCGCGGCGCTGTTTCCGGCCTGCACCGGGGCGGCCGCAGCGCTGCTGGAAGAGAAGTCCAGCTCCATATTGCCGCCGCCGATCTTGTCCTTCAGCTCCAAGATAATGCGCTGGGCGATCTTCTTGCCGATGCCCTGGGCGGCGGTGAGGATTTTTTCATCGCCGGTCATAACGGCCAGCATAAAATTCTGAGGGCCGCCGGAGGACAGAATGGCCATTGCCGCCTTGGGGCCGACGCCGTTGACGGAGGTCAGCAGCTCATAGCAGTGCTGCTCCTCCCGGCTGATGAAGCCATACAGGTCAAAGGCGTCCTCCCGGATGGATTCGGTGATGTAAAGGCGGGCGGACTGGTTCAGCTTCAGCTGCCCGGCGGTGTAGGCGGTGATGCGGCAGCCATAGCCGACGCCGCCGCAGTCAATCACCGCCAGTCCAGGCTCCAGGACGGTAACGGTGCCGGAAACGTAATATAACATAGAAACACCTCTGGTTGTTTAATGAAGAATGCGAATTTCGTGTGGAGCGGGAAGGTCGGATTCGGCCTGCCGGGGGCGGCCGCAAGGGTTCTGCGCCGGGATTCCCGCATAAAACGGAAATTTGTTAATCAAAAACGGATCGGATCCACTGGATTCTTCTATTTACCGAATCCGCAACGATTTTGCTTTCCGTTGCGGCCTCAAAACCATGACAAGCGCCTTTCACTTCATGCAGCTCGACAACAATGCCTTCCGATTGCAGCTTTTCCGCAAAAGCCACCCCTTCGTCATGAAGGCAATCAAATTCCGCCACCTCAACGTAGGTTTTTGGGAAATGCCCAAGGGAACCGGCTTCCATGGGGGACGCATATTGTATTTGCCTTGGGTCCTGATCCTTTAAGTATATCTTCCAGAACAACTCTGTGCAGCCCGCGTCCCAAATCGGGGCATCCGTATACCGTCTCATGGATTCTGTATTCATGCTTCTGTCCATCACAGGGTATATCAATAAAGTGCCTTTCGGAGAAAGCTGCTTTCTATCCCATAGCATCACCGCTACGTTAGCGGCGATGTTTCCGCCCGCGCTATCCCCGGCTACGATAATCTTATCGCTGTTTATATTCAGCCGTTCGGCGTTATGTACGGCCCAAATGTAAGTGTTATAGCAATCTTCTATCGCAACCGGATATCTGTATTTCGGGAGCAGCCTGTAATCTGTGAATACCACTTTACAGTTTGCCTTTTCAGCATACCATTTTGCGATCTGATAGTGCGCCGTGGAGGCCTTTAACAGAAAACCGCCGCCATGATAAAACACAATGCACGGAAGCGTATCCGCACACTGCTTTGGCTCGATGACCAAGGTTGACAGTTCCCCACCATTATATCCGAGGGTAGAATATTTGCTTACTGTAACTCTATCGTCTGACTTGCAGTTATTTATTTGATAGGCAATATTCAATAAGGGGTACAAATGAATTACTGCGGAGCCTTTATATTTTGTGAGCTTTTTCAATTCTTTATCGATATTGTATTTCATCATCTCACCAAATCCCAAGTTGTCAACCTGAATTACCAGGGGAAAATAAGGAAAAATATGAAAGAACTAATGATTGAAGCAGCGATATAAAGCATCTTGCTTTTCGCTCTCTTAAAAAATATTGGGAAAAATGCAATTACCCCTATACTATCCATTAACAACTGAAATAAAAATGTAGGATGTTCCGGAAAAGACATAGAAACTGCGATTATTTCCGAAACCAAAGCCCCTACCGGCAAGGAATATAATACGGAATTGAAAAGATTATCCCTATTCCAATAATACAGGATAAACGCCGCTATTGCACATGGAATGGAAAGAACGGTAAACAACAAAAACAGCGTAAAGCGAAAGCCGCCAGAAAACAAAGGGATAAACATTCCCAATATTGCCTGTAGACCATAAAAACTCAAAGTCATTCCAAACATATATAAAAATGAGCTGATTCCCGCGCAGATGTTTGAGGTGCTTAACAGGACAATGACCGTGTTGGTAATTATCCAAAATCCGACGAGTGTTTGAATTGACGAAAAACTCCACAATGTATTTGCTGGAAAATAATCTGTCAATCTGCAAATGCACCCTACGAAAATACCAACCAGAAAAACTTTTATATAAGATTTCAGGCTATGGTTTAAGATTAGGTTCAAAAGAGTTCCGCCTTTCCATTTCCCGGTTTTACAAATCCCGATTTACCCTTTATCCCCCTTCTGCGCCTGGGCGGGAAGAGAGACTGCCGGGCGGGCACGCTGCTCAATGGGGAGGATTTTTCTTCGCCAAACTGGAATTTATCGCTCTTCACTTATTCTCTATTCAAAATGAATGTGATGTCCTTTACTGCTTTGGCAGACTTATCGCTCATAATCTCCCAAACTGGTGTTGTAGTATGTTCTCCCTTGAAATACCTACGGGCACGGTCGATGGCGGTTTGGATATCATTGTTGTCCCACATGGCATCAAATGCTTCGTCAAAAAGAAGCATATCTCGCTTCTGGGGCGCTTCATCTTCTAACTCGATTTCATAGACATGAAAGTTAAAGCGCTCCGCCTTTTCTTTCATATTCCAATCCACTTCGTACAACCGCTTGATATCGGGAAAGTTATCATAGAAATAATTGCTCAATATTCGACTATAACCCTCAGGGAACTCTGTAATACGGATGTACTCAAAGATTCCTTCCGTAGCCCATTTGACATAGTTAGTCTGCATATCCCGCATCCCAAACTTACCAAAGACACTCTTCAATAATTTTGCATTAAGCACCATCGCATAGAAGCAATCTTCACTTCTTTTGAGAGCTTGAACAAATGGAACTACAAGTTCCATATTTTTTTTGTAATCCTGCGACATTATTTCTCCGAGCTGTAATGTGTCACTGATATGGTATAGTAACATTTCTATCTCCTATGCATTATACCTATAAATCCCGATTTATCCTTTATCCCCTTTCTGCGCCTGGGCGGGAAGAGAGACTGCCGGGCGGGCGCGCTGCTCAATGGGGAGGGCTTTCCTTCGCCAAACCGGAAGTTGTCTTAGAGTTTTAATACAGCAATCTGTTCTTCTCCGTCTTTTTCTCCGGTCTCAATAAATCCAAAAGAGGCATATAGCGATTTGGCAACCGCGTTTTCCGGCGCATATGACAGCCAACAGAAATCGGCTTTACCACAGGGAAATGTTCTGATAAATCTTAACGCAAGTTCTACCGCCTGTTTCCCATATCCCCTGTTTTGATAGTTCTTATCGATCATCAATCTCCACAGGTTATAATTCCCGTCTGCTATGGCAGGTGCATCCTTCCAGTGATCATCTTTGTCATAACCGATCATCACAAAACCGACTGGATTATTACCTTCAAAAATTCCAAACGGAAAAGCATATCCGTTGGATGTTATAGCGGCATATGCTTCAATAATGCTGATATCATTGCTGGCGACAAAACTTTTCTGACTATCTGAGACATGTAGCTTTAGAATATCCCAGATATTTTCGCCATTTATTTTTTCCAGATGAATCATTCTTTTTACCTCCGCAGATAGTGATTCACCGCTCTGTCTGCTCAGTCATAATTCCCCAGCGAATTCCAAATTTATCAACAAAAACTACCCGGCAAGAGCTATACGGTGTAGCTTCCATCTGATATATTGTTTTGCTTCCTTCTTTCATGATTTCATATGCCTGTTGGACTTCCTCTTTCGTATCAAACATAATGGTAAGGAAATTTGAATAACATGTTTGAAATTCAATATCCACATGGTCACTCATAATAATTCTTTGATTGTCCAATACAAGTTCCGAATGATATATATACTCCTTTTGATTTTCTTTAAGCAGTGGATTATATTCAGGATCATTCGCTTCTCCATATGTAATCAGACAACTGATTTTTCCATGAAACGCCTTTTCATACATATGAATTGCTTCCCGGCAATTTTCCCCAAAATTCAACGTAGGTACAATCTGCATTGTCGCTCTCCTTTTCCATAAATCCAGATTTATCCTGGTTTTCCGCTGAAATCCCGCAATTTCAAGGCGTTTCGTTTGTTCCCGAAGCGAAATACACCCCCTCGTACAAACCCTGCGGTTTGTACGCAGTGTACTTCTACCGGACTGTTTTTTGCAAGTTCATTGACGATTATAATTTTGCAAAACGGATTGAAATCGCTTGTCGGCTTGATCCGCAAAGATTCCCGGGGTGGATACTTGGCTTGCAATTCCAACTGTCTCCCATGTCGCAGTCCAAATCAGATATGGTTCCAGCGGCAATTTGTCTTTTACTTTCAAATGGCAGCCGTCCCGAACAAGCAGCCCATCTTGAGCCATACGTTTTGCATCAAAATATAATCTTGCGCCGGTAAGATATTTTGCGTTGGTATCCATTACAATTTTTCCTTGTTGTTTTGAGTTCACAACAATTTCTCCGGTAACACCGCCACCGAACATGATGTAGTCGCTAAAATCCGCCGGATCACCGAGTTGGCTTCCGATAGGCTGGTCTTCATCAATGGCTTTTTCGGATTTCAGTATATTCCAACTCTTTAGCATTCCGTCATCCTGAATCCGTTTCCAACTGTTCATCGAGGTGCTATGAACCAAAACAGAAGGCTCGTACTCACGAAGGAGCGGTTCATTATAGCTGTGACCTCTGTATTGCCTTTTTACGGCGCTGAAATCAGTTTCTGACATGACTAAGATGGCATTTTTCTTGTTTGCCTCGCAAAAGTCTATGAAATCGCCAACTGCCATTTCCCATTTTTCATATTGCCTGCGGCTTATCTTTATCGTATAAGCACAGTCGTTGGTACTCCCACAGAATTGCTGATAATCAGGACTTTCAGTAAGCATTAGAATTGTCCACAGACCGTCATATCCTTGTCTTGTGATAGGATTTATATTGTTTTCGGACAATGTATCAAGCCGATAAATCATCTTGTCCTCCTATTGAAATTATCAATGAACTTTACTTCCCACGTTTTTGCCCTTATGAGGTATGGGAACAAGCGTACAACAGTGTGAAATTGTATAATGGGACAGACTATGATTTTGGCGGTTTCAAATCCCGATTTATCCTTTATCCCCTTTCTGCGCCTGGGCGAGCAGAGAGGTCGCCGAGCGGGCGTGGCACAGGGCGATGGCGATGGCGTCGGCGGCGTCGTCGGGCTTGGGCATGGCCTGCAGGTGCAGCAGGCGCTTGGTCATGTCCTGCACCTGGTGCTTGCTGGCGTTGCCGTAGCCCACCACGGCCTGCTTGACCTGCATGGGCTTATATTCAAAAATGGGCAGTCCCGCCTGGTGAATGGCCAGGAGAATGACGCCCCGGCTCTGGGCGACGTTGATGCCAGTGGTGACGTTGTGGCCGAAGAACAGCTCTTCAATGGCCACGGCGTCCGGCCGGGATACCCGAAGCAGCTCGGTCATATCGTTGTAGATCACTTCCAGCCGCCAGGCAAAATCCGTGTTTGGCGGCGTGGTGATGGCGCCGCAGTTCAGAAGGCGGAACTGGCTTCTCTGGGCGTCGAGCAGGCCAAAGCCCGTGATGCCGTAGCCGGGATCGATTCCGAGAATCCGCATTACAGGCCACCCCGGGCAATGTTCACGATCTGCGCGGTCACCAGCAGAAGAAAGAGCACAAGCCCGATCCGGGCGCTCCAGACCTGCCAGCCGGGCCGGGGGACATAGCCCTCCCGCTCGGGAGCGGCTTCCGAAGGATTGCTTTCATTGATAGTTTCCATGGATTTCACCTCTAAACGATATCATAGCACATTTGTTTCAAATTTCCTAGTGAGTTTTTTGAAAAGTTCCGGGGAATTTTAGAAAAGGGATGGCAAGTGCCGGCTTTATGCTGATATTCCATGAAAAAGTTTCATTCGCCAGAATGGAACATTTTAATAGGAAGATCATGATGAGATGGGTTTTCGTGTTTTTCTATCTCAAAATAAAAAAGAAACGGTATTACATGGATTTTACAATTCTCCACTTGTAAATCTTACAAAATTGTCGTACCATCAATGGTGAGAAAATCTGCATGGGCAGGCCTCGGGGAGGGGCGTTTATGATCTATTGTGTGGAAGACGATAACAGCATCCGGGAGCTGATGCTTTATACCCTGCGGGCATCGGGCTTCGAGGCGGAGGGCTTCGGGGACGGCGCGGCGCTGTTTCACGCGCTGGGCGGCACCCCGCCCCAATTGATCCTGCTGGACATCATGCTGCCCGGCATGGATGGGATTGAGATTCTGAAAAGCCTGCGTGCCGATCCGGCATTGGCCCGGATTCCCGTCATTATGGCCTCCGCAAGGGGAACGGAATATGATAAGGTTATGAGCCTGGACTTGGGAGCCGACGATTATCTGGCCAAGCCCTTTGGCATGATGGAAATGGTGTCCCGCATCCGGGCGGTGCTCCGCCGGACATCGCCCCAGGCCCCGGCCGCTATGCTGCGGCTGGGCGGGCTTCGGATGGACCCGCAGGCCCATACCGTCTATGCCGGTGAAGGCCGCGTGGAGCTGACACTGAAGGAATTTGAACTGCTGCGGCTGTTTCTGGAGCATCCCGGCCGGGTCTTTACCCGGGACCAGCTTTTGACCCGGATCTGGAGCGCGGACTACCTGGGCGAGACCCGGACGGTGGATGTGCACATCGGCACCCTGCGCACCAAGCTGGGGGCCTGCGGAAACTATATCCGAACCGTCCGGGGCGTGGGCTACCGGATGGAGGTGGAGCCATGACAAAACGAATCTTCCGTGCCATCGTTCTGGTTGCGCTGACGGTGCTGGCGGCGGCGCTGGTGCTGATTCTGGGGGCGCTGTATACCCACTTTGCCGATGCCCAGATGGCCCAGCTCCGGGAGGAAACCGCTCTGGCGGCCCACGCCGTGGCGAATGAGGGGCCGGACTATTTCGAAACGCTGGACAGCGGCCTGGACTGCCGCATTACCTGGATCGCCGCCGATGGCGGCGTCCTCTATGACAGCCGCTCGGATTCCGGCACCATGGAAAACCATTTACAGCGGGAGGAGGTCATCCGCGCCCTGGATACCGGATATGGCCAGAGCGTCCGGTATTCCGACACCCTGCTGGAACGCTATCTCTATGCTGCGGAGCGGCTGCCCGACGGCACCGTACTCCGCCTGTCCCTTTCCCAAAGCTCCGTGCTGAAGCTGGTGCTGGGGATGTCCCGGTTTGTTGCCGTGGTGCTTCTGGCGGCGCTGGTGCTGTCCTCGGTTCTGGCGGGGCGATTGTCCCGGAGCATCGTCAAGCCGTTGAACGGCCTGAATCTGGAGGAGCCTCTGCCCAACCGGGAATACGGGGAGATCCAGCCGCTGCTGCGGCGGATGGATGCCCAGCAGCGGCAGCTTCGGGCGCAGTCCGTAGAACTGTGGCAGAAGCAGAAGGAATTCAACGCCGTTACCCGCTCTTTAAGCGAAGGGCTGGTGCTGTTAAGCAGCGGCGGGACCATTTTAAGCATCAATCCCGCCGCGGCAAGGCTGCTGGAAACCACCCCCAACTGTCTTGGCGCGGATTTTGCCGTGGCAAACCGGAACGAAGCGGTTGCCGCCGTGGTGGAGCAGGCCCTGTCCGGGCGGAAGGAGGAGCGGACCGTTTCCCTGTCCGCCGGAGAATACCTGGCTGCCGCCAGTCCCGTAAAATCCGAAAACAGCGTGTCTGGTGTGGTGCTGCTGCTGTTCGACGTGACCCAGAAGCATCAGGCGGAGCAGCTGCGGCGGGAATTTACCGCCAATGTGTCCCACGAACTGAAAACCCCCCTCCATGCCATCTCCGGCTATGCGGAGCTGATGAAAAGCGGCATGGTGCCGCCCGGGGACATGCAGGCCTTTTCCGAAAAAATCTATGGCGAGGCCCAGCGGCTTGTCCGGCTGGTGGAGGATACCCTGCGGCTGTCCCACCTGGACGAGGGGGCGGCACAGATGCAATGGGCATCCGTTGACCTGTATGATGCCGCCCGGGATACCCTGCGGGAACTTTCCGCCGCGGCGGAGCTGGCCGGTGTGACGCTGCGTTTGGAGGGGGGCAGCGCCGTGATCAGCGGGATCCCGCAGCTTTTGTCCGGACTTGTGTTCAATCTGACGGACAATGCCATCAAATATAACAAAAAAGGCGGAACCGTCACCGTCCGGGTGGAGGACGGGGAAACGGAAGCCCTGCTCACTGTTGCCGACACCGGCATTGGCATCCCGGAGGAACACCGGGAGCGGGTTTTCGAACGGTTTTACCGGGTGGATAAAAGTCACTCCAAGGAGGTAGGCGGCACCGGACTGGGCCTTAGCATCGTCAAGCATACCGCCCTGATCCACAATGCCGGGATCACGCTGGACAGTACCCCCGGAGTGGGTACCACCATAACCGTATGCTTTCCCAAAGGTGGCGGCCGCGCTTCATAGGATTTCCCTGTTTCCGCTCTGCGTGGAAACAGGGCTTTTTTAACATTACGGAAACATTACGGAATCATTTCCCAAACATCCCTAAGGTAGAATGCCGCTGTAAAACAAAATTGCAATGGAGGAAATTCGTATGAAGAAAAAAAGCTTTGTTGTGTTGCTGCTGGGTGTGGTTGGCGGCCTGCTCTTTGGCATCGGCATGTGTATGTGCCTGCTTCCGGAATGGGACGTCTTCCGGCCGGGCGTGGCCGTTACCGCCGTTGGCGCTGTTTTCCTGCTGGTATTGCTGGCGGTCCTGCTCAAAGGCAGAGCCGGATCCGGCAGGAAGATCAACTGGAAAACCGTTGGAAAAGCCGCGTTTGGAATTCTGGGCGCACTGGTTTTGGGCGCGGGCATGTGCATGATCATGGTCTGGGACATGCTGCTTCCCGGCATTGCGGTGGGGGTTGCAGGCATCGTTTTGCTGCTGTGCCTGATCCCCATGTGCCTGGGGCTGAAATAAGCGTCCAGCGTTTAATGTCTTGGAAACAAAACCTTTCGTAAACATCACACCGCTATAGTGAACACATCGATAAAAATTCATTTAGGAGATGGCATGATTATGAACAGCAACCGTACTTATTTGGTTACCGGGGCAGCGGGCTTTCTGGGAAGCAATATCTGCCTCCAGCTTCTGGAAAAGGGCTGCAAGGTGCGCGCCTTGGTTCTGCCCAACGACAAGTCCGTCAAGTATATTCCCGAAAAAGTGGAAGTGGTGCTGGGGGATTTGACGGACGAGGCTTCCCTGGAGCCGTTCTTCACTGTTCCCCAGGGGGAAACCTCCGTCCTGATCCACTGCGCCAGCATGGTCACCGTGGACCCTTCCTATTCCGAGAAGCTGATGGCTATCAATGTGGGCGGCACCCGGAACATCATCACCAGGTGCCTGGCCCATCCCGAGTGTGAAAAAATGGTCTATGTCAGTTCCACCGGGGCAATTCCCGAGGCACCCCATGGCACCAAGATCAAGGAGGTGGACCGTTTTGACCCCTGTGATCCTGAAAAGGTGGTGGGCGCCTACAGCCAGTCCAAAGCGAAGGCCTCCCAGATGGTACTGGACGCCGTCCGTGTCATGGGACTGAAGGCCTGCATCGTCCATCCCAGCGGCATCCTCGGCCCCAATGACCATGCGTTGGGGGAGACCAGCCGTACCCTGCTGCAGATCATCAAGGGGGAGATGCCCATGGGCATGCAGGGAAGCTTTAACCTGTGCGATGTCCGGGACCTGGCCGCCGGTACAATCGCCGCTGTGGACAAGGGCCGCATCGGTGAGTGCTACATCCTGGCCAATGAGCCTGTGACCCTGAAGGAAATGTGCGACATGCTCTACGAAGAGTGCCATTGCCAGAAGATCAAATTCTACCTGCCCCTGAATTTTGCGGACAAGATCGCCCAAGGGATGGAGAAACAGGCCGCCAGAACCGGGAAAAAGCCCCTGATGACCACCTTCTCCGTCTATAATCTGGCAAGAAACAACGAATTCGACTACTCCAAGGCCCAAAAAGAGCTGGGCTACACCACCCGGCCTTATCAGCAGACCATCCACGACGAGGTGCAGTGGATGATTGAAGAGGGGCTGATTGGGCAGGCAGCGGTTCCCGCCGGTGAGGGCGGCTCTATGGAAGATGTGGTAAAGGCCATGGAGCAGGATCCCAATGCCAGCGGTGTGGATATCGCTGGGGCATTGCAGGCTGCGCAATACAATCCCAGCGCGGCAAGCCTGGATGCCGGCGATGTCCGCAAAGCCGTGGAGCACGGCGTTGTGGATGCGTATCAGAAAATCGAAGACGGCGTTGTCGGCGCTTACAAAAAGGTGGAAACGGGAGCGGTGGATACTTACACAAAGATCGAGAATTTCTTCGTGGATAAGCTCTTCACCAAGGAAGGGGAATCCGTGGAGGACGCCAAAAAGCGGCTTCGGGGCGAGCAGAAATAACCGGTTTCCCGCGGAAAAATTTTTTCCGCGGGAAATTTGATTGCCCATATAAACAAAATAGAAACATTTCCGTGCTATCATGGTCAAAAAAAGAATGTGGGAGGAACTGACATGTTTCAGATACTGGTTGTGGAGGACGATCGGGACCTGAACCGCACCGTCTGCGATTTTTTGAACCGGAGCGGATATGAAGCCACCGGCTGTCTCAGCGCGCTGGAGGCCTATGACGCCATGTATGAGAAGGTCTATGATCTGATCGTTTCCGATATCATGATGCCGGATATCGACGGTTTTGAATTTGCCAGGACCGTGCGGAGCCTTAACGAGAATATTCCCATTTTGTTTATGACCGCCCGGGATGATTTCGCCTCCAAGCAGCGGGGCTTCCGGGTGGGTGTGGACGATTATATGGTCAAGCCCGTGAATCTGGACGAGCTGTTCCTGCGGATCGGGGCCTTGCTCCGCCGGGCGAAAATCGCCTCCTCCCGGCGGCTTACCGTCGGAAGCTTTGTCATGGATGCGGACGAATACACCGCTTACCTGGACGGCCAGGAGCTTAGCCTGACCAACCGGGAATTTAACCTGCTGTTCAAGCTGCTGTCCTATCCCAAGAAGACCTTCACCCGGAGCCAGCTGATGGACGAATTCTGGAATGCCGAATCCAACACAGGCCCCAGGGCGGTGGATGTGTATATGACCAAGCTCCGGGGCAAGCTGGCAGACTGCCGGGATTTTGAAATTGTCACGGTCCACGGCCTGGGGTATAAGGCGGTGATCAAGTGAAAAAGACCGTTTGGGAGCGGGTCCTTTTCAATATCAGCCGTTTTGTCGCCTTTTTCCTGGTGATTTGCCTGGTGACGACGGTTACCATTCTGCTGTTTCTAAAGGGCATCACCTTGGACGAATCGGCTGTCCGGCGGAATGCCCCAATCACCTTCCTGTGCATTTTGCTGATGACGCTGATCGGCTGCGGACTGGACGCTTTTCGCCGAAACCGTACCGTTGACCGTCCCCTAAAACACATTCTGGACACCCTGGAGCAGCTTTCCAAAGGGGATTTTTCCGTCCGGCTGGACAGCGGCCATGGGGATTTCAGCAAAACCGGCTTCGACGCAATCAGCCGGGAGATCAATATCCTGGCGGGGGAGCTGTCCGGGGTGGAAACCCTGCGCAACGACTTTATTGCCAGCGTTTCCCATGAACTGAAAACGCCCCTGGCTGCCATCCAGAATTACGCGGCGCTGCTGCGGGTGCCCGGCCTGCCGGAGGAGGACCGGGAGGAATACACCCAGGCAATTCTTCAAACCACCAGGCGGCTGGCGGATATGGTTTCCAACATTCTCAAGCTGAACAAGCTGGAAAACCAGCAGATTTTTCCGGAAGTCCGAACCTTTGACTTAGGAGAGCAGCTTTGCGCCTGTATGCTGGAATACGAGTCTTTGTGGGAGGAAAAGGGCTTGGAGTTGGAGTGCGAAATTGCGGACGGGGTGCAGGTGCGTGCCGACCCGGAACTGCTGCGGCTGGTCTGGAGCAACCTGTTTTCCAACGCCGTCAAATTCACCCCTCCGGGGGGCAGGATCTCCCTGAAGCTCACAACTGACGGCGGCTGGACGGTGGTATCCGTATCCGATACCGGCTGCGGTATGAGCAAGGAAACCGGCGCCCACATCTTTGAAAAGTTTTACCAGGGAGATACCGCCCACGCCGCCCAGGGAAACGGCCTGGGGCTGGCGCTGGTAAAACGGGTGGTGGATATCACCGGCGGCGTCATTTCCGTTTCCAGCACGCCGGGAAAAGGGGCCACCTTTACCGTCCGGCTGAGAAAGGAATGAGTATGGGACGCTTCAAACAAGTGCTGATAAAGCTCTTTTGTCCGCCGGCCTGGGCGGCCTGGCTGAGCTGCGGGGCCTTTCCCGTGCTGGTCTGGCTGTTTTGGCGGCATTATGAGGAACGCTGGTTTTCCTATCCTGTCTATGTGCTGTCCGCTTATGCCCTGACGGTGCTCTGCGTCCGCCTGGTCCCCCGGCTGCTCCGGTGGGCAAAGGACCGGAAGCGGGAGGAAGAAAAAACCTTGGCTCCGGAGGAGAAGGTGCACGGCCTTGCCGGGGCGCTGTACCAAAGTCTGGCAATCAGCTTTGCGTACGCGGCATTCCATCTGGTGACAGCGGCTTATCAAGGCTCCGTGTGGCTTGCCAGCAACGGCGTTTATTACCTGGTTCAAACCCTGATGTATGTGGTGCTGCTTCCCTATCAGCGGAAGCTTCAAAAACAGTATGACCTCTCCCTGGCCTGGAAGGGGTACACCGTCATTGGCTGGTGGTTGTTTGCGCTGAACCTGGCCATGGCGGTACTGGTGTTCCAGATGATCTGGCGGGGAGAGGGCAGCAGCTATCCGGGATTTGTGGTACTCGGGGTGGCGGCCTTTACCTTTTATAAGCTTACCATGTCCATCATCGCCCTGGCCCGGGGCCGCAGGGATAATTCGCCCATCGCCGGTGCGATGAACAACATGAACCACACATCCACCCTGATGTCTCTATTTTCACTGCAAACTGCGCTGTTCTGCGCCTACGGACAGAATTTCGGACAGCAAAGGCTGATGAATACCCTGACCGGCGCTGCCGTGTGCCTGATGACCGTTTTGGGGGCGCTGGGCATGGTGCTGCACGGCAGAAAACGGAGCGGCCGGGCACCGGAGCAAAAGCTTTAATCCAATATCAGTATCAAAACGAGCGGAGAATCACAATGGAAAACAACGAATCTTTTGAGTATACCTACTCTGCGCCGGAGCATGAGGAAATCAAGCGCATCCGGGAAAAATACCTGCCCAAGGACGAACGGGAGCAGAAGCTGGAAGCCCTTCGCCGCCTGGACCAAAGCGTCACCCAGAAAGCCACTTGGGCATCCGTCACCCTGGGCACTGCCAGCACGCTGGTCATGGGCGTGGGCATGTGCTGCTGCCTGGTCTGGACGCAGCTGTTCGCGCTGGGGATCGTCATCGGCGTCATCGGCATTCTGGGGATCGCTTTGGCCTACCCCATGTACAGGCATATAGCGGAAAAGGAGCGGGCCAGGGTCGCCCCCGAGATCCTCAGGCTGACCCAGGAACTGATGTAGCGGACGAATCCCAGACCATTTGTGCATGGGCTTCCCCAATTTACACAGATTTTACATTCTCACGGTAATAGATTTGACGAAATCCTGATAAACTTTGATTGTCAAACCATTGTGTGTGAGAGGTAGAATCCTATGGACATTTTTGATATTCTTACCATGCTGGGCGGCCTGTGCCTGTTTTTGTTCGGCATGAACATCATGGGCGAAGCGCTGGAACGCCGGGCCGGCGGCAGCCTGCGGGCCCTGCTGAGCAGGCTCACTTCCAACCGGATGCTGGGCTTTCTTACGGGCCTGGCTGTCACAGCGGTGATCCAGTCCTCTTCCGCCACCACCGTTATGGTGGTGGGCTTTGTCAATTCCGGCCTGCTGACACTGGGACAGGCCATTAATGTCATCATGGGCGCCAATGTGGGCACCACCGTCACCGCCTGGATTCTCTCCTTAAGCGGCATCCAGGGGGACAGCCTGTTCATCCAGCTGCTGAAGCCCAGTGCCTTTACCCCTGTGCTGGCGCTGTTGGGCATCGTTTACTACATGTTCCTGAAAGACGGCAGGAAAAAGGATACGGGTCTGATCCTTTTGGGCTTTGCCACGCTGATGTTCGGTATGGATACCATGTCCGGGGCCGTCAAGGGGCTGAAGGATGTACCGGCCTTCCAGCAGATGTTCCTGCTGTTTACCAATCCCATTCTGGGCGCGGCGGCGGGGGCTGTGCTGACCGCCGTTATCCAGTCCTCCTCTGCATCCGTAGGCATTCTGCAGGCCCTGTCCGCCACGGGACAGGTGCGCTATGCTGCCGCCATCCCCATTATCATGGGGCAGAATATCGGTACCTGTGTCACCGCCATGCTGTCCTCCGTCGGCACCACCAAAAACGCCAAACGTGCCGCTGCTGTGCACCTGCTGTTCAATGTGATCGGCACCGTGGTCTGCCTGGTGCTGTTCATGCTGGCGAATCTGCTGTTTTCCCCGGCCTTTTTGGAGAAAAGCGCTACCTTCCTGGGAATTTCCGTCTGCCATACGGCGTTTAACCTGCTCTGTACCGCAATGCTGCTGCCCTCCGGCGGTCTGCTGGAGCGGCTGGTGTGCAGGCTCGTTCCCGATGCCAAGGAGCCGGAAACCGTGGCGGAGCTGGACGAGCGCCTGCTGACCACCCCCGCCATTGCGCTGGAGCGGTGCCGCGCGCTGACCGGAGAGATGGCCGGCGCGGCCGCCGGGGCTCTGCATGCCGGCGCTGCATGCCTGCTGGACTACAGCCAGGGGCTTGCCAAAACCGTCCGGGAATGTGAAAGCAAAACAGACCATTTTGAGGATATTCTGGGCACCTACCTGGTCAAGCTCAGTGCCCTGCAGATCAGTGAGGAGGACAGCGGCGAAGCCGCCATGCTGCTGAAGTCCCTGAACGATTTTGAGCGCATCGGTGACCATGCCCTGAATCTGGTGGAGGCTGCCGAGGAGCTGCACGACAAAAATCTGCGTTTCTCCGATGCGGCCCGGCATGAGCTGTCCGTCCTGATCCGTGCCGTGGAGGAGATCATCGGCCTGTCCTTCCAGGCCTTCCGGGAAAATGATCTGGAAAAGGCCTATCAGGTGGAGCCGCTGGAGCAGGTCATTGACGATTTGAAAGAAAAGCTTCGGATTCACCACATTCTGCGCATGCAGCAGGGCGGCTGCAGCATCGAAAGCGGCTTTGTCTGGTCCGACCTGCTGACGGACCTGGAACGGGTGGGCGACCATTGCTCCAACATTGCCGGCTGTGTGGTGGATACGGCCCACCACGACATGAACAGCCACGAGGCCCTCCGCTCCGTCCGGGTGGAAAATGAGAGCTTCGGCGAGCAGTATAAGACCTATGCCAGAAAATACAGCCTGAAATAAACAATATCCCCGGCGGGAAAGCGGATGCCATCCTGCCGGGGATATTGATACCGGGATCTGCCGCCCGGACGGGGCGGATTGTTGGCTTATGCGTTGAAGACGTACTTGTCCAGCCGGCCGAAGGCCTCCTTCACGCGGCTCAAGGGAAGGGCCAAATTCATGCGGATATGGTGCATGCCATGGAAAGCGCGGCCGTCCTGCCAGACGACGCCCACATCCCAGCCGGCAGCAAGCAGCTCGTCCATGGTTTTGCCGTGCTTTTCGCACCACTTTTCGCAGTCCAGGAACAGCATGTAGGTGCCCTGGGGCCTGCTGACCTCCACACCGTCAAAATGCTTCGCGATGAAATCACAGGCGTAGTCCACATTGCCGGTGATCACCTGCCGCAGCTCCTCTACCCACGCATAGCCCTCTGGCTGGTAGGCGCCGATCAGGGCGTGCATGCTTAAGACATTCATGGAGTTATAGTGGCAGAGGGAAGCTTCCTTTTCGCAGCGGTCCTTCAGCATCTTGTTGTAAATGATGTGGTAGCTGCCCACCAGCCCTGCCAGGTTGAAGGTCTTGGAGGGGGCGTAGAGGGCGATGGTGCGCATTTTCGCGTCCTCGCTGACGGACTGGGTGGGAACATGGCGGTAGCCCTCCAGGAGGATATCACTCCAAATCTCATCGGAGATGACCATGACATCGTGCTTTTTGTAAAGCGCCATGGCCTGCTCCACCTCCCAGCGCTCCCAGACGCGGCCGCAGGGATTGTGGGGAGAGCAGAAAATGGCGGCGTGGATCTTGTTTTCCACGATTTTCTTTTCCATGTCCGCAAAATCCATGCGCCAGATACCGTTTTCGTCCTTGATAAGGGGAGAATGGACGATGTGGTAGCCGTTGTTGGTCAGGCTGCCGGTAAAGCCTACATAGGTGGGGGAGTGGAGCAGCACGTTATCGCCCCGGGAGCAGAGTACGTTCAGGGCCGAAACCACGCCGCCCAGCACGCCGTTTTCGTAGCCGATGTTTTCCTTCGTCAGGCCGGTGACGCCGTTATGGGTCTGCTGCCAGCGGATGATGGCGCCGTAGTATTCTTCGGAGGGAGAAAAATAGCCGAAGGTAGGGTGCTTAGCCCGTTCGATCATTGCCTGCTGAATGGTAGGCACCACGGGAAAATTCATGTCAGCTACCCACATGGGAATGGCATCGAAGCCCTCCCGGGGAGCGGGATAGGAGGAACCGGGGGCACCGATCAGGTCAACAGCAATGGCGTCCCTTCCCCGCCGGTCCAGAATGGATGTAAAATCGTATTTCATGCGGAACTCCTTTGTGCAGATGATATGTCTATTATAGAGAATTTTGCCGAAAATAGCAATAGGGTTTCCTAAAAGAAACACCGCCGTGATGAGTCACGGCGGTGTGTATGTAACAGAATTACAGATACTGCTTCATCTTCTCGGAGACGTTGGCAGGGTCCTCGGAGATGGTGATGGTGATTTCCATGCTGTTGTCGGAAGCAAACTTATCACACCAGGCAACAAACTCTTCAGCGGCAGCCTTGTCGTTGCCGATGGTTTTATACAGGTTGTCAATAAATACATGGGTGATGTCAAAGTTACCGGCGTGCAGGCCGCTTAAGAAGCCCTTCAGCATCTCGGGGGTGCTGATGGAATACTCCTGGGAATCCACCAGACGGACCTTATAGGTTACGTCATAGGTCAGCTTCCGGCCGTACTCGATGCAGACAACATCGCCTCGGGCTTCTGCGACTGCTTCGTGGATGGCGTCAATCAGCTTCTTGGTCTTGCCGGTGCCCTTCAGGCCCATAATAATATGAATCATCGGAAAGTCCTCCTTTGCTTGCCTTTATTTTGGCTTATGCACATTCTACCAGCAATCGCACAAATTTGCAACTACTATTTTGTGAATTCAACGAGAGAATTTTTTCCTTTCCCTCCGGGGCTGCGATGGGGAGGGCCTCTGGCCCTCCCCATGCGGATATGTTATTTCTCGTAGCCGGGTTTTCCCAGCAGGCGGAACATGTTGCGCTTGTACAGCTCCACGCCGGGCTGGTTGAAGGGGTTGACCCCCAGAATGTAAGCGGAAATGCCGCAGCTCAGTTCCAGGAAGTAGAACAGCTCGCCCACCTTCCGGTCGGTCAGCTCGCCCACATCCATGGTGATGACCGGGACACCGCCGTCCACATGGGCGGCCAGAGTGCCAAGGTATGCCTTCTCGTCCACGAAGTCCAGGGTCTTTCCCTCCAGGTAGTTCAGGCCGTCCAGGTTTTTCCAGTCGGAGCCGATGGTATACTTGGTTTCCGGCGCGTCAAAACGGACCATGGTTTCGAAGAAGTTGCGCTCGCCCTGCTGGATCATCTGGCCCAGGGAATGCAGGTCAGCGGTGAACTCGGCGGTGACGGGGAAAATGCCCTTTCCGTCCTTGCCCTCGGATTCACCGAACAGCTGCTGCCACCAGCCGCCGAACATTTTGAAGCCTGGCTCATAGCTTTCGAAGATCTCCATGGCCTTGCCGTTGCGGTACAGCAGGTTGCGGACTGCGGCGTACTGCCAAACGGGGTTTTCAAAGGAGCGCAGGTCATAGCTTTCCTTGGCATCCATGGCGCCGTTCATCATGGCCATGATGTCGATGCCCGCAACCGCCATGGGCAGCAGGCCCACGGGGGTCAGCACGGAGAAACGGCCGCCCACATTGGGGGGGATCACGAAGGTTTCCCAGCCCTCTTCCGTCGCCATCTGGCGCAGGGCGCCCTTACAGGGATCGGTGATGGCGTAAATGCGGCTCTTGGCGCCGTCGGTGCCGTACTTCCGCTCCAGCATCCAGCGCAGGGCGCGGGTGGCGATGGCCGGCTCGGTGGTGGTGCCGGACTTGCTGATGATGGCGATGGAGAAATCCTTGCCCTCCAAAAGCCTGGTCAGCTCATTCCAATGGCGGGTGCTCAGGCCGTTGCCGGCGAAGAAAATCTGAGGATTGCCCTTGCCCTTGCCGATGTTGTGGTTGGGACCCTGCAGCAGCTCAATGGCGGCCCGGGGGCCAAGGTAGGAGCCGCCGATGCCGATGACGACGAAGGCGTCGGAATCGCTGCGGATTTTCTTGGCGGCCCTCTGAATGCGGGCGATTTCCTCGGTAGCCTCCCGGACGGGCAGGTTCAGCCAGCCAAGGAAGTCATTGCCGGCACCGGAGCCGTCGGACAGCGTGGTGTGGGCGGCGGCGACTTCCTTCTCCATTGCCAGCAGATCAGGCAGAGACAGTTGACCCCAAACATTGGAAATATCTACTTTAATCATTGTGATGAAGCACATCCTTTCATTTTATAGGGGTGTATCATATATATGTTACAGCAAAATCGCCACAAACGCAAGGCCTGGGAGAAAAGTTTTATAACTTTTTACAAATACCGGCAGGATGTGCCCCGAGACGCTGTGTTTGCAGTTTGTTTGACTTTTTTTGCATTTGCTCTGGCATTTTCCTGTCAAGCCATGTATAATGGTAGCATATTCAGCGTCAGGAGGAACAAACCTATGAAATACGGCTTTGGCATTGACCTTGGCGGCACCACTGTCAAGATCGCTTACTTTGAGGAAACCGGCAAAATGCTGGACAAGTGGGAGATCCCCACCGTCACGGAAAACGGCGGCTCGCAGATCCTGCCCGACATTGCCCGGTCTATCCGCCAGTACATGGACGGGAAGCATATCGCCGATAGCGGCATTCTGGGCCTGGGCATCGGCGTTCCCGGCCCCGTCAACGCAAAGGGCGTGGTAAATAAATGCGTCAACCTTGGCTGGGGGGTGTTCAACATCTCCGAGACCCTGCAGTCCCTTACCGGGTTCCCCGTAAAGGCGGGCAACGACGCCAATGTGGCGGCGTTGGGTGAATTCTGGAAGGGCGGCGGCCAGGGCTGTGACAACATGGTCTTTGTCACCCTGGGGACCGGCGTCGGCGGCGGTATCGTTGTGGAAGGCAATCTGCTCCACGGCGCCCACGGCTCCGGCGCGGAGATCGGCCATCTGGTGCTGAACCGGGACGAAACAGTTCCCTGCAACTGCGGCAAATACGGCTGTGTGGAGCAGTACTGTTCCGCTACCGGCATCGTCCGCATGGCAAAGCGCCACCTGGAAAGCACGGAGACTCCCAGCGTCCTGCGGGATCTGAAAGAACTGACCTGCAAGGATATCTTTGACGCGGGAAAAGCGGGCGACAAGGCCGCTCTGGAGGTGCTGGAGCAATTCTATGCCTATATGGGAGAATTCCTGGGCAATGTCTGCTCTACCGTAAATCCCGAGGTGGTGGTCATCGGCGGCGGTGTCAGCAAGGCGGGGGATATGCTGATTTCCGGCATCACGCCTTATTTCAAAAAATACGTTTTCCACGCCGCCAGCGCGGCAAAGTTTACGCTGGCCTCCCTGGGCAATGACGCCGGCGCCTACGGCGCGTTTAAGCTGGCCCTGGACGCCTTTGGAAAATAATCAGAAAATGTGGATGCCGGTGCGTAAGCACCGGCATCCTTTCTGTTGACTACCGCTTAATAATGCAGGCCAAAACCGCTGCGGTAATAGTTGCCGTCCTCGTCGAAGTAGGCGTAGCTGCCGCCTTTGACCTTGGCCAGAATGGCAGGATCGATGTACTGGTCCTTGTCATAACCGGGAACGTCGTTGGGGGAGGCGCAGACCTCACGCATAACACCGTCGATCTCCTTCTCGGTGATCTGGATGACCTCCGGGCAGGAGACCATGGTCAGGCTCATCTTTCCGGTGGGGTTGTAGTCGCCGGACAGAACGTCCATCTGCGCGCCCAGGGCATTGCCCATGGCCACGGGAGAAACGGTATACTGGAAGGTCAGGCCGTCGACGTAAGGCTCCAGCTTGTCCAAGATCCAGGGGTTGCAGACCACGCAGGTGGCGATGACCTTGCCGCCGTTCCGGTGAACCGTCTCGGCGATGACGGGAATCTGGTCCACACCCCGCAGCGTGCTGATGGGGATCCGGTTGCCGGTCTTCTTCTGAGACTTGTTGACTTCCCGTTCCTCGTGCATCAGGCCGTCTACAAGCTCCAGTACAGGCATGGAACGCTGCACAAAGACAATGTTGTTCTGCTTGGGCCAGACATGCAGGTAAGCGTAGTCGCACTCCTCGGGAGTATCCACGACCTCATAGCCCTTTGCCTTCAGCAGGCTGGCAAGCTGTGCGCGCAGTGCTTCGTTGTCATCCTCGCCGGCAACGCCCGCGCCCATCATCTGGGCCAGCGCGGCACCAGCATCTTCACCGGAGAATACGGCAATATAAACCTTCTTGCCCTTTGCCATGGGCAGGACGCCGCCATGGTTCTTGGCCAGGACGACTTCCTTCTGGCAGGCCCTGTAGGCGGCCTTTTTGGCGCCTTCAAAGTTCTCCGCACGGACGCGGTCCGCTTCATCGGGATCCAGATAGGGGTTGTCCACACGGCCTTGGTCGAACATGGCCAGTAGACGGCGGTAATTTGCGCGGTCCAGGTCGGCCTTGGGAAGATATCCCTCTTCCACAGCCTTGACGATGTTCTCGGCGTCGTAGTTGCCACCGATGACGTCAGTACCCGCAGAGATGGCCTTGGCGTAGCGCTCGGGGACACTCAGGTGCTCCACACCGTAGATCTGGGTGGTGGTGATACCGGAGTCGGAGTTGACATAGCCGGTGAAGCCCATGGTGTCCCGGGCCAGATCGGTGATCAGCTCCTTGGAGTAGGTGGAGCCGACCTGCTCGGTGGAGGTCAGCTTGCCGCGGTAATACTGGGGCTTGCTGCGGCCGTCAGTGCCCACCCGGGAGTAGTCGGGCATAATGGCGGAGGCCTTCATGTCAAAGGCCGCCTGGAAGGGAGGCAGATGATATTTCTCCATGGAGCCTTCCGTGGGATACAGCCGCCACTGGCCAATGGGCAGGTGGGGCTCGAAGCCGTTTTCAGCGGGACCGTCGCCGGGGAAGTGCTTGACCGTCAGCACGATGGAGCCTTTTTTCAGTCCGTCCTCGCCGTTCTGATAGCCGCGAACCAGCTCCCGGGTGATGCCGGCAGTGATGTCGGGCCGCTCACCATAGGTACCGCTGTTCCGGGGCCAGCGGGGATCGGTGGAAACATCCACCTGGGGTCCATACATGATGTGCAGGCCGCAGGCGCTCATCATCTTGCGGTCAGTCTCGGCCATGTTATATACAATATCGAAATTTCCGTCACCCAGGCAGGCGGCGCCCATGCCCAGGAAGTCGGGATAGCCAATGTTGATGGGGTTGGTGTGCAGGGAGTAAGGGATGGCAACGCCGCCCTGGCAGGCTTCGTATTCCACATACTGGGTGCCCAGATTGTGGTACAGCGCGGCCACGCCGGCCTCGGCACGCATCTCACCGCGGTAAACACCGGCGGCCAGCTTCTGCTCCAGCACTTGGCCGTCATCCACACGGTTATCCAGACCGGGCAGAATGCCCTTTGGAATAGGTTCATTGGGATCGTACCGCTTGAAAATTTTGCCGGGAACAATGTTGCCGTTTTCGTCTTTGGCGCCCTCCCGGGTGAAGGACAGGGGCGTGTTCCACAGGGTGTTCAGCACCAGGCCTGCCTGCTGCTTCAGCGGCAGGTGGGCGACTATGTCCTTGGCGCGGGTCTCATGGTCCAGCCGCCAGTCCTTGTAGGGGTCCAGCTTGCCGGAGTTGTCCATGTCCTTGAAGAAAAGACCGTCCTGAACGATGACGCCGCAGGTGGTGACGCCGATGGTGGGGCCGTTTTCATTGTGGAATAAAACAGGCTCCAGATAGAAATCATTGATGTTTTCGCCCTCCTCCAGGACATATGGCGCGGGGATGTAGCCGTTTTTCATGGAGGGATCAAAGTTGACGGGATTCTTTTTCATATGCACGCTCCTTTTGGGTTGTATGCCACAATTTTAATAAAAAGGGGAAAACGTATACAAAAATATTTTACAGGATGCACAAAGGAATGTCAAGAGGCGCGCAATAAACTTGCCGCCGATTCTCTCGAACCGGCGGCGGAAGGCTATTCTTTGGGCAGCAATGTTTCCAGGTAATCGTAATTGAATGCTACGCGGACAACATCTTTGTAATACGCATTGAAGGTTTTTCCGTTGTCATCATAGCGCCAGCCGTAGCTATAGGGATTGGAATAGCCGTAAAAAACGGTGATGCACTCCGACTTCGGATGGATTTCAATGAAGACATTCTGTTCCTTTGTGGAGGCCTTTGGAGACAGGCAGACGAAGCGCTGCAGGGGCAGACCGTCCAGCGGCATGAAGTCCGAGACTTTGGTATAGCTCAGATTCAGATAGGTCAGGCTTTCACAGCCCTCCAGGGAACTGATGTCTGCCAGCTTTCCGCAGTAGGCCAACTCCAGCCAGGTCAGTTTTTTACAATTTTCAAACCCCGGCAGTTCCGCTGCGGCACAGCCGGAGGCAATGAGCACCTCGATATTGGGCATATAGCCAACAAAACTCAGATCGGTCAGGTATTCGTTGTGGCCGATGTCCATATATTTAACGTCCTCGCAATAACGCAGGGCAGAGCAGGTGTCGTCGGTAACATGGTAAACGGCCCGGACGGTATCGGCGTCAGTCAGGACGTTGTAGCGGGAGTCCTCGCCGAAGTAGATCCGCCAGACCACCTTGGGACCGTCCCGGAAATCTTCCCGGATGCCGGCAAGCACGTCATTGTCGATTTTGCAGTTATCCAGCACGAAGCGGCTGCAGTTGTCCAGAATTGCCAGGGCCTGACGGAGTTTTTCCTCACCGTCGTTGCCGATGTTCTGGTTCTTATATTCTACAGTTTCGTCGGTGGTGGACAGGGCTTTGCCAAAAAGAGAGAAGCTGTAGAGGAATGTTGCCCCGGGATTGGAATCCTGAAGCCTTGCCACATCCTCCATGGTAAGGGAATTGCTCAGGTTTACGGAGGTCAGGTTTGTCAGCAGGCCCAGCTTTCGAACAGCCTCGTCGACCCGGGAGGAGTCCATATAGGAAAGGTCAAGCTCCGTGGTGTCCGAGCTGAAGGTGCTGCCCAGCAGCTCCACGGTGTAGTCCAGAATGACCTGGGGATAGGTCTCCCGTAGAGCGCCCACCTGCTCTGCGGTGAGGTCAATGCCGGGCAGGGAGATCTGGCTCAGGTTGGGAAGGTATTGCAGCCGTTCCAGCAGTGCGGCATAGGTGAAGCTGCCCGCATCCAGCGTGATCCCGGTGGACTTGTTGGATGCCAGCGTGCCGCCGAGATCGACGGTATAGGTGACATCCACGTTCGGATGATCGGCAGCGTATTGCAAAATGGCATCATAACAGGTACTGCCGCTTAAGTCCACGGACTTTAAGTTGGGATAATGGTCCAGGGTATAAATTTCACCCGCTTCCAGCACTACCGCCAGATCTTCCACCAGTTCCATGGGATCGGCGGTGGGGGAAACGGTTTCCTCTACTTTGGGCGCGGTGGGCAGGGTAATGATTTCGGTATCCGGCGGAAGGCTGTTCTGAGCCGGATTCCCACCGCATCCGTTTAAGATAAGCACAGCCGCCCCGGCGCAGGCCGCGCAGCTGATTTTTTTCAAAAGGGTCATCATTCAGAATATGCCTCCGGTGTCGCTTGGTTACCATAACTATAGCATGTAAAAAGGAAAAAATCAAGAAAATGGGGTACTTTTTCAGGAAACCGGATCCTTTCTGTGATTCCGCCAAAAAGCCGGGTCCGGGAAAAATGCCCTTTGCGCAAAATTGTGAAAAGGAAGCGGACAGCCCGGAATAGGCTGCCCGCTTTTGGGGAAGGTTACTGCAGACCCTGCTCGTAAGCCTCGATCATCTTCTTAAACGTGTGACCCGTACGACCGGCGAGTTTTTCGAAATAGCGCTGAGTGGCTTCTCCGGTAAAAATCTTGATATCCAGCCGCATCGTGTGGTCATTTTCCGGCGTAACATAGATTTTATCGATAAATTCCTCCACAAATTCCTTGGTGATGGCCCCACTGGCGGCGGAGCGCTCCATGGCGTGCATTGCGGCTTTCATGGCTTCGATTTGACGGCGGAATTCCTCCTTAGAATACAGCTGCTGCTCCAGTTCCTGAATCTGTGCCTTGGCGTCG
Source organism: Eubacteriales bacterium (assembly GCA_030533415.1). Taxonomy (GTDB): domain Bacteria; phylum Bacillota; class Clostridia; order Oscillospirales; family Oscillospiraceae; genus Faecousia. Next base: position 9,552 of record JAUNJE010000025.1, on the reverse strand, counting down.
GCGATCTCTTCGGCGCATTGGGCGTTCATGGCCAGAAAGTCGGCATCGGAAATGGCACCTGTGACGTTATACTCCAGCAGCTTGGATTTTTTCTGCTGGGCAAGCGTCATTCGCTTCTTCTGCTCATCGATGCGCGCCGGGATCTGGTTTCCCGTGTCCAGGGATTGAAAACGCTCTGTATATTCCGCAATCAGCGCCTCGGTGCTGACCTTTGTATCCCGGGCCACATCCAGCAGAAGGGGTTTGATCTCCTCCTCATAGATCGGGAAGGAGGGGCAGGAGCCGGCACCGTTTTTGATTTTCCCGGAGCAGACCCACCGGCTGTTTTTGTTCCCCGCCTTATCCTTCGATTCCCGGCGGTAGTAGGCGGCCCCGCAGCAGGTGCAGTAGAGTTTTCCGGTCAGAAGGTTCGCGTGGTTGCAGATGCCTTGCCGGGATTTGACGTCCTCGCTGCGTTTTTTCAGAACGGTGTTGGCGGTGTCCCACAGTTCTTCGGAGACAATGGCAGGGACAATTTCGCCGGTCTCATCCTTGAACATGACCCATTCCTCCGGAGGGAGGAATTTTTGCTTTTTGGTGAACATGTCAATGACCTTTACCTTGTTGCCTACATAGAAGCCCTTGTACTTGGGGTTGGCGATGATGCCCGCCATGGTGGTGTGGGCGATTTTGTTGCCGTTGTGGTTGCGGTAGCCCTTCTCCCAGAAAAGGGTCTCGATCTGCTTCATGCTGTATTCGCCGGTGGCGTACAGGGAAAACAGCTCCCGCACCATTTCGGCCTGATCCTCGTCAATAACCAGCCGCCCGCCGTCCTTGACATAGCCGAAAATGCGGCTGTTGCCCAGCACCACGCTGTCCCGGATGGCCTGCTGGTGGCCGAATTTGACCCGGCTGCTGAGCTTGCGAAGCTCATCCTGGGCAATGGAGGACATGATGGACAGGCGAAGTTCCGAATCCTCGTCCAACGTATTGATGTTATCATTCTGGAAGAATACTCCGACGCCATAGCCCAAAAGCTGCCGGGTGAACTGGATGGAGTCCAGGGTATTACGGGCAAAACGGGAAATTTCCTTGGTAATCACCAGGTCAAATTTGTCCTGAGCCGCGTCCTCGACCATTCGGTTGAAGTTCTCCCGCTTTTTCGTGGAGATGCCGGAAAGCCCCTCGTCGATGTAGCCGGGAACGAAGGTCCAGTTTTTGTTGCGCTTGATCAGGTCTTCATAGTAGGTGATCTGGTTTCCCAGACTGTTCAGCTGCTCGTCGCTCTCGGAAGAAACCCGGGCGTAATAAGTCACCCGCAGGGGGATGTCGTAGATGGATTTGGTGCGCAGCATTTGACGGACACTGTGGATATCCATAAGCTTGTCTCCTTGATTTTCGTAAAATCATGATTATATGTATTATATATGAAATGTACGAAATATGCAATAGGAACAGGGAAAGAAAATATCGGCAAAAATATGAAGTTGTTTTTCATCCTTTCCTCTGAGCAGCATAGACTAAGCGGATAAGCCTTTTGCAAGCGCTGTAAACTGCTTCCTATGAAGTGGGCAGGCCAAGAATAGCAAAAGCCGGGACTTACTGCAGCCCGGCTTTTACCGTTGAGAGGGCTTGTGGAGTTTTATTATGCGGTGCTAGGTAATTGGTGCTAGTTACAAAAAGCAATTTATGAAATCGAAAGCACAATTCAGGGAATCCATTATTGGCTTGCCGTAAGGTATAATACTTACAGGAATGCTCAAAAGTAAAATTTTGATCATTCACTCAGTATGAAAGGGGAATAGAACAATGGAGAAAAAAATATTCATGGGTGGCTTTCACCTGGAAAGCAATACGTCCAATCCTGTAAAGGTGGGATTTGAGGACTTTGAAATCAAGCGGGGGGAGGCATTACGGAGCCATTTTCAGAAGGTCGTGCGGACCATCCAGGATGCGGGATATTCTGTTCTGCCCGCTTTGTATGCGGAATCTACCTGCGTGGCGGGCGGTGTTCTTTCGATTGCGGGCTTCCGCAAAATTGCGGAAGAGCTGATCGATTCCGTGCCGCTGGATGGCAGTATCGCCGGTGTATGGCTGTATCTGCATGGTTCCATGCAGGTGGAGTTTATCGGCAGCGGTGAGGCATTCCTGGTATCTGCCATCCGGGAACGGGTCGGCCCCAATGTGCCGATTTCCGTGGCTTTAGACTTCCATGGCAATATTACATATACCCTGACACGTAGCGCAAATCTAATTACCGGCTACCGTACGGCGCCCCATGTGGACATCGAACAGACTCTTATCACCGCAGCACGGCTGCTGTGCCGTGCCGTCAGCGAGGGTGTGCTGCCCTGGATCATTCAGGCCAAGGTCCCCATGCTGCAGCCAGGGGAAGCGGCCACTACCGATATGCCTCACATCAAATGTATCCTGGAAACGCTTGACGAGATTCAGGAAATCGACGGCGTATGGCGGGCCTCTTACTTTACCGGCATGTCTTGGATCGATTGCCCCCACAACGGGTCCAGCATTGTCGTTTGCGGAACGGCAAAAGACCGCACCCAGGTTGAAGATAAAGTGCTGGTCCTGGGAAAGCGTATCTGGGAAGACCGTTATAAATTCCGCCTCAGTGATAATTCCATGGATACGGAGGAGGCCATCCACTTGGCGGCTAAGAGTGATAAGAAAGTGGTCTTTGTCAGTGATTCCGGGGACAATGTCACGGCCGGCGCAGTTGGCGATAACGCATATATGCTGAAACGGTTCCTGGATTTGGGGCTGAAAAAGGCGTTAATTGCCGGACTTTGGGATGAGGCTGCGGTAGACGCCGGCGCAGAGGCCGGTGCAGGCGGAAGGGTCACGGTTTCCGTTGGTGGAAAGCACGATGCCTCCAGTACGTCGGTCCTTTTGAAGGACGCCTTGGTAAAGCGTGTCAACCGGGACAGCAATGGAAAAGCGACGGGAGTCCTTCTGTCTATCGCTGGCATCGATGCGGCAATCAACAGCGAGCGTGTTTCCTTTACAAATGAGGATGATTTTGTTGAATTCGGAATCGCGTACCGGGATTATCACATTATTGTCGTGAAATTGGGATATTTGTATCCCGGCCTGAGCCTGATTCAGGATGACAGTTATATTGCTTTGACCCGGGGCAACGCCATGCTGACCATCAAGGACTTCCATTACACGAAACAGCGCCGGCCACTCTATCCTTTTGAGGATAATTTTGCATACGATCCAAAGGTTACGCTTTGGTAAAGCAACGGTTTTTTACAAATGGGTGAGTTCGTTGGCGTAATCCGAAGGAGAAACACCTGTTATGCTTTTGAAAGCCTTGAAAAAATTGGAGTAATTATTAAAACCACTTTCTAGGCATACGATATTCATCGGCTTGTTCTCCTGAATCAGGGATTTCGCGATTTCGACGCGCTTCAGAATAATGTACTGATGGATGGACAACCCCATGTGTTTCTTAAAAGCGTGGGACAGGTGATACTTACTGACAAATAAACTTTTTGCAATGGATTCTAGCGTGACTGGTTGGCAAATGTGCTCCGAAATGTAATCCAGTGCCGTGCGGATCAGCCGGTTTTTGCTGGTACGTCCGTCTGGCAGAGAGGCCGATTGGGAAGAGTGCAGCGTATACAGCACGATCTGTGCACAAAAGGATTCCAGAAGGAAGGAATTTCCAACATAGGTATCACGGGAAACCAGAACCATCTGCTGCAAAATCAACCGGATGAACTTGTTCTCGGGGCTGAAACAGGGCAGGAGGAAGTGCTGTTCTTCGGAAATGGTTTTCAAACAGCCGCTTAGATCCAACCCGGAATAGTTGATGCTGCTGAGAAACTCACAAGACATGGACAAAACGACCCGACTATAGGTCGCGTTGTCCGGAATGCTGTAAGGCCTATGGAAGAAACCATTGGGAATAAAGAGAATATCCCCTGCGTTAAGGCGATAGATCTTACTTTCAATCAGGTATTCCAGCTCAGTATCCGGGAAATAAATCACTTCAATGAAGTTGTGCATATGTAAGTGGATGTTGGGGAATTGGGGATCATCCGCATAATAGATGTTCCAGCCGATATTTGTCCGGAAGAACTGCTCCGGACAGAATTCCTTTCCGTAATTCTCATTTTCAAAAACGGGGAAGGATTCTTCTTCGATGGAGGATACATCCAGACAATCCAGAAGGCGTACGGTTGCGTATTGTTGATTGTTGTCCATAGAATATGCTCACTTTCTCTGTTGTGCGCCTGCTGAAGTGACAAATTCGAGCTACGCGAAAACTGGTTTCGGAGGGCCTGTTGGATAGTGCTTAAGCAAAATATAACAAAATTCATTGTGAAAAGCAAGCGGTTAATAATGCACTTTGCTGTTTCCCAATGAAATCACAGGAGATAAATGATGATTTACGATACAGATATCCAGTATGACTATGTAAAGGAGCCGTTCCTGCCCCTGCCGACGGAAGAACCGGTGGTTTCTGATGCCGTGTATGGCCGCAGGAAGGAAAACGTTCTGGCATTGATGCGGGAGCATGGCTTTGATTATGTGGTGTTCTATGCGGACCGGGAGCACTACAGCAATTTTGATTATATGGTGGGCTTCGATCCCAGGTTTGAGGAAGCGCTTCTGGTGCTCAACAGCCAGGGGCGGGCCTGGCTGCTTTTGGGGAATGAATGCTACGGGATGTACCACAACAGCCGCATTCCCGCAGAAGGGGTTTTGTGCCAGGCCCTGTCTTTACCGAACCAGCCCAGGGACCAATTCGTCTCCATGGAGGAATCGTTCCGCTCTGTTGGCATAGGGAAGCATCACAAAATCGGCGTCGTTGGCTGGAAGCTGATCTATCCGGTCTACGGTACGGCGTATCTTTTTGACGCACCTGCGTTCATTGTTGACGCACTGCGGGGGATCACTGGAAATGCTGCTGTTTTGAACGTGACGGATTGGTTCATTCATCCCCGTTACGGTCTGAGGACCCGAAATGGTGCCGACGAGATTGCAGCAATGGAATTTGGCGCGGCGTATGCTTCCGCGTCTGCCCAGAATGTGCTTTTGCATTTCCGGCCAGGGATGACAGAGGTGGAGGCTTCCCGCCTGTTCCAGTTCGGAGGCCTGCCAACGGCTTGTTCACCGAAGGTTCTTTCGGGCAAGCGCATTGACCTGGGGATGGTCAGCCCGACGACCAACGAGATCCGGCTGGGAGACCGGTTCCAGGTCAGTATCGGCCTGCGGGGCGGCCTTACCAACCGCCGGGGCTTTGTTGCCTATTCCGAGGAGGATATCGCAGAGGACGCACGGGATTATTTGGAGACCGTGGCAAAGCCTTACTATGCGGCGGTTTGCAGCTGGTTTGAGCAGATCGGCATACTTGGCAATTTCTGATGGGCAGCTCGTACTGGAGAAACGGCCCTGTGCTGAACAACGCGATTTCCGGTGTGGATGAAGCGCTGTGGGATATTAAGGGAAAGCTGGCCAACATGCCGGTCTATGACCTTTTAGGCGGAAAATGCCGGCAGGGTGCTGCGGTGTACCGTCATGTAGATGGCGCCACACCGGAAGAAGTTGAGAATAACGTTCGAAAATATATGGAGCAGGGTTACCGTTATGTCCGCTGCCAACAGGGCGTATACGGCGGCAATATGACCATGGGCGGAAACATGCTGGGAAGTGCGGGAAAGCAGTTTCACCTGACAGAAAATCCGCCTATTGGCGCGTACTTCGATCCCAAGCAGTATATGAAAAATACATATAAGCTGTTTGACCATCTGCGCAGCAGCTTGGGCTTTGAAATCGAACTGCTGCATGATGTCCACGAACGGCTGGCACCCATCGACGCCGTCCGCTTTGCAAAGGAGATGGAGCAGTACCGGCTTTTCTTCCTGGAAGATATTCTGGCGCCTGAACAGATCGGCTGGTTTAAGATGGTTCGCAGTCAGTCTGCGACGCCGATTGCCATGGGGGAACTGTTCAACAACCCCCTGGAGTGGGAGGGACTGGTCACCGGACGGATGATCGATTTTATTCGGATCCACATCAGCCAGATCGGCGGTATCACACCGGCCCGGAAGGTCGCAGCGCTGTGTGAGCCCTTTGGCGTCCGGACTGCATGGCATGGTCCCAATGACATTACTCCGGCCGGTGTTGCGGCACACTTGCACTTGGATCTTGCGACTTCCAATTTCGGCATTCAGGAATTTGTCGGCTTTACCGAGCAGGAAAAGGAAGTGTTCCCCGGCTGTCCGGAAGTCCGTGACGGTTATCTGTATCCCAATGACAAGCCAGGCCTGGGTATCGATATCGATGAGGAAGCGGCAAAGAAATATCCCTGCACATATCACGAGAACCGCTGGCTCTGGGCCAGACTGCCGGATGGGACTTCTGTCCGCGCCTGATTCTATACAACAAGTGGGTGGAGCAGCTCTGCTCCACCCGCAACATCAGGAGGCAACCTATGTCAGATTTTATGATCACGCAAATCGCACCCCATGCATTCCATATTCTGGATGCGGGGCAAGCATCCTTTTATGTCGTCGAGGGAGAGCGCCTTGCGGCTGTAATTGATACCGGTATTACGGTTGGGGGAAACATTCGGCCAATTGTTGAAAAATTAACGGACAAGCCATTGGTCCTGGTGATAACCCATGCGCATGCAGACCATTTTTACCATATGGATGAATTTGAATCCGTATGCATGTGTCATGAGGAATTTGCCATGTCCCGGGAGATCCTGACGGGAATGATGGCGGGCAAAGACTTGAAGCTGGATAGAACGTTGGATATTCGAACCAATGATGTGATCGACTTGGGCGGCGAGACTTTGGAAATCTGCCAGGTGCCCGGCCATACGCCGGGCAGCGTTGCAGTGCTGGCAAGGCAGCAAAATCTGCTGTTCACGGGTGATGCCATCGGCAGCGGATACGGCGTATGGATGCATACTCCCGGAAGTGTTCCGCTTTCGAATTACTATAAGGGATTGTGTGCCTTTATGAAATGGCTCGTTGAGCGGGGCGGCCGGATGCGCTTTTTCGGCGGCCATAATATGCAGCAATTTCAGTCCAGCCATGTTCCGGGATATAACCCGTTAAGTCTTGGCTTACTGGCGGACCTGATCGATTTGGTGGATAAAATATTGCGGGGAGAGATCGTAGGCCGTGACAGCAACGCCGAGCGGACCTTTTCCCTGGAACCTGCCCGCTATGCCTGCTTTGGCCGGGCGGAGATTCAGTACCTGCAGTCAAATGTAAGATAAAAAAACCGTGAACGAACTGGGATTTCCAGCATTCGTTCACGGTTTTGTAATTTTGAATCAAACGATTGGTGCCATGATATAAACCGCTTCTTCCAGTTCGCTGACATACCATACGAACAGCACGGCAAACATAATGATCTGGGCCGCAATCTGGAACCACCTTGTGTCGTACACGGAAAGCACCGCACTGTAAAGTCTCGGGGTAAACCGTTCCAGCAGGGCCAGCGCCCGATTCCCTTCTTTCCTCTGGAACAGGGCAGCATACAACTGCGCACTCATGGGAACCAGGGCGATGCGGAAGAACAGCACGACCCGGAGCCAATTATAAAACGCAAAGCAAATGGGCTGAATGGTTGCGGCAATCAGGATCATCAGGAAGGGCAGGCGCACACGGTCCTCATTCAGCCGGTCATGCAACAGCCAATAGGCCAGCAATGTTACGACCCACAGAAGCGCCAGTAACGTTCCGCCGCCAATGGACAGCCGGGGGAAATTTGTATACTGGGGATAGATAACGGCAATCCCAAATTCAATGATGGGCTTCCCGAAGATACCCAGAACCACAGAGCAAACGCCGCAGGCCAGAAGCAGCCATTTGTTGATGGGAATCCTGTAAACGATGTAAAGCCCGAGAAACACCACGGAAACCTTGTGGAAGGTCATGGCGGCAAGCACCGTCAGCAGGAAGGGCCAAAATCTGCGTTCCCGGAGAAAGCGGTAGGAGAAGGTCAGGATTGCCATGGCCACCAGCTGCCGCCAGAAGATAATGGCGTGCATATACATGCCCAGGGCCAGGAAAGCCATCAGGGCGATCATGGGATTTTCGGTTTCCTTCTCAAAGGAACGGCAAAACGGCACCATGATCATAACGGAAAGAACCAGCAGCAGAACCCGGTCGCTGGCAAATACCCGCTCCAGCACCCAGCATAGCAGAACATAGCCGATCTCAAATTTATGGGTCAGCATTTCGGGCAGCGTAAGGGTGGGGATGACCGCCCACTGGCGCATGTATTCCGCGATATCGATGCTGACGCTGAAATCCTGCGCCACGAAGATCAGAATCAAAAAGAAGCAGGCGCCATAGTAAATCAACCGCCGTTGCTCCTGATTCTTGGCAAAGTCCCAGGCAATCAGGAACGCAAACATGACAAGATAAATCCAGTAAAAACCGTTCATTTGCAATCCTTTATATCGGTTATTTTAGAAACCAGAAAAAATATTTTTTTATGCCATTGAGTGCGTAGCTGATAAAGTACATGATGGACCGAAACAGGCCGAATCCCATATAGCGGTAGGTCAGGAATGTCATTTTCGCGGAATTCCATTTATGCCCGGATTTCCCTGTGCTGGAAACCCGGTATTTCAGAAGCGGCTCATTGACTGCACAGCCATTGCGGTATTTTTTTAACACTTCCAGCCACATGAGGTAATCCTCATGGCTGTCATCGTGGTGCATGGGGAACTCCCTTGCCACTTCTGTTTTGATCAGGACGGAAGAGCAGTTGATTTGGTTTTGCAGGCGAAGGTCAAAGTAGCTATATTCTGTTTTTACGGGGATAATATACCCTGTCAGTTCTCCATCTATAGTCATCAATTCTCTTGCTGTTGAACAGATGACAGTTCCCTTTTCCCGTATCAATTTCAGCTGTTTTTTCAGCTTATCCTTCGCCCAAACATCATCTGCATCGAGGAACGCAACATACTCGCCTTTGGCTAAGGCAACGCCCTTGTTCCGGGTCTCGGCCACGCCCAAGTTCTTCTCATTTTTCAGATACCGAATCTGGGGATACTCCTTATATTCCAGCATGACGCTATCCAGATCGTCTTTGGAGCGGTCGTTAATCACGAGGATTTCCATAGGAACATCCTGCACCAGCGCGGAATCCAGTGCCTGGCGAATATACTTTGTGCAGTTGTATGCCGGCATAATCACCGAAACAAGGATTTCGCTCATTTTCATCGCATCCATAACATAGTTTTTGCTAGAGTATCAAATTAGATGATACACTATATAATAATAACAGACATAGAGGAGTTTTGCAAGTGCTTTGGCAATGGAATTCTCCCGCAGTGGGGGTATTATGTGGAAATCTACACTTTCAAAAGATTATTTGGCCTCCAGATTCATGATTTTTTGCATACCCGTTGACAGTTATTCTGGTCATTCAATACAAAGGAATTATCAATCCATTTGAGGTATATTGGTTTCAATTGACAGCTATTTTCCATATACTTACCCAATGATCCGAGCAATGGTAGATTTTGCCGTATATTCAACTTTACCAAAGCCATCCCGCCGTAGTCGAAGTAAG
>JAUNJE010000024.1:23995-40085 GCA_030533415.1 Eubacteriales bacterium | reverse complement strand
GGTACTGCCCGGATTTTTATTCTGGTATCTTTCTGGAAACTTTCATCCCATTTCCCGCATCAATACTTTCTGGAAAGCTGCTTTTCCGCTTCCTCCCGGGTGATTTCCCCGGAATTGCACTTCGCCATGATCTGCACATCCTTATCGTTGAGCTTATATCCCAGATAGAAGAAGGTGGAAATCACCATGCCGATCACAGGCACCAGCGCATAGACGGTCCACAGTCCATTCAGGGCGGCGGCGCTCTGCTGAATGTTCAGCGCCGCCAGCTCCTCAAAGCTCTCTGCCTCCACGCTGATCCAGGAGAACAGTCCCAGCAGCGCCAGCGCCAGAGAAGAGGACACCGCACCGGTGATCTTCACCGAGAAGGTCTGGATGGCAAAGGTAATGCCCTTGGCACTGAAGCCGGATTTGTATTCGCCATACTCAGCGCAGTCCGGGGTAAACATATAGGCCAAAATCCCCACCACGCTCATGGGCACCGTGCGGATACAGGTCAGCACCAGGAACAGCATCTGATTCCCGTAGCCCGCAAAATAAATGGCAAATCCCAGAAGGATATTGACGATGTTGCACCAAAACAGGGTCTTGAACTTATCAAACCGCTTCAAAATGGCCGGCATCAGCATGGCCGCAAACACGCCGGGCACCATATTCAAAATGTTCAGCACAATGGCGAACAAAGCGTCTCCAAAGAGGTAGAAGGAGACAAAAAGCGTAACGGCGGCGGAGGTTTTCAGGGCGTCCGTGGCGCAGTAGCCGCCATAGTAGATCAGCAGGTATTTGTTCTTTCCCAGGTAAGAAAGCATCTGTCTGGGAGAAAAGCTGTCCGGCTCCTCCTCAATCTTGTAGTTTCGCTCCTTGCAGTTGACCGACAGGGGAACCATGGTCAGGGCGCTGAAAATAGAAAGCACCGCAACGGCCCAGCTGGCGCTCATACCAACGCGCTCACTGATGAGCAAGGGCAGCACAATCCCGTAAATCAGGACCCCGCCGCCGGAAAAGATCCGGTTGACGGACAGCAGGGTATTCCGCTCCTGCAGATTATCGGTCATGGTGTTCAGCATGGCATAGGCCGGCACATCCGTCAGTGTGTACACACTGTCCCACAGCACATAGGCCACGCCAAACCAGATCAGCTTTCCCGTCTCAGACAGTCCGGAGGGGATGGAAAAGAGCAAAATGGTGACCACGGGAATCAGCGCCGTGGAGATCCGCAGCCAGGGCAGGCTTTTCTGCCCGTTTCGGAACTTGACCCTGTCAAAAATATACCCAAAGATGGGGTCATTCACCGCGTCCCAGATTTTGACGATCAGCAGGACTACCGCGACCTTCGCCAGATTGATGCCCTGCATCGCCAGGTAGGTGGAGATAAAGGCAGCGGTGATATTATAATAAACATTCTGTCCGATGAAATAGGACCAATAGCTCAGCCGCTCCCGAAGGGTGGTCATATACGCATTTGTTTTCATGAAAAATAATCTCCAAGTTTGACAACCAGCACATCGTCAATCATTGCGATACAACCATCAAACGGATAGCTTGGCATCTGTGCAACTATAGGACTTTCTTGTAATTCCTTCCAGATTGAATCATCCGCTAGTACAATGCGGTTCACCAGAATATAGTCAAAATACGCCTGATACCGTTCTCTTTGTGGGGTATATAATACATCAGTATTCCAGCATCCTGTAATTTCATTAAACTCCTCAAAGCCAGGAATTGTTTCATTTAATTGATCCGTAAGACCAATAAAAACTACAGGTGTTGTCCCAGGAAGGTATCTGTCAAAGCTTTCCATTTTATAGACTACACGGGTCATCAGTGAAAGATAAGCGTCCTGCTCTTGATCCTTTTTCAGATATAAAACATTTGCCAGCTGAACATTGCTGTATAATAGAATGAACGTAAGCAGCATACATATGTATTTAGAGAAATAGGCTCCCTTCCCTATAAATTGGGAGCGGTTATTTTTCAGATGTCTTTCCAACCAGTTTACCAAAAGAAGTGCCAACAGATAAAACAACCAGACAGCATACACCATCAAATCGTGACTGATTCCAACACTCAGAATATAGGACAAATTCATTGCGGGCGGAAGCAGAATCATTAAAACAACAAGCAGCAATTTCTCTGGCAAACGGATTCTTTTATCACAGAATGCCATAATAATCGCCGCAATCACTGCCGCAAATAATATGAATGTGATTCCTTGAATTATCCAACCGGGATATGGAGAAATCACATTCATAAGACGTTGATAACATTCATCAAAAACGCCTAGAATCAGAGAGATACCGCTTTTCGGAGTCAGCTGAAACATCCTGTATAAGCTATTGCTGTAATCTTCATCTATACCCATCAGAGAAATATTTGTAATATGTAACGCAGTCTTTAATGCAATATAGTAAAGTACCCCTCCGCATAAGAGCATTCCAATTGCCTGCATACCTTCTGAAAAAACGCTTTTGAAGGTTTTCCCATTCATGAGGTTCAAAATACATACAAACATTACCAGCACAATGGTAACCGAAAGATAACTCTGATATATACCCAGCGATAAAGAAATACAAATTGCTCCGAGAATTCCACCCCAGCGGACATTTTTCCAAAAATATACGGCCATGACAGCACAAAAAAGTGCAAACATATTGCAGTCGAAGTCATGCATATACGTAGCAGCAAGTGCCGCCACCGTAATATTGGCTGTGAAGATTCCCGCAACCAGAAAAATAAAGCCTCTTGATTCTATATTGAATATTTTAACAATCAAAAAGACAGACAATCCAATCCATATCAAAGCCAGCACGCCAATCAGCCAAGGCAGTGTAAGGTTTGTACGAAAAATAGCTTTGTACAATGGAACTATAAAACGCCCCAATTGTATTTTTAATGAATTGCTCACATCTGCACTATTGAATTCATTCAAAGAATCATGAGAAAAGCTGTTTTGCATAAATCCATAGCCATGCGCCAACATGCCCCAGAAAAATGTGCATATCATGACAAAAAACAACTGTTTTTTGTTCCGTTCAAATATTTTCAAAAGTCTGTTCATCTCATTATCCCTCAGTTTCCGAAAGTATGTGCTCCAATATGTGCTCCAAATGGTAGTTTTCTACAGAATACCAGCCTCATTATACATAAATGCGCGTTTGTTTGCAATATCAAAAATCAATGTTTTCCCAATGCTATGCAATAGCAATCGCCGGGGCATACCAACATAGTATACCCCTGTGCTGTTTTATGCACTTTATCCGAATACCTCAAAGGCCGCCACGGTGCGCAGCATTTCCATCTCCACACGGTCCCGTCCATAGGCATCCAGAAAGCGGTCATAATAGGCGTTGGTTTTCAGATTGAAAAACAGCGTCCAGACGCCCCAGAAAAGGTCGATGTGCCGGTCCCCCACCCCGCCGCTGTCCAGATCAATAAAGCCGGAAAAATTCCAATCATCCAGCAGGATATTAGGCAGGCAATAGTCGCCGTGAAGCAGGGTGTCAGCTTTCAGATATTTCCCGTTTTCCTGAACCTCCTGCCAGGCCTCCTCCGGGGAGGAAAAGCCCCAGCCGCCGGGAAACAGCCCCAAATCATAGCGGCCCGCAAGATGATTGCGCTCCGCCGTGGCGCGGTAGGTTTTGCAGCGGTCCGGCACAGGACAGCCGGTAAAATCCGTGTCATGGAGCTGCCGCAGCAGCGGGGCCAACGTGTCACACAGCCGCTTAGGGTCCTCCAGGTATTTGGGGAAAACGCAGTCCTCCCCGGGTATCCGCCTGGTCAGCAGCCAATCCCTTTCTTCGCTCAGATAGCATAGAACCTCCGCCCCTAAGCCTTTTTCATGGAAGTAGCGGGTCATGGCCGCTTCGGTTTCCAGGGCACCGGTGGGGGCGGATTTCAGATAGAAGCCTCCCCCGGACTCCAAAAGAAAGACCTGCGCCGCTTGGGAACAGCTGCTGTCAAAAACCGCGGACCGTTCCAGAAGCGGATGGAATTCGGAGGGAAACCCCTGCAAGTCAGGGGAAATCCGGGTACGCTTCATATTGCTTCCCCCTTGCAGTTTCTTGTGCGGTTTTCGAAAAGTCCGCCTCCATTTTATAAATCACGGATGGTCACTCCTTTTCTGTCTCCAATTGAATACAGCGCAGATACCGCCCTTCTCCGGGAATCTTGGGCGGTGAGGCCACGATCCCCCTTGCCGCAAGCGCTTCGTTGACGGAGCCAAACAGAATATGATACATTTCATTGGCAAGCTCCTTTTCCGGTACGCCATGACATACGGCGGTAAGCCCCTCCACCCCGGAAAGCGCCTGGACAAAAGAGCCGCCAATCCGCTCCTCCAAAATCTTCTCAATCCGCTCCGCCGCCTGCAATGCGGCCCCGGTGTAAACCGGAACGCAAAGCCGCCCATCCGCCGCATAGCCAAACTCCGTCAGCAGCGCCATGGCCTCCGGCTCACAGGTTCCCTTTTCCACCAGCTGCCGGACCTGGGCCAGCAGATATTCTTTGCCGGGATATGCTTCCAAAAGCCTTCCCGCCCGTTCAAGCCGGGGCGGCAGCTGCCCTGTCTCCAGCAGGCGGCTGACCCGGTAAACATCCAGGCGGCTGCCATCACAGTCTCCAAAGGACTGCAAAGAGCAGATACCGTCGGTAAAGCAGTTATAGGAGCAAAGCAAACCATCGGAGAATTCATTCAATTCCTGACAGTTTTCATAAATTACCGTCAGGTAATCCAGCCCGGAATCATGGAGCCGGGATGTGGCGACAGCATTTTGCCGGCTGAGGTAGTCAAAAAACAATCCGTCAAACACCATGCCGCAGAGAATATGGTAAAGGTTTATCTCCGCAGGGAACCCGTTGTCCAGTTCCTGGCAGCAGGCCTGAAGCTGGGGCACGGCGGGCAACAGCTCCTCCGTCAGTCTCTCCGCCCGGGCCCGCATCTCTTTTCGCAGAACCGGAGCGTCCTCCCGAAGAAGAACCGGGGTGTCGAACAGCAGGCATCCATCCTCTTCCCGCAGGATACCGCCCTGAAGCAGCGGCACCACCGCGCCGGCGGAAAACGCATCCGCCGGACAGTTCCGGGGCGGCTCTTGGGCGATCCGGTCCAGAATGGGATCCACGGAGGCGTTCAGAAACCTGCGGGGATTTTGCGGATTTTGAGCCTGCTCTTCTGGATCAAAATTTTCAAACAGGAAGTAAGAAAACCTTCGCATTTCCATATCACACCTCCGGCAGGGACACGATGCGGGGCACATGGTCCATGGCGGGAAGGATCTTCTCCACCAGGTCCTGGGTGGCCAGCCGCAGGCTGCTTGTGTTGATGCAGGGGTGGCAGCCGAAATATTCTCCCTTCAGTACATCCCCGTCCATCAAAAGCTGTATATGGTGCTCCGTATCGTTCATCAGGCCCAGCACGCTGACGGAGCCGGGGGTAATATCCAGATACTTTTCCATATACTCCGCCGGGGCGAAGGACAGCCGGGAGGAGCCAATCTGCTTGCTGAGCACGCTGGTTTTGAACACCTTTCCACCCGGCAGCATCAGCAGGTAAAAGGCGGTGCATTGGCGGTTGCACAGCAGCAAATTTTTGCAGATGGTGGCATCCAGCACCGCGTCAATGGCGGCACAAGCTTCCATGGTCATGGCGGCCTCATGGTCAATGCGCTGATAGAAAACCCCCAGCCTGTCCAGCAGGTCATAGCAGCGGATCTCCTTGGGAAGCCGGCCGGTACAGTCCGCCGGGCGTCCGTTTACGAGTTTCATTGTTCATTTCCCCCTAACTTCCGCAGCTGCCAGAAGGCAACCGCGCTAGCAGCGGCAACGTTCAGCGAGTCTACGCCATGGTACATGGGGATTTTCACCGTATAATCGCAGATTGCAATGGTGGCGTTGGTCAGGCCGTCCCCCTCGCTGCCCAGGACAATGGCCAGCTTTTCCTCCGACATCAGATGCCTGTCGTCAATGGAGACAGCGCTTTCGCTCAGCGCCATGGCGGCTGTCCGAAAGCCCAGGCTTCTCAATTGGGCCATGCCCTTTTCCGGCCAGCGGTCCGTAAAGGTCCAGGGGATCTGGAACACCGTGCCCATGCTCACCCGGACACTGCGGCGGTACAATGGATCGCTGCAGCCGGGGGTCAGCAGCACTGCGTCCATCCCCAGGGCCGCGGCGGAGCGGAAAATGGCCCCAACGTTGGTGGGATTCATCACATTTTCCAGCACTGTGACCCGGCTGGCCCCGGCGCAGATTTCCTCCACCGCTGGAAGCTTCGGGCGGCGCATGGCGCACAGCACTCCCCGGGTCAGATGGTACCCCGTCAGGGCGCACAGCAATTCTTCGTCCGCGGTATACACCGGGACCCCGGGGCAGCGGGCAATGATCTCCCGGGCCGCTCCCGTGATATCCTTGCGCTCCATCAGCAGCGAAACCGGCCGGCAGCCGCCGTCCAGCGCCCGGTGGATCACCTTGGGGCTTTCGGCAATGAACATGCCCTTGGCAGGCTCAAAGCGGTTCATGAGCTGCGCCTCCGTCAGCCGGGCGTAAACGTCCAGCTCCGGGGCAGAAAAATCCGTGATTTCGATGATATCAGACATAACCGTTCCCTCTTATCCGTTTGCTGTTATGATACCAGACCCTCAGGCAAATGTCAAAGACTTCCAAAGAGGATATCCGCCCCAAAACCGCCTGTTGTTGACTTTACAGAAAAAATTGCGTATAATAGAATAGATTTATTATGGATAACTATGGCAGGTAAGGAAAATGGCAAGTAAAAAGCAGCAAGAACAATACGGCAATTCCAGCATCTCCATGCTCAAGGGCGAGGACCGGGTGCGCAAGCGCCCTGCGGTTATCTTTGGCTCCGACGATCTGGAAGGCTGTAAACACGCGGTGTTTGAGATCCTCTCCAACGCCATCGACGAAGCCCGGGAGGGCCACGGCGATACCATCATCGTCACCCGCTATGAAGACCTATCTGTGGAGGTGGAGGATTTCGGCCGGGGCTGTCCCGTGGATTACAATGAAAAGGAAAAGCGCTATAACTGGGAACTGGTGTTCTGCGAAATGTACGCCGGCGGCAAGTATGGCGAAAACGGCGAAAACTATGAGTATTCCCTGGGCCTGAACGGTCTCGGCTCCTGCGCCACCCAGTATGCTTCCGAATTTTTCGACGCTACCATCCGCCGGGACGGTTACCGCTATGACCTCCACTTTGAAAAGGGCAAAAACAAGGGCGGCTTAAAGAAAGAACCCGCCGACCGGAAAAAAACCGGCTCCTGCTTCCACTGGAGGCCGGACAAGCAGGTCTTTACCGACATCAATATCCCCGCAGAATACTACCGGGATGTGCTTCGCCGCCAGGCGGTGGTCAACAAGGGCATCACCTTCCGCTTCCGCAACCAGGCAGGCGGCAAGTTTGAGACGGAGGAATTCTGCTACGAGGACGGCATCAAGCAGTATATCGAGGAGCTGGTGGGCGACAACGCCTTCACCATGCCGGTTTTCTGGGAAGCTGAGCGCCGGGGCCGGGACGCGGAAAACCGCCCGGAAATGAAGCTGAAAATCACGGCGTCCTTCTGCTTTAGTAAGCAGGTCAGCCATATCGAGTATTACCACAACTCCTCCTGGCTGGAGTACGGCGGCAGCCCCGACCGGGCCGTGCGCCTTGGCTTCACCGCGGCCTTTGACAAGTACCTGAAGGACAACAACAAGTACACCAAAAATGAAACGAAAATTCTTTTCCAGGACATCCAGGACAGCCTGGTGCTGGTGACCAACTGCTTCTCCACCATCGGATGCTTTGAAAACCAGACGAAAAAGTCCGTGAACAGCAAGTTTACCCAGGACGCCATGACGGCATTCTTCAAGGAGCAGCTGCAGGTCTGGTTCATTGAAAACAAGCAGGAAGCCGACCGGGCTGTGGAGCAGATTCTGGTGAACAAACGCGCCCGGGAATCGGCGGAAAAGACAAAATCCAATGTCAAAAAGAAGCTTTCCGGCAATATCGACATTGCCAACCGGGTCCAGAAATTCGTGGATTGCCGCAGCAAGGACACCAGCCGCCGGGAGCTTTACATTGTGGAGGGCGACTCCGCACTGGGCAGCGTCAAGCTGAGCCGGGACGCGGAATTCCAGGGCATCATGCCTGTCCGGGGCAAAATTCTGAACTGTCTGAAAGCGGACTACAATAAGATTTTCGCCTCCCCCATCATCACGGACCTGATGAAGGTTTTGGGCTGCGGCGTGGAGGTCCAGGGGAAGAAGGCCAAGGAGCTGAGCAATTTTGACCTGTCCTCCCTGCGGTGGAGCAAAGTGGTCATCTGCACCGATGCCGATTACGACGGCTTCCAGATCCGCACGCTGATCCTTACCATGATCTACCGGCTCTGCCCCACCCTGATCCGGGACGGCTATGTCTATATCGCGGAGTCGCCCCTGTTTGAGATCACCTGCAAGGATAAGACCTGGTTTGCCTACAACGAGCAGGAAAAAGCGAAGATCCTCAAGGAGCTGGAGGGCAAAAAGCTTACCATCCAGCGCTCCAAGGGCCTTGGCGAAAACGACCCGGAGATGATGTGGATGACCACCATGAACCCGGAGACCCGCCGCCTGGTCAAGGTCATGCCCGAGGACGCGGAGCGCACCGCCTACTATTTCGACATTCTTCTGGGCGACCGCCTGCAGGAGCGCAAGAACTTCATCGCGGAAAACGGCGCCAAATATTTGGATTTGGCAGATATTTCGTAAAAGCCTTCCCCTGAGGGGAAGGTGGCACGGCGCAGCCGTGACGGGTGGGGCACGAGTTTGCCGGGCTGCCTGGAAAACTGCGGCGCTTTGCCACACCTCTCCCGGCCTCGCTGACGCTCGGCCACCCTCCCCAAGGGGTAGGGCATTCATGATAAGGAGTGCAATATGGCACGTAAGAAAAAGGAACCCGAACAGAACAAAAAACAGATCAATACCGACGGTATCATGGGGCTGCATGGCTCCACCACAGAGCAGCCCATCTCCGAAACTTTGGAGATCAACTACATGCCTTATGCCATGTCCGTCATCGTCTCCCGGGCGATTCCCGAGATCGACGGCTTTAAGCCCTCCCACCGCAAGCTTCTGTACACCATGTACAAGATGGGGCTTTTGACCGGCGGCAGAACCAAATCCGCCAACATCGTGGGCCAGACCATGCGCTTGAATCCCCACGGCGACGCCGCCATTTACGAGACCATGGTGCGCCTGTCCAAGGGCAATGAGACGCTGCTGCATCCCTTTGTGGATTCCAAGGGCAACTTCGGCAAGGTCTATTCCCGGGACATGGCCTACGCCGCCGCCCGGTACACGGAAGCAAAGCTGGACCCCATCTGCGGGGAGATCTTCAAGGACATTGACTCCGACACGGTAGATATGGTGGACAACTACGACGCCACCATGAAAGAGCCTTCCCTGCTGCCCACCACCTTCCCCAACGTGCTGGTGTCCGCCAATCAGGGCATTGCCGTGGGCATGGCGTCCAACATCTGCTCTTTTAACTT
The DNA here is from genome assembly GCA_030533415.1 of Eubacteriales bacterium. Taxonomy (GTDB): domain Bacteria; phylum Bacillota; class Clostridia; order Oscillospirales; family Oscillospiraceae; genus Faecousia. The sequence goes on along the minus strand of JAUNJE010000024.1, from coordinate 30,564 downwards.
AAAAGAGGTCTGCGACACCGCCATTGCCCTGATGAAAAACCCCAACCACGATATTCTGGAGACCCTGCCCGGTCCTGACTTCTCCACCGGCGCCGAGCTGCTCTTCGACGAAGCCGCCACCCGGGAGATCTATTCCACCGGACGGGGCAGCTTCAAGCTTCGTGCCAAGTGGCGCTACGTCAAGACTGACAACCTGATCGAGATCACCGAGATCCCCTACTCCACCGCCACGGAGGTCATCATGGACAAGGTTGCGGAGCTGATCAAGGCGGGGAAAATCAAGGAAATCGCCGACATGCGGGACGAAACCGACCTGGGCGGCCTGAAGCTGACCATCGACTTAAAGCGGGGCGTGGACCCCGACAAGCTGATGCAGAAGCTGTTCCGCCTGACCCCCCTGCAGGACAGCTTTGCCTGCAATTTCAACATCCTCATCGCCGGTATGCCCCGGGTCATGGGCATTGGCGAAATTCTGGAGGAGTGGATCGCCTGGCGCACAGACTGCGTCAAACGCCGCATTTTCTTCCAGATTCAGAAAAAAGAGGACCGCCTGCACCTACTGAAGGGCTTGGAACGCATTCTGCTGGACATCGACAAAGCCATCGCCATCATCCGGGAAACCGAACTGGAAAGCGAGGTCGTCCCCAACCTGATGATCGGCTTCGGCATTGACGAGATCCAGGCAAACTTCGTCGCGGAAATCAAACTGCGCAACATCAACAAGGAATACATTCTGAAGCAGACCAGGACTGCCAGCCAGCTGGAGCAGGAAATTGCCGACCTGAAAGACACCCTGAACAGCTCCCGGAAGCTGAAAAACGTCATCATCAAGGAGCTGCAGACCGTCAGCGAAAAATTTGGCCAGCCCCGCAAGACGGAGATTCTTTACGAAGTCCCGGAGCTGGCAGTGGAAGAAGAAGAGGAGCAGATGCCCGATTATCCCGTCACCATGTTCGTTTCCCGGGAGGGCTATCTGAAGAAAATCACCCAGCAGTCCCTGCGTATGAGCGGCGAGCAGAAATTCAAGGAGGGCGACAGCCTGCTGCTGACCAGGGAGACCACCAACCGAGCGGAATTTTTGGTCTTTACCGACAAATTTCAGTGCTACAAATCCCGGCTTTCCGACTTTGACGACGGAAAGGCCTCCCAGCTGGGCGACTACCTGCCCCAGAAGCTGGGCTTCGATCCGGGTGAAAACCTGGCATCCCTGGTTTTGTGCGGCGATTACAAGGGCTTTGTCCTGTTCTTCTTCGAAAACGGCAAGGCGGCCAAGGTTCCCCTGTCCGCCTATGAGACGAAAACCAACCGCAAGAAGCTCACCGGCGCCTACTCCGACAAGAGTCCCCTGGTCAGGACCCTGGCCCTGGAGGCGGATACGCAGGTCGCGCTGTATTCCAGCGATGGCCGCGCCGCCATCTTCTCCACCGCCCAGCTGCTGCCCAAAGCCACCCGCAGCACCCAGGGCGTGGCCGTGATGACCCTTAAGAAAAAAGCGGTGCTGCAAGACGCCGTGCTGCTGGAAAACAGCGGCATTGTCAACCAGAGCCGCTATCGCACAAAAACCATCCCCTCCGCAGGCGCAGTGCTGAAGGAGGAGGATTCTCCGGATAAACAGCAGACCTTTGAAGTATAATGCAGACATTGGATAGAAAAGAGCAGGAGGCAGAGCATGCACGCAGCGTGGAAGAAATACGGTTGGATAATGGAAACAATAGTAGGAAGCACGATGTTTGCGCTTGGCTTTTCCCTGTTCCTACAGCCCAATGACATGAGTCCCGGCGGTATTTCCGGTCTTGCCATGGTAGTGGTGAAGCTGCTTGGCTTCGGCAGTGTGGGTACCCTGACCATTCTCATCAACCTTCCCCTGTTCATTTTAGGCGGTTTGAAAATCGGCAAGCGTTTTTTCTGGGGCAGCCTGCTGGGGATGCTTCTCAGCTCCGTGCTGATCGATACCTTTGCCCTTATGGACCTTCCGTCCACGGAGCCGCTGATCGGCGCCCTTTACGGCGGTTTGGTCTGCGGACTCGGCCTGGGCATTGTGTTCGTGTGCGGCACCTCCACCGGCGGCTCTGATATTCTGGTCCGCCTTCTGAAACTGCGCTACCGGGACGTTCCCATCGGGCAGATCAGTATGAGCTTTGATGCCGCCGTAGTGGTCCTGACGGGAATCGTATTTCAGGACGTCAACAAAGCGCTGTATACCGGCGTAACGGTGTTCATCTGCGGAAAGATCATTGACGCGGTGGTCTACCGCTTTGATTACTCCAATGTGGCGCTGATCATCACCAAGGAGTATGAGGCCGTTGCCATGGCAATCGGAACCAAGCTGGACCGCGGCGCTACCTTTCTGCATGGCGAGGGCAGCTACAGTCACGAGGATACCAAGGTGGTGCTGGCAGCGGTAAAAAAACGCCAGGTCACCGAATTGAAGGAGCTGGTCATGGAGCTTGACCCCTCCGCCTTCGTCATTGTTCAGGAAGCCCACCAGGTGCTGGGAGACGGATTCTCCCGGTATTCCAGGCAGTCGCTGTAGAAAGGAGAGCCTTATGAAGCGCAAGGGAATACTGCTCCTGCTGGCGGCAAGCCTGCTGCTCACCGGCTGCAGCTGGCTGGATGGCCGCTACGTCTCCGCAATCCCTCATAAGGAGCAGCGGCAGGAAATCCAGACGGATGTGGTTTCCGCCTCCAATTATCAGGAGCTGATGGCCGCTATGGAGTCTCTGATCGCTGCTGGCACGGAAAATGCCACCATCAACGTGGTGGATTATCCTTCGGATATGGTGGAGAGCGGCATGACCATGGTGGTGCGTTACGCCCGTAACACCTATCCCCTCGGCGCCTACGCGGTGGAGGACATCCACTGCGAACTGGGAACCAGCGGCGGCCTGCCTGCTCTGGCTGTAACCATTACTTACCGCCACAGCTGGGCGGAGCTTCAGCAGATCTACCGTCTGGAAAACGTAAACGATGCCGAAACCGTGATCGCCGAGGCGCTGGAAAGCTATGACGCCAACGCCGTTCTGCTGGTGGAGAATTACTTCTCCCGGGATTTCACCCAGCTGGTGCAGGACTATGCGGCAGAGCATCCGGAAACCGTTATGGAAACACCCCAGGTGGCTGTGAGCCTCTACGGAAGCGGCCTGTCCCGGGTGGTGGAGCTGAATTTTACCTATCAGAACAGCCGGGACGTTCTGCGGCAGATGCGCTCCCAGGTCAAGCCCGTATTCAATTCGGCAGTACTGTATGTCAGCGGCGACGGCGCCGACAGGCAGAAATTTTCCCAGCTCTATGGCTTTCTGATGGAGCGCTTTGACTACACCATTGAAACCTCCATTACCCCCGCCTACAGCCTGCTGCGCCACGGTGTGGGCGACAGCCGCGCTTTCGCCATAGTTTACGCTGCCATGTGCCGGGAGGCCGGCCTGGAATGTATGACCGTCACCGGCACCTGCTCCGGCGAGCCCCGCACCTGGAACATGGTGCTGGACAACGGCTATTACTACCATGTGGATCTGCTGCGCTGCAGCGAAACCGGCGGCTACCGGGAGCTGACCGACAGCGAAATGCGCAATTACGTCTGGGACTATTCCTCATATCCCGAATGCACCGGTGTCATTGTGCCGGAGACCCAGGAGACGGAACCTTCCCATGCGGAAACCACGGGAGAGCCAGCAGCAGAAGATGTCACGGAACCGGAGCCGCCCACGGAAACCGCCGTACCCGGTGAAATTTTTGAGGATTTTTGAAAAAGCCCTTGACATTTCCTGAAAACCCGCTATAATAAGCACTGTTCCTCGCGGGTGTAGCTCATCTGGTAGAGCGCCACCTTGCCAAGGTGGAGGTAGCGAGTTCGAGCCTCGTCACCCGCTCCAAAAAGAAGCAGATGCTGTGTGCATCTGCTTTTTTACAGCAAAGCAAAATCCCGTATTCCGGTGCTTTGAATGGAATATCCGTATATCCCTCTTTACAAATCCGCAAATTCCTGCTATAATCTGCATGTACATTTGAAATACGGCCCGGTGGTGCAGTCGGTTAGCACGCCAGCCTGTCACGCTGGAGGTCGACGGTTCGAGTCCGTTCCGGGTCGCCAAAAAAGCCATTCCCTTTTCTGGGGAATGGCTTTTTTCCTTTCTGAACGGCAAATCGGGGATCGATTCTTGTCGAGAACAGCAGCACTGTTCCTTCTGCCCTCCTTGCCAACATTAGAAATAATTTAATGAACGCTTAAGCACATCTTAAAGATCAAAAAGGGAAACTATGCTATAATGAAGCCAGTCCACCAGGCTTAAGGAGGTCTGCCAATGCTGCTATACTATATTTTATTTGTGTTTCCCTTTATGGCTCTGGCCAGCGCACTTCTCTACCTTCCATACGCCCTATATTCCCGCTGCCGCTATGGAAAGCAGAGCATTTTCTTTCATCTGCCCAAATATGCTCTGCTAGGCTATGTTTTGTCGCTGATTTATCTGACCATCCTTTGGTATTATCCGAATATCACCTTTCACCCGGACCACTATTTTCTGAATCTGCGTCCATTCGTCTGGGTGACGGAATGCTATGCCATGGGCTTTCAGAAGATGGTCATGCAGCTGCTTTTGAATATTGCCATGTTTGTTCCCTATGGTTTCCTGCTCCCGGCTGCATCACGAAAAATGCGCAGAGGCTGGAAGACCGCCTTGGCTGTGCTGCTCACCACCGTTTCCATCGAGACGCTGCAATATTTCATGGGGCGCAGTGCGGATATTGACGATGTGATCATGAATTTCACCGGAGGAATTGCAGGGTATTGCCTGTTCCTGTGCTTTCGCCGCCTTTTCCGCGGTAAAAAATGGTGGCATACCATGCTTGGTGCATGAATGTATGAACCCCTTTACAGGCTCGGCATCCTCCCCCTGCCGGAAGGACAGACATACTGCCTAAACGGTCACCGTTTCTTTTTCATGTACATCCTGCTGTTCGAACAGGAACAGGGCCGCTTCCTTTCTGCGGCAATCGCTTGTCAGGAAAGAGATGTCATTTTGATTTGTCAATCTGACAATATCCTGCTGCTCATAAACACCGCCCGGATGCGCCAGAATTTCAATTCCCTGGTGCAGCTTTTGCGCCAAACGAATTGCTTCCGGAAGAATCATGGCAACATTCTCACGGTACATCCGGCCGGAGAGAAATACCCCCAGAAACACACGCTGCTCCAGGGTATCCAAAAAAGAACGGTATTTCCTCGTATTTCGTCTGGCCAGGATATTCAGGATCAGGACTTTCAGAAGGTTCACAGCGGGAAAATCCTGCAAAACCCGCCAATGGCGCAGATACAAAGACATGTGCTCCCTGGGAACACGGATGTAAGAAACATTCAAATGCTCCTGGTGAATCACATCCATTAACGCATCAAATACAACCGGAAGCATGTGATAATGGGCATGTCCATCCAACCGCACAGCGGCTCCCCTTTCCAGGAAGGGAAGAACCGCATAAATCTGGGCACGGATCTCCCTTTTCAGCTGCTCCCGGTAGGCCCGCCTGCCGGGCAGGAAAGAATGCACCAGCAGGTTTCCAAAGGAAACACGAAAGATACCCTCCGGGTTCACCAGCAAGGGAACCTCCTTCGGATTGCACAGGCAGTGTCCTTCGATAATGTTCAGATGAACCGTAACCGCAACGTCTTTCTGTACCGAACGCAGCAACTCCATGCAAGTATCCAGATAATCGCTATTTGGCATAACACTGACGCCATTCAATGATCCTTTATCATGGCACTCCAGGATTCTTTTACTCTGCCCGGGAAATAATCCATAGTCATCTGCATGATATTCAATTGGGACAATAAAATCCTTTTTGTCTGCCACTGTTGTTTTCATCTGAAAGCCGCCCTCTACCCCAAATAACCGCTAGCCATAATAATATGGGATATTATAGCATGATGTTGCAAAAAAGTACAGAGAAATATATTTTTTGACGCGCTTTCTCCAAGGCATTCGCGCAAACAGGGGCTATCTCCGAAAAGAGATAGCCCCTGTTTGTATTTATAAGACCTGATCTGCATCACTCGGGATGTATTCAACAATATCCTCAATCCGGCACCCCAGAATCCGGCACAGATCATTCAGCGTAGTTGTGGTAACAGGCTTGTTCTTTCGCAGTTTGTCAATCGTGGAACTGGAGAGATGATGATTCTTTATCAACGTGTATGTGGATTCAGAGGACTGGCGCAAGGTTTCCCAAAAGCGCTGATAAACGATCAAACAATCACTCCTTCTTTTGATTATTTTCATGGATTGGCTTCCATCAGGAAGCGCAAGCAAACATTGGACGAGGTAAAAAACCACGCAGGGTTGAAGGCTTTATCCCCCCTGCACTGGTACAGAAAGGCCAACTCATGCTCAGCAGGTTTGGAAAGATATTATTTTCTATAATATGTTGTAAAATTTCTCTTGACTATAGTCGTTAAAACGACTATAATTCATATAGGATGTGTGATAGATTACGAAATCATACATACATAAAAATCCTGTATCAAAATTAGGAGGTAAAAACAAATGAGGAAAAGATTTTTGACTATGCTGCTGGCA
>JAUNJE010000024.1:0-23895 GCA_030533415.1 Eubacteriales bacterium | reverse complement strand
CAAAATTAGGAGGTAAAAACAAATGAGGAAAAGATTTTTGACTATGCTGCTGGCACTGATTATGGTCGTCAGCGTAGTCCCCATGGTAGCAATGGCAGAAGGTACTGGAGAGGAACATGACTGCTGGGATTATGCGAGCCAATTTACCTACGTGAATAACGGAAACGGCACCCATACTGTAAAATGCCCCGAAGGTCATGAGGTTCAAACTGCGGATTGCGTTTGGGATAGCAGTTCCTGTATTTGTGGCTCTACCAAGCCCGTTGCAACTCATGATTGCTGGGATGGCCCGTTTACTTACGAATACAACGGAAATGGCACCCATACTGTAAAATGCCCCGAAGGTCATACCGTTCAGACTACAACATGTGTTTGGGAATCCGGCAAGTGTGCCTGCGGTTCTGAGAAGCCCGCCTGTGACCATACGGCCAATAACTGGAAATACACCAACAATAACGACGGTACTCACACAGTCACCTGCAAGGATTGCGGCGAGGTTGTAACTGCGAATGCCGCGTGTGTCTGGGAATCCGGTAAGTGTGCCTGCGGCTCTGAGAAGCCCGCCTGCGACCATATGGGCAATAACTGGACATACACCAACAATAACGACGGTACTCACACAGTCACCTGCAAGGATTGCGGCGAGGTTGTAACTGCGAATGCCGCGTGTGTCTGGGAATCCGGTAAGTGTGCCTGCGGCTCTGAGAAGCCCGCCTGCGACCATATGGGCAATAACTGGACATACACCAACAATAACGACGGTACTCACACAGTCACCTGCAAGGATTGCGGCGAGGTTGTAACTGCGAATGCCGCGTGTGTCTGGGAGTCCGGCAAGTGCGCCTGCGGTTCCGTGAAACCTGTGGAAACGTGCGACCACGTTGGCGTCCAAACCGTGGTTGATAACAAGGACGGCAAGACCCATAAGACCATTTGCCCGAAGTGCGGCGAGGTCGTCATTGAGAAAAGCGCACACGTCTATGATACCAAGACCGGTAAATGTGCCTGCGGTGCGGAGAAGCCCACTGTAAATCCCACCGAGCCCACCACCCCTTCTAAGCCCAGCAACAATCAGAATGACCAGCTGGACAATGTCCCCAAGACGGGTGATAATGGCACCATTATCCTGATGTCCGGCCTTCTGATCACTGGTCTATTTGGTACTGCTGCTTACATTGTGTGCACCAAGAAGAAGGTTTTCTGATTCTATTCTCAATCAATCTTCTGAACAAACAGTTGCCAATATGTAAATAACGGCTGTATATCACAAAATAAAGCAAAAGGCGGTGACGGATCTTCCGTCACCGCCATCCTGCTTTTCCCTTTACACGGAAAACCATGATGCGAGGAAACATTATGAAATTATACAGTGGCAATGGAAAATTCACCCCCAAAAGCGCTCCGCAGCCCCACCACCCACGGAAGAAAAATGTCTATCACATCAGGATCATTATACTTTCCACAATAGCAGCAGTGCTTTTCATCGCCGTTGTTGGCATGGGTGGATACGCGCTACACACAGCCAAAGCCAGCAATGAATTCGAAGAGCTTGCCGCGATTGTGCATAACACTTCCTCCGCTGGGGACAAAACGACGACCTCAATGCCGCCTGTCTCCAACGATGACTCCACGGAGATACCATTTCGGGAAACAGAACCGACGGTAACCCCTGAAAAAACGATTCTTCCCCAATACACACAGCTTTACGAAGAGAATCCGGAACTGTTTGGATGGATTCAAATCAAAGATACCAAAATCGATTATCCCGTTATGCACACCCCTGATGACCCGGAGAAATATCTGCATGCAAATTTCAAGGGAGAATACAGCTTCGGCGGGATTCCCTTCCTTGATGCCAATTGCACAGCGGATAGTGATAATCTGATTATTTACGCCCATAATATGCTGGACGGCAGTATGTTCCGGACGCTCCTGAACTATCAAGAAAAGACCTACTGGCAGAACCATCCGACTATCATTTTTAACACGCTTTATGAGGAACAGGAATATGAAATACTGGCGGCCTTCTACGACCGTGTGTATTACAAAAGCGAAACCTGTTTCAAGTTCTACCAGTTTATTAACGCTGAGGACGAAGCGGACTTTGACAATGCCGTTCTGAATTACCAGGAAAAGGCGCTCTATGATACCGGCGTTACCGCAAGCTTTGGCGATAAGCTGATTACGCTGGTCACCTGCGCTTATCATGTAGAGAATGGCCGCTTTGTCGTCGTGGCCCGGAGAAAATAAAAGGACCTCCCGGTTTTTATTCCGGGAGGTCTTACATTTATCGCGTATCCTATTTTCGAAGCAAGCCTTACTTCAGGCTCTCCTCAACAGCAACGGCAACAGACACGGTCATGCCGACCATGGGGTTGTTGCCCGCGCCCAAGAAGCCCATCATTTCCACATGGGCAGGGACGGAGGAAGAACCGGCGAACTGGGCATCGGAGTGCATACGGCCCATGGTGTCGGTCATGCCGTAGGAAGCGGGACCGGCCGCCATGTTGTCGGGATGCAGGGTACGGCCCGTGCCGCCGCCGGAGGCCACGGAGAAATACTTCTTGCCCTGCTCCATGCACTCTTTCTTGTAGGTGCCGGCAACAGGGTGCTGGAAGCGGGTGGGGTTGGTGGAGTTGCCGGTGATGGAAACGTCAACGCCTTCCTTGTGCATAACGGCAACGCCCTCGCGGACATCGTCACAGCCATAGCAGCGGACGGCGGCCCGCTCACCGTTGGAGTAGGCGATCTCCCGGACGATCTTCAGTTCGCCGGTGTAGTAGTCAAACTGGGTCTGCACATAAGTAAAGCCGTTGATACGGGAGATGATCTGGGCAGCGTCCTTGCCCAGGCCGTTCAGGATGACCCGCAGGGGCTCCTTACGGGCCTTATTGGCGTTGCGGGCAATGCCGATGGCGCCTTCCGCAGCGGCAAAGGACTCATGTCCGGCCAGGAACGCGAAGCACTTGGTCTCGTCCCGCAGCAGCATGGCGCCCAGGTTGCCGTGGCCCAGGCCGACCTTGCGGTCCTCGGCAACGGAGCCGGGAATGCAGAAGCACTGCAGGCCGATGCCGATGGCCTCAGCAGCCTCGGCGGCGTTCTTGACGCCCTTCTTCAGAGCGATGGCTGCGCCCACGCAGTAGGCCCAGGCCACATCCTCAAAGGCAATGGGCTGGATGCCCTTGACGATCTCGTAGGGATCAAAGCCCTTTGCCTGGCAAATCTCGCGGCACTGCTCAACAGAGTCCAGGCCATACTGAGCCAGGACGCCATTGATCTTGTCGATCTTTCTTTCGTAACCTTCAAACAAAGCCATTGCAGCGTCCTCCTCTTATTCCTTGCGGGGGTCGATGTACTTAGCAGCGCCCGCGAAACGGCCATAGGAGCCCTTGGCCTTCTCCAGAGCGGTGTTGGCATCGTCGCCCTTCTTGATGAAGTCCATCATCTTACCCAAATTGATGAACTCGTAACCGATGATCAGGTCTTCCTCGTCCAGAGCCACCCGGGTGACATAGCCCTCGGCCATCTCCAGGTAACGGGGGCCCTTGGCCTTGGTGGCGAACATGGTGCCCACCTGGCTGCGCAGGCCCTTGCCCAGATCCTCCAGGGAAGCGCCCACTGCCAGGCCGTCCTCGGAGAATGCGGACTGGCTGCGGCCGTAAACGATCTGCAGGAACAGTTCACGCATAGCGGTATTGATGGCGTCGCAGACCAGGTCGGTGTTCAGAGCCTCCAGGATGGTCTTGCCGATGAGGATCTCAGCGGCCATAGCGGCGGAATGGGTCATGCCGGAGCAGCCGATGGTCTCCACCAGCGCCTCTTCAATGATGCCCTCCTTGATGTTCAGGGACAGCTTGCAGCAGCCCTGCTGGGGAGCACACCAGCCGATGCCGTGGGTAAAACCGCTGATGTCCTTGATTTCCTTGGCCTGGACCCACCTGCCCTCTTCGGGAATGGGAGCGGGACCGTGATAGGCGCCCTTGGCCACGGAGCACATATTCTGTACTTCTGCACTATAAATCATGGCAATTTTCCTTTCTTTCAAAAGACGTGTTTTCGCCTTTGGATTTACATGGTGGAAAACCGGGATTTTCCATGTGTATTATACATTCGGGAATGTCAAATGTCAATTCCCAGGGCGGGAAAAATGGCATAAAAACAGTAGTTAGCCACCGCTAACCGAACTTTTTGGCAAAAAATGCAGGATTGAAAAAGTTTCTTTCCCTCCCGGATTTCCGGTAAAAAACGGCGGCAGCCCTGTCGGGAACAGGGCAAGCCGCCGCAATATAAGGACGTATCCATGTCCACTCATACCATTACATCGCCGCAACGGCGTTCAGGAAACGGTTGGCTTCCATCAGAATCCGCCTGGTCCCCTCGAACGACAGCGTCTGAAGCGCCTCTTCATAGGGCAGCAGGGATGCACCGGACAACTCCTCAGGCTGACAGCGGATCTCCTGGCCCAGAATATTCCGCCAGGAAATAGACGACCTGTTTCATGACACCCGGCTTATTGGGCAAAGGATAGGATTCCTCCCTCCGAAATCCCGCAATCATGTTGGGGTGCAGGCCCACTTCTTCCCAAATCTCCCGCAGGGCCGTTGCCTGTTCATCTTCGCCTGCCTCCATATGGCCCTTGGGGAAACCGTAATCCCCTCCTGTCGAACGGATAATGACGTATCGGATTTTTCCGCTTTGGCGGGTAAAGACAATCCCGCCACAGGATTTTTCATACTGCCTATTCTTGTCCCCTTATAAAAACAGAACCATTTGTATTTCATCCCGGTAGCTCCCATCCTTGAGCCGGAAAGCCCGGGGCTGGACTCCCACTTTTTGAAAGCCCGCCTTTTGGTATATGTGGATGGCCCGGGGATTGTCTGCGAATACGCCCAATTCCAACTGCTCAAAACCGTTTTCCCGGGCCGTGTGAATGGCTTCTGCCAGCATGGCGCTGCCTAAGCCTTGGCCCCAAAATTCCCTTTGAATGGAGATTCCAAAACACCCCCGGTGACGGTATTTGATGTGGGAGCGCAATTTTTCGACACCGCAGTCGGCAATCAGCCTGCCGTTCCAAAAAGCGGAAATGCCAAAATCCCGGGGATCTTCTCCCCGGGAAAGGAGCCACTCCTTTATATCCTCTTCCCCATGCTCCATTTCTTCAGGGTACCGGGCCATAAAATAAGTTTCCGCAGAAGTGATTTTGCGGTGCTCACAAATGGCTGCCGCGTCCTGCGGCTCCGGGCTTCTGAGGATTACCGCTTGGCCGTTTTTCAATTCTATTGCTTTCTCTGTAATTGTCATCGCCACACCTGACAGGCTTATTCCCGAAGCTTTTTTACAAACGCAGCCCGGTCCGCCGCTTTGAAATAGGCGGAACCGGCTACCAGCACCTCCGCCCCGCTCTCCTTGCAGATGGCACAGGTCCCGGCATCCACACCGCCGTCTACCTCCAGGATGCAGGCGGGATTTACTTCATCCAGCATTTTGCGCAGCTTTTTGACCTTTGGCATCATGTCCGCCATGAACTTCTGGCCCCCAAAGCCCGGCTCCACCGTCATAACCTGGATCATGTCACACTTCTCAAGATAGGGAATGGCGGCTTCCGCAGGGGTCCTGGGCTTCAGGGAAATGGCCGCCCTGCCGCCCAGGGCATGAATTTTGTCCAAGCATTCCAGGGTATTCTGCGGCTGGTCTGCCTCGACGTGGACGGTCAGCCAATCGGCGCCGGCCTGAATGAACCGCTCCACATAGCGGATGGGACGGTCGATCATCAGGTGCACGTCCAGAGGCAGCCCGGTGACGGGACGGATGGCCTTCACCACCGGAATGCCGATGGAGATATTGGGTACAAACAGGCCGTCCATCACATCTACATGCACCCAATCGGCGCCGTTTTTTTCGATGTCCCGGACATCCCGTTCCAGATTGGCAAAGTCAGCCGCTAAAATAGAGGGGGCGATTTTGGACATGGTGAATTTTCTCCTCCTATTATTATTTTCACAGAAACCACCGTGCAGGCGGCAGACGGAAACGCCGCCGCGCAATCATAAAATACCATACAAGCGCAAAAAAAGCAATCTTTTCCGGCCCTTTCCGGTATATTTTCTTCCCGCGGCGCCATACTATTCCCGAATCCAAAATCAAAGGAGGAAGACAAATGAACTGTCATGCCAACAAGTGCATCGAGTGCACCGTCCAGCAGTGTGCCCATCACTGCGAGAATGAGAACTACTGCTCCCTGGACCGCATCCTGGTGGGTACCCACGAGCTGAACCCCACCGTGGACCAGTGCACCGACTGTAAGTCCTTCCGCAAAAAGTAAGATGACATCTCAGCGCGGCAGCTTCCTGCTGCCGCGATTTTTCTTGACGAAACCGCCGGAAACGGGTATGATAGGGACAGATATTCCAGAATTTATATTTCGTTCCCCGTCAATACATAATTTCTTCACAAGTAACCAATATGATGAAACCAGAAACACATAAGGGAGGCACCAGTATGGACACCTTTGAAAGCAGCGAATTTCCCAGCGATGCGGAGAATCCCCAGCCTACTCCCGGGGAGGTCACCCCTCCCCAGCCCCGGAACGAATCCCAGCCGTCGGCCTATAACGGCTTAGGCGCTGGCCGGAAGGAATCTCCCTACGCCAATTCCCCCTACGTCATGAACCCGCAGCCCAGCCGGCAGGAATACCATTACCAGCCCCAGACTCAGCCGCCGCAGAAGCCCCCACGGGAGCGCAGATCCCGCAGGCCGGTCTGGAAGGGCATCGCTGCCGTTCTTCTGGTAGCGGTGCTGGTGGCCGGTGGCTGCCTGATCACCGCTTCTTCCGTCAACCGGTATTGGGAAGGACGCACCGAAGCGGCTGTCAATACACTGAACAGGAAAATCGAAGACCTGCAGAAGCAGATCGACAGCGCCGCCCCGTCCACCGGACAGACGGTCCAGCTTCCCACCGATGGCAACGCCATGACCCCCAGCCAGCTGTACCGCAGCAACGTGGACTGCGTCGTGGCCATTTCCAGCACCATCCAGACCACCGGCTTTTACGGCACCTCCACAGGCTCCGCTTCCGGCTCCGGCTTTATTTTCTCCGCTGACGGCTATGTGGTCACCAACTACCATGTGGTGGAGGACGCCACCTCCGTAAATGTCGTCTTGCATGACGGTACCGAATACCCGGCCGAGGTGGTGGGCCACGATTCCACCAATGACCTGGCTGTCCTGAAAATCGACGCCGAGGGCCTGAGCGCTGCCGCCATTGGCAAAAGCGCCGACCTCATTATCGGCGACATGGTCGTGGCCATCGGAAACCCCCTGGGTGAGCTGACCGCCACCCAGACCGTGGGCTATGTCAGCGGCATCAACCGGGAAGTCGCCACCGACAGCAGCATCATCAGCATGATCCAGACCGACGCCGCCATCAATCCCGGCAACTCCGGCGGTCCCCTGTTCAACATGTACGGCCAGGTCATCGGCATCACCACCGCAAAATATTCCGGCACCACCAATTCCGGCGCGTCTATTGAGGGCATCGGCTTTGCCATTCCCATTGACGATGTTATCCCCATTATCAGCGACCTGATCGAGTATGGCTATGTCACCGGCGCGTATATGGGCGTGTCCGTAATGGATACCGACGCTGACTCCGCCGCCATGTTTGGCCTGCCCACCGGCGCGTATATCATGGAGATCGTGGACGGTGCCAGCGCCGACCGTGCCGGCCTTCAGGTCAAGGACATCGTCATCGACCTGGGCGGGACAACGATCAGCAATGTCACCGACCTGACCCGCGCCCTGCGCAATTTCAAGGCCGGGGATACCACCACCGTCACCGTCATCCGCAGCGGCAAGGAGCTGACGCTGGACATCACCCTGGATGAAAAGCCTCAGGACACCACCCCCGCCGTACCGGAAAATGAGGACGACCTTCCCAGCGACGGTGATTTTGACGAATGGTATGATTATTTCCGCCGGTATTTTGGCGGTTGATTCGGTTTTCCGGTAATATTCTTTTTCAAGCGGAATATTGGCGTGCCGTTTTTCGCGGCACGCCTTTCCGATTGTCGAAAATTGGCGAAAATCCGCCTGCCGCAAGGAATTGAAATTCTTCTCCGCATATGCTATCTTATATTTATTATCACGCGGAGGGGAGAACATGAATACGCAGACGCTGCTGATTGCGGACAGCAACGAAGATTTCCAATTGACTCTGGCCGAAGCTTTGCAGGGACATTACCGGGTCCTCTGCTGCACAAACGGGAAGGAGGCGCTGGCAATCCTGCGAAAGGAACACTGCGACATTCTCGTACTGGATCTGACGCTTCCGGAACTGGACGGCATCACCCTGCTGCAGGCGGCCGTGGAGGCGGGTATCCATCCCATGGTGCTTGCCACCACCCCTTTTACCAGCAGCTATGTGCTGGATGCGGTCAACCGCCTGGGAGTGGGCTATCTCATGCGCAAGCCCTGTGATGTCCAAGCTACCGCCGCCCGGGTCGCCGACCTAAACGATAGCCTGCACCCGCCGGTCCCTGATTCCCGGACCTTCGTCGCCACTCAGCTGCTTCATTTTGGCATCTGTACCAAGCATGACGGCTATGACTACCTGCGGGAGGCTATTCTGCTGATGGCGAATGATCCCAGGCAGGCTGTTACCAAGGAACTATACCCAGCTGTCGGCGCGATTTACGGCCGTAAGGGCGAACTGGTGGAGCGCTCCATCCGCAGCGCCCTGGCCGCCGCCTGGAAACAGCGGGATATCCAGGTCTGGCAGCGCTGTTTCCCGTCCAGTACCAGATGTCCTACCAACACCGTGTTCATTACCCGTCTGGCAGAAAACCTGCGGCTCAGCTGGGCAAATGGCCTCGTTTCCAGGGAAGTCCCCACCCCCCGGCCGCTCCCCAGGCGCAAAATTTCGGAATGAATCCCCGCCGGATACATATCCTATTACCAAAACATTCCTCATTCAGGAGGCACCGATATGAAGCAAAAAAGAAAATCCACCCCTGCCCGGACCGCCATGAAGTTTCTGTGCACCCTGTTGGGGCTGATCCTTGTGGTGATGCTGGCAGTCACCGTCTACTTCCAGTACCTTCTGGGGCAGATAAATTATGTAAACCCGGATGATTCCGCTTCTCTTTCCCAGGAGGAGCTGGACGCGTATCTGGCTGCCGAGGAAGGGAGCGGCTCTTCCGGTTCCTCCATGAACGGCGGAGATGTCCAGTTTAACCAGCACAACACCCAGATCGGCGGCAAGGGCAGCAATCTCGTCAACATTTTGCTGATCGGCCAGGACCGCCGGGAGGGTGAGGGCCGCGCCCGCTCCGATTCCATGATCCTTTGCACCTTCAACAAAAAGACCAAGCAGCTGATCATGACCTCCTTCCTGCGGGACCTCTACGTCCAGATTCCCGGCTACAACAGCAACCGCATCAACGCCGCCTACGCCGCCGGCGGCATGTCCCTGCTGGACAAAACCCTGACGCAGAACTTTGGCCTGTATATCGACGGGAATGTGGAAGTGGATTTCACCCAGTTTGCCGGCATCGTGGATCTGCTGGGCGGCGTGGAGATAGAGCTGCGCCAGGACGAGGCCGAATTCATCAACGAAGAAACCGGCAGCACCCTGTCCCAGGGGACTTACATCCTCAGCGGCGACCAGGCCCTGGCCTATTCCCGCATCCGGAAGCTGGACGCCGACGGCGATTTCAGCCGCACCAACCGCCAGCGGAAGGTCATGAGCGCCCTGGTAGAGGCCTACCGGGATTCCAGCCTGACGACCCTGCTGGCCCTGACGAACCAGATTCTTCCCATGATCACCACCGATATGAGCAAGCTGGAAATTCTGGGCTATGCCCTGGAATTATTCCCGGTGCTGTCCCGCGCCGAAATCGTCAGCCAGCGGGTCCCCGCCGATGGCACCTACACCAACCAGATGATCGACGGAATGGCCGTTCTGGTGGCGGATATGGATGCCGCCCGGCAGATGCTGGAGCAGACCTTGACCGGAAACTGAATTTCCCTTTCCCCATGGCAAAGCCATGGGGAAATTTCCGCATAGTAGAAGGAAAAATTTTCCTGAAAAAACAAACGCAAATGTTATGATATTACCGATTGATAACCATTATCATAGTAGAAAAAAAGAAAAAATTTTTTGTATGTCATGACAACAGAATTGACAAAATCTGTAAATAGGGATATAATATACCCAAATTCACGATCAACGAGGTGTGCGCATGGAACTCACAAAAAGCGAAATGGAAATTATGGATGTCCTATGGGAATCGGACAAGCCCCTGTCCCGCGCAGATCTGCTGGCACGCTCCGAGGAAAAAACCTGGAAGGACAGCTCTGTGCATATTCTGCTGAACGGCCTGCTGCAAAAGGGCGCCATTCAGGAAGCCGGTTTGGTCAGACGCAGCAAAACCTATGGCAGAGTCTTTTCCCCTACTCTGAGCCGGGAAGAATACTTTGCCGCTACCATTTTCAGTCACCGGCATAAGCCCAATATCGTGGGCCTGTTCCGTGCACTGCTGCAGCGCGAGGACATCACGCCGGACCAGCTTGCGGAAATTGCCGCGCTGGTGGCGCAAAAAAACCAATAATTTTTCACGGAGCCACCAAGGCAGGCTCCGTTTTTTTGGTCCTTTTTCGTTGAAAATGCTAAAATTTTAATTGAAATATATACAAATCCCCTTTGAGCGGTTGACAAAGCCCGCTTTCAAATGGTATAGTAGTCATGCAATTTTTCGGCGCACCGCCGGAAGGAGGACCCCTATGTTAAAAACCAGCGACTTATACGACCTGTCCCGCTCCCAGGCCGGGAGCTATCTTTCCGCCTTTGATTACCCCTGGCAGGCCCTTGGCGGCATCAAAAACCTGATTCTTTCCCTGGGACCGCAGCTGGGCGAAGACTATACCGAAGTATCCCCCCAGGTCTGGGTACATAAATCCGCCGTCATCGCCCCCACCGCTTACCTGGGTGCCCCCTGCATCATCGGTGCGGATACCCAGGTGCGGCACTGCGCGTTCATTCGCGGCTCCGCCCTGGTGGGCAAGAACTGCGTAGTCGGCAACTCCGTGGAGCTGAAAAACGTGATTCTCTTCGACAACGTCCAGGTCCCCCACTACAATTATGTGGGCGACAGCATTCTGGGCTACAAATCCCACATGGGCGCCGGCAGCCTGACCTCCAATGTCAAGTCCGACAAGACCCTGGTGGTTGTAAAGAACGGCCAGGAGCAGCTTCCCACCGGGCTGAAAAAGTTCGGCGCCATGGTGGGCGATTTCGTGGAAGTCGGCTGCAACAGCGTCCTGAACCCCGGCACCGTCATTGGCCGCGGCAGCAGCATCTACCCCACCTCCTGCGTCCGCGGCGTCGTCCCCCCAGACAGCATCTGGAAAACCGGCGGCGTGGTCGTGAAGAAAGTCTGAACGTTAAGTCTGTTGAAGGACATAAGATATCAAATGGGGCAAGGTTTTATGCCCCAATGTCTTGTGCCTTTATGAAAGGAGATCATTCCCATGGGAAAATATTTTGGAACCGACGGCTTCCGCGGCGAGGCCAACTGCAATCTGACTGCGGATCACGCCTATAAGGTAGGCCGTTTCCTGGGCTGGTATTACACCCAGCTGAAGCGCCGCAGCGGGACGGACGGTCCCGCCCGGATCGTCATCGGTAAGGATACCCGCCGCTCCAGCTACATGTTTGAATACAGCCTGGTGGGCGGATTGGTCGCCTCCGGGGCCGATGCCTACCTGCTGCACGTCACCACCACCCCCTCTGTCGCCTATGTGGTCCGCACCGAGGGCTTTGACTGCGGCATCATGATCTCCGCCAGCCATAACCCCTTCTATGACAACGGCATCAAGCTGATCAACAGCTTCGGCGAGAAGATGGACGAAAGCGTCATTTCCCTGGTGGAGGCCTACTTAGACGGTGCGCTGGAGGCCTTCGGCCGCAGGTGGGAGGAGCTTCCCTTGGCCAAGCGGGATATGATCGGCCGGACGGTGGACCATGTGGCGGGGCGCAACCGCTATATCGGCTATCTGATTTCTCTGGGGCTTTACTCTTTCAAGGGCATGAAGGTGGGGCTTGACTGTGCCAACGGCGCTTCCTGGAACATTGCCAAGTCCGTTTTCGACGCTCTGGGCGCCAAAACCTACGTCATCAATGCCGACCCCGACGGCTACAACATCAACATGAATGCCGGCTCCACCCACATCGAGGTACTGCAGCGTTTCGTGGTGGATAACGGGCTGGATGTGGGCTTTGCCTATGACGGAGACGCCGACCGCTGCCTGTGCGTGGACGAAAAGGGCAATGTGGTCACCGGCGACCATATCCTTTATATCTACGGCAAGTACATGAAGGACCGGGGCAAGCTCCTTGGCAACACCGTGGTCACCACCATAATGAGCAACTTCGGCCTTTACAAGGCCTTTGACGAGCTGGGTATTGGCTATGCCAAGACCGCCGTAGGCGACAAATACGTCTATGAATACATGATGCAGAACGGCTGCCGTCTGGGCGGCGAGCAGAGCGGACACATCATTTTCTCCAAGTATGCCTCCACCGGCGATGGCATTCTCACCAGTCTCAAGGTCATGGAAGTCATGAAGGCCCGCAAGAAGACCCTGAGCCAGCTGTGTGAGGGCTTCACCTTCTATCCCCAGGTGCTGAAAAATGTCCGGGTCGCGGATAAGGCGGCGGCCCAGGGGGACCCCGATGTGCAGAAGGCCGTCTCGGAGGTGACCGCCAAGCTGGGAGACTCCGGCCGCATTCTGGTGCGGGAATCCGGCACCGAGCCTGTCGTCCGGGTCATGGTGGAAGCGGAGAGCAAGGCTGTGTGTGAAGAATATGTGGACTATGTGGTGGATGCCATCCGCCGCAAGGGCCATACGGTCTAATACTGTTCAACATTCCCATTTTTTTGGGGCTGCGGCGAATCGTGCCGCAGCCCCTTATTTCTGCCTGCTTTCCAAACGCGGTGTTTTTTTGTTGCAATGCCCTTCTTTTTATGATAAAATAACAGCAATTACATGCTGGAGGAACACCATGGACGACGAGAAGCTGAAATACCGGATCGGTGAAAACATCGCCGCCTACCGCAAGAACGCCGGCCTGACCCAGGCGGGGCTTGCGGAAAAACTGAATTATTCCGACAAGGCTGTTTCCAAATGGGAGCGGGGGGAATCCGTCCCCGATGTTCTGACGCTGGTACAGCTGGCGGAGCAGCTGGACATCACCGTAGGGGATCTGCTGTCGGACCCCAACGAGCTGCCCGGAAATCCCGGCACCCTGGAAAAGGCTATGACCCAGGTTTCTGAGAAGGCATTGAAGCGCAAAGCCAACAAAAATGTGATCCTGGGGCTGTCCTCCACGCTGGTTTGGTTTGTGGCGCTGCTGGTGTTCGTGATCTTGTCCTCCTTTGAGGTGCTGGAGCGGTACAGCTGGCTGGTTTTTTTCTACGCCATTCCCGCCAATGCCATCGTGCTTCTGAGCCTGCGCTCCGCCTGGCATGATTTCCGGTGGAACCAGGGCCTGATCTCCCTCATCACCTGGGGCGGCATTCTCAGCATTTATATGACGCTGCTGATCATTTTCCGGCTCCATTTCTGGAAAATTTTCCTGCTGGGCATCCCCGGCCAGATTGCCATTTTCCTGTGGTTCCGGATGTTCCGCCCGGCAAAGGACGCCGGGGAGGAGAAAAACGATGGATAAAAAAGAACTGCGCCGCTTTATCCGGGAGAAAAAGCGGGCCATGACGGAGGCCGAAATCCAGGCGCGCAGCGCCAAATTGGCCGGTCTGTTTTTTCAGTCGGAAGCCTACCAAAAAGCCAAAACCATCTACGGCTACCTTCCCTATAACCAGGAGGTCCGCACCGTCCCCATGCTGGAACAGGCCCTCCGGGACGGGAAGCGGGTAGCCGTGCCCAAGGTCTATGGGGAGGAAATGAAATTTCTCTTTCTGGACGACCTTTCCCGGGTGGAAAAAGGGTACTGCGGGATCCCGGAGCCGATCGATGACGGCCCCCCCGCCGACGACGAAACCGCCCTGGTCCTGATGCCCGGTCTGGCCTTCGACCTTCAGGGGCACCGCATCGGCTATGGCGGCGGCTTTTATGACAGGTTCCTTGCCGCAGAGCCGAACCACCCTACCCTGGCCCTGTGCTATGACTTTCAGCTGCTGCCCGCGCTGGAAACCGAGGCTCACGACATCCCGGTGGACTACGTACTCTGGGCCTAGAACATATCCCGGCCCTTCCAAAGGAGAAACAGAATGGAATTTTTGGCAATTTTACTGATCGCCGCCTTGGTTTTCGGAATCTGCCACCTGATCGACAAATCCTTTACCAAAGCTTTTCGGAGCAAGGCACAGCACCGCTCCGGCATGGCCGTCCGGGCCAGCAAGCGCTACGGCGTTTTCGGGGTGATTCTGGCGGCTCTGGGTATTCTGGCAGTCTGCGTCGGCATCACCGACGGTGCCGTTCTGCTGATCGGCGGTATTCTGGTTTTGCTGCTGGGCATTTGTCTGTCCGTGTACTACTTAAGCTTCGGCATTTTCTATGACGGGGAAAGCTTCCTGCAGTCCCGCTTCGGCAAAAAAGATGTCACATACCGCTATCAGGACATCCAGGGGCAGAAGCTTTATCTGGTCCAGGGCGGGAACATCATTGTGGAGCTGCATATGGCAGATGGCGGCGTTGTCAGCCTGCAATCCGCCATGGAAGGTATTTACCCCTTCCTGGACACCGCCTTCGCCGGCTGGTGCCTGCAAACCGGGCGGGATCCCCAGAGCTGCGGATTCCACGATCCGTCCCAGAGCCTGTGGTTCCCCACTGTGGAGGAAGCATAATGGCACATATTCCCAACGGCGCCACCTCCCAGCTGGCCCTGGTCACCTTCCGGCAGGCCCTAGAAGCGGCCAATACCCCCTCGGAAGCGTATGACATCGAAAAATGGCTCTACGCCCCCAATTTTTATTCCGAATACCGGTACATCCTGGGCACCCGGGGCAGGCATCCCCTGATCTGCATCGGCATCAACCCTTCCACCGCCGAGCCAGACGCCCTGGACAACACCCTGAAATCCGTAGAACGGATCGCCCACGCCAACGGCTTTGATAGCTTCCTCATGTTCAATGTCTATGCCCAGCGGGCCACCAGTCCCGACGATATGGAAAAAGTATGCAATCCCCTGCTCCACAGGGAGAACATGGAGGCCTTCCGGTATGTGCTGTCCATTTCGGAGCACCCGGCCATTTGGGCCGCCTGGGGTGCCATCATCGAAAAGCGGGAGTATCTTCCCGAATGTGTGCGGGATATGCTGCTCCTGGGGGAAGCCTTTGGTGCCCAATGGTACTGCGCCGGCGCCATCACCAAAAAGGGGCATCCCCATCATCCGCTGTACCTGAAGAAGGATGCGCCGCTCCGTCCCTTTGATGTGAAGGCGTATTTGGAAAAACTGGGCTGACTTGCGGGCCGCCATTCTGCGGTCCTTTACGGAGGATTTATCAAATGAAACTTGTGATCGCATCCGATATCCACGGCAGTGCCTATTGGTGCAGCCGTCTTTGTGAGCTGGTGGAGACGGAACAGCCGGACAAGCTGATTCTGCTGGGGGACCTGCTGTACCACGGTCCCCGCAACGACCTGCCCCGGGACTATGCGCCCAAGCAGGTGATCCCCATGCTGTCAAAATACAAAGACATCATCATCGCCGTTCGCGGCAACTGCGAAGCGGAGGTGGACCAGATGGTGCTCCCCTTCCCCTGCATGGCGGACTTCTCCCAGCTGTATGTGGACGGTCTGACCCTTTACCTGACCCATGGCCACCACCACAACCCTGACTGCCTGCCCCCGCTGGCGGAAGGCAGCGTGTTCCTCTCCGGCCACACCCATGTGAAGCTGGACGAAATGCGAGGAAGTGTGCGCTGCCTGAATCCTGGCAGTGTATCCATTCCCAAGGATGGCAGCCACAGCTGTCTGATTTATGAGAACGGGAAATTTTCTTTCCGAATTTGGGAGGAATGAACGTGGATTCGACAGAATGTGAAACCTGTTGGCATTATGATTATGATGAGGAATACGACGAGTTCTACTGCATGATGGACCTGGACGAGGATGAAGTCTACCGCATCATGACCTCCCGTTCCCAGCATTGCCCTTACTACAGGCAGGGCGATGACTATACCCTTGCAAGGAGGCAGTAACCATGAAGCATTTGCCCGCTCTGCTCCTGACATGCCTGCTGCTGTGCGGCTGTGTTTCGGAAGCATCGGCTGCGGCCGCCAATTCCACCACGGAGCCAGCCTCAGCCACCGGCCAAACTTCCCAGTCCCCAGGATTGTATGACGAGGGAAGCGATCTGGAAAACCGCTATCAGGGCGGACTTCGCACCTATCCCCTGGAGCTTCCCAATGTCTACGACATGCGCGCCATGGGGGACGGGCTGCTGATTCTCTCCGGAAACGAAACCACCACCCTGACCCTTCTGACCGGCGATAACCTGGCTGTTGCGGCGACCCTTCACCTGGATTTTTATCTCAGTGCCGGGGACCCTTCCCTGCGTGTCAGCAGCGGGGAAGTGTCCTATTACGATCCGCAGAATCTCCAAACCGTGGTGCTGGACGCCTCTTTGAAGGCTGTCAGCCATATTGCCGCGCCCGGAGATCTGGTGGGTTCCCCCATTCTCTCCGCCGACCGGAACACCTTATACTATTGTACATCCACCGCCATCCGCGCCTGGGATTTGGAAACCGGCATCCGTCGCTGTGTCAAGGAGATCGCCTACCCGGAGCAGAGCATAACCGGACTGCACTACAACGACACTGTCCTGCAATGCCGCATCCTGGACAACGGCCAGGAGCGCACCCTGCTGCTCGCGGTGGATACCGGGCTAACGTGTTACGAGCGAAGCGGCGAAATGACTCTGTGCACCAAGGACAGCCGCTACTATGCTTCCTTCCCCACCGGCATGACCTATGCCCTGCTGTTTGGCGAAGGGGAGGACGATCCCCAGGCCCTGACCCCCGCCGACCTCACCGCCTCCTGTGTCTTTCTGGAGGAGCAGAACGCGGCGGTCACCATCGGCACACCTTCCGCCAATGAGCTGCAGCTGGACTACTACGACCTGGAAACCGGCCTGCGCCGCTCCACGCTGACGCTGGTAACGGACCACCAGCTGCTGGCAGTGGAAGATATCCCCGGCAGCTGCATTTACCTTCTGATCCACAACGAGGATTACGGCTGTGAAACCATCTACCGCTGGGACGTCGGTACCGGAAGCTCCCTGCTCGTCCATGACGCCACGGACTACACCGGGACCTATTATACCGCCGCCGCGCCTGACCGGGCCGGTATCACCAAGTGCCAGACCTATGCTGCGGAGATCGGCAGAAAATACGGCATTGAGGTCCTGGTATGGGAGGACGCCGCCGCAGTGGAACCTTGGGACTATGATTTTGAGGTGGAGTATCTGGTCCCCGTGATTCAAAGGGAATTGGAGCTGCTGGACCAGCGGCTGGCCCAGTATCCCGACGTCATCCTGACGGACACCGCGTCCCACTTCACGGCCCTGAAAATCTGCCTTGTGCGGCAGCTCACCGGCACCGCCGAATCCGGCAGTCTGGACACCGCCACCGGCCTGCAGTTCCTGGATGGCACGGATGCCTATGTTGTCATTGCCGCAGGGGAATTTTCGGAACGGACGCTTTACCACGAGCTGTTCCATGCTATGGAAACCCATATTCTGAATGAAAGCATTGCCTTCGACCAGTGGGAAGCGCTGAATCCCTCGGGCTTTGCCTATGACTATGACTACCGCGCCAATGCCCAGCGGGATTCCGGCATATACCTGCAGAACGAAACCCGTTCCTTTGTGGACACCTACTCCATGAGCTTCCCCAAGGAAGACCGGGCCAGGATCATGGAATATGCCATGCTGTCCGGGAATCAGGCACTTTTCAAATCCGACACCATGCAGGCCAAGCTGCTGAAGCTCTGCGAAGGCATCCGGGAAGCCTATGGGCTGAAAAAATCCGAGGAAACCTTCCTGTGGGAGCAGTACCTGAGCAAACCTCTGGCCTAATAGTTCTTATTAAAAAGGTTGAAAATCTTTTATAGCACTGCAGGTGCGTTAAGAACTGTATGAGACGCTTTTGGGCGGTTTTCTTCGTAAAACCTTACGAGTATTAGTCTTTTCTTCACAGCGCCATACATACAATAACTCGTACCGGGCAGGATATGCCGCGATCCTGCCCGGTACGAGCTGCTTTTTCTATCAATCATACCATTGCGTACTGGTCAGCAGCGCATAAACCTCCTGCGCTATGGCAGCTGCGCCTTCACCGTTAGGATGGACGCCATCCTTATCAAACCACTCAGGATGCCCAGAGGTCAATGCATGTATGTCGAGAAGCACGCAGCCGCGCTCCTGTGCCACATCCCGGACAATCTGGGCCACTTCTTCCACTACCAGAGGCTGGATGTTGTGGCTGGTGACGCCCTCCGTCTCTCCATCCAAAAAGAAAGCCGCTGTGGGTGTACACAGGATCACTTCCGCATCACCATAGCTGTCCAAAAGGGCTACAAGCTCCGTTTTGAATGCATCGCTTCCCTGCCAATTCTGGGGCTTTGTGTCATTGGTACCCATCATAAACACCACAAAATCCCCATCGAAAGCCAGACTCTGCTGATATTCCTCCCGTGAAGCATAAGGGCGGTCAGACGTAGCCTGCACTGCGTAGCCGCTGACACCGAAGTTGTTTACACAGTAGCCATTCCCCAACAGATTCTGTAAACGTTTTGGATAGTTGTTCTGGGGCCAATTACTGATACCGTGTCCATACGTCGTACTGTCGCCAACACAGGCGACCTTAATTTGCCCCCCGGCTGCCTCTGCGATGCCGCGTATACCGGACAGGCCGTTAAAATATAGATAACCATAGCCGCCGCATACGATCAGCGCCAGTACCAGCAAAACGACCAGCACGCCTTTTCCCACCTTTTTACGCTTCATTTGTACATCCTTCCTCTCCTAATCTATGCATCTACATAATTTATTAAATGCTTATCGGCTTAGCTCAGCAAGACCAAATTGCAGCGCACCAGTGCGTCAAGGTAATGCGTTATCCCAATAAGCATAAACTATTTTAATCAAACCGGGACTGCATCGCAATCACCATTTATTCCCGGTTTGTTGAAAAACCAACAAAGATGTCTAAATTATTGGTTTTATTAAAGAAACAGTATTAGAAGGTTTTCAGTTTTTTATCAAGAGCCAGTATCGCAGGAAATAAATTGACGCCCCGCTTTCTGCATAATAGCGGGGCGTCATACTATGTACTTAATCTTCCGGGAACAGCTGGTCATAGCAGTATTTGATAATGGCTTTCCGGGTGATCAGTCCGATAAAGGCGCCGTAGTCATCCACCACGGGAACAAAGTTCTGGTGGGAAGCCCGTTCGATCAAATCGTGCATGGAAGCGGTTATCCGAACGGGAACATTGTCCTTCCGCCGGGAAATCTCCATGATCCGCCGGGCCTCTGCCTGGCGCATATCCATGTAGCACATGTTCTTCATAGCCCACAGAAGGTCGCCCTCCGTCAGCGTTCCCCGGTATTCCCCATGGTGGTTCAGAATCGGAATCGCCGCGTATCCCGCAGACTCCATCTTCTCCAGTGCCTGACGGATGGTATAGTCATCGTACAGGTAAGCACACATCGCCTTTGGTGTCAGAAAAAATAAGATACTGTTCATAGGTTCTCCTTTTCGGTGTGGGAATATGGGTCTTTCCCCTGCCGTTATATTATTATAGCACAAACCGAAAAGAAAAGTATGAAATTTTTTCGTTATTTTCCCTTTTGGCATGAAATATTTCCCGGTGGTTTTTGTGCACAATGCTCAATTACTCACCGAAGGAAAACTCCGTGCAGTCAAATGTGGCAAAATAGTCCCTGGGAGTCTCCGCCCTGCGGATCAGCTTGAAGGAGCCGTCCTCCTTCAGCAGCACCTCGGCGCTGCGCAGCTTTCCATTATAATTGTAGCCCATGGAAAAGCCGTGGGCGCCGGTATCGTGAATCACGATGATATCCCCCACCTCGATTTTGGGCAGGCTGCGCTGGATGGCGAACTTGTCATTGTTTTCACACAGGCCGCCGGTGACATCGTAGACATGGTCCAAAATAGCATCCTCCTTGCCCAGCACCGTGATGTGGTGGTAAGCGCCGTACATGGCGGGCCGCATCAGGTTGGCAGCACAGGCGTCCAGGCCCACATATTCCCGGTAAATATGCTTCTGGTGCAGAACGGTGGAAACCAGATGGCCATAGGGCGCCAGCATGTAGCGGCCCAACTCGGTGAAGATGGCAATGTCCCCCATCCCTGCCGGGGTCAGGATCTGCTCATAGCGCTGGCGGACGCCCTCGCCGATGATTTTAATATCACACCGGGGCTGCTCCGGGCGGTAGTCCACACCGATGCCGCCGGAGAGATTGATAAAGGAAATGTGCGCCCCGGTGGCGTTGCGCAGCCGCACCGCCAAATGGAAAAGCTGGCTGGCCAGCTCGGGATAATATTCGTTTGTGGTGGTATTGGAGGCCAGGAAGGCATGGATGCCGAAGTGCTTGGTGCCCAGCTGCTGGAGGCGGTTAATGGCCCCTGCCATCTGGTCCTCGGTCATGCCATATTTGGCATCCCGGGGCATATCCATGATGGTATTGCTCAGGCAGAAGGAGCCGCCGGGATTGAAGCGAAGACAGACGGTTTCCGGCATTCTGTCCCCCACAAGCTTTTCCAGGAATTCCACATAGGTCGCGTCATCCAGATTGATGTATGCCCCCATTTCATAGGCCTTGCGCATATCCTGCTCCGGCGTCACATTGGAGGAGAACATGACATCATGCCCCGTAATGCCCACGGCCTCGGCCATCAGCAGCTCCGTATAGGAGGCGCAGTCACAGCCGCAGCCCTCCTCCTTCAAAATCTGCAATATATAGGGGTTGGGGGTCGCTTTTACGGCAAAATACTCCCGGAAGCCTTTGTTCCAGGCGAAGGCCTCCTTCAGCTCCCGGGCGTTGGCACGGATGCCGGCCTCGTCGTACACATGGAACGGCGTGGGGATCTGCTCCCGAATTTGTCTGGCCTTTTCTAAGGTAAGGAAGGGTTTCTTTTTCATGGCTTGTCTATCCTCTCAATCAAAAATCCCCGTGCGGCGGCACAGGGAGAAACTTCGTTGTTCGTCCCGGCAGCACTCCATCTGATCCGATGACAGTTCCGCGCATATTCTGCGCGGCCCCAGGAAACGCCCGCTCGGCACCGGGCGAGTCCTTCGGCGGCAGCTCCTTTTCCATCCCCGGCAATTGCCAGACCAGGGCGGTACTGATAGCTTCCGCGACCTCAGCCGTTATACTATGGAGATTGTATTCCATTCCCCGGACTTTGTCAACCCCGATTCCCACTCTCCCGGCTGTAGAATCCCATTTTCTCCGGCTGGGAGAGGCCGGGTACAACAAGTAGTATCTTTTTTGTATAAAATGTGGTATACTGAACCTATCCCAAAAAAGGAAGGTCCTGCCTATATGAAACGAACCAGATTATCCGACCGCCAACTGCCCGACTACAGCCGTGGGGAAGAGATCATGAACATGGTCACCCACATCGTCGGCGGCGCCATGGGGATCGTGGCTTTGACCCTTTGCGTCATCCGGGCCGCCCTCCACGGCAATGTGTACGGCGTCGTCACCTCCGCCATCTACGGCACCACCATGATCACCATGTTCACCATTTCCAGCGTCTACCACGGTCTGAGGCCCAATCTTGGCAAGAAGGTGATGCAGGTCATTGACCACTGCACCATCTATTTCCTCATAGCCGGCACCTATACCGTCATCGTTCTCTCCGCCATCCGCCCCAAATATCCGGTGCTGGGCTGGACGCTCTTCGGCTTCGAGTGGGCCATGGCGGCGCTTGCCACCACCCTCACCGCCATCGATCTGCGCAAATTCAATGTTTTCTCCATGGTCTGCTACATTGGGATGGGCTGGGCTGTGATTTTCTTCGCGAAGCAGGCTCTGGATGTGCTGACCCTGCCCGGCTTCATGCTGCTGCTTTCCGGCGGCATTGCCTACACCATCGGCTCCATCCTCTACGGTCTGGGCAGGACGCGCAAATGGATGCACTCTGTCTTTCACATTTTCGTGAACCTTGGAGCGCTGCTGCAATTCTTTGCCGTGCTGTTTTATGCCGTTTGATGCCCGCCGGGGTATCGGAAAAACCGGAGCTTTGCAAATAATTACGAAAACGGCAACGCCGTCAGGCGGTGCCTTCTTTATAAAAAAGAAACAGGATAAGACCGTTTCCCGTAGGGGCGCCGCCCGCCTCTACGGGCACGTTTTTTATATCGTTCATGGATTTTTCCTTGATTTCCGGCTGTAATTTTTTTAATTATATTAACTTTTTGTTAATCGTATTATTTTTTATTGACAATATCATTTTGCCACGCTATAATTGTATTAGGGGGTTTATAACATGTGTGGCGGCATTTCATAGTTTATATAAAACAAATGCGGGGAGTTCATGACGGCGTGATAAAAACGAGTACGGGTTTGATTCGCACAGCAGAACACAGAAAAAATGAAACGTAATAAAAAAGTCATCCGTCTTTGTGCAATGGGTCTTATGGTCTTTTGACAGTTGTCGTGTTACCTGTTCCCGTGAATGCGGCGAGCACGGGAACGCACGATCACGGACAGGTAGAAGGGAGTTCGCTGAATCCCGCAACGCCTATATGGCTGGTATGTCCGTTCTGCGGCAATCCGCTGACCGAGATTCAGGATGTATTCATTGATTATGTCGATTCCCGAGGAAGAAGTGTTGCCATAGAGTAAAGGAGGGAAATTATGGCTGTACAAATCAAAGAGAAGGAGACTGCTGGACAAAAGCGCCGGGTTTGGATTTTGCCAGTAGTTGCGATAGGACTTGTTTGGATCAGCGTGATTGCTTTGTATGTTTTTGGACGCTCCTCCCCGATGAACAAGCTGCTGGCTTCAAATGCCGCAGTTATGACGGGAGATTCTTCGTATACCGTGCCTGCCGCTTCTGCTGCTCATGGGACGGATCATGCAATTGCGTTCACGGATCCCGGTGTGGAAAGCAGGGTGCGCCTGTATTTGAATAGACCGGATGGAGAGATTTTTTGCAGTGATGTTTGGGAGCTGCGCTACATAGATATTCGGGCAGACCGCATAATCTTTCTGGAAAAGCCCAGCAGCGGGGATTCTTTTACGGTGAATGGCAGCTACGGTGCTGAAAATCAAATTGTTACAGATACGACCCTTCCGCCAATTTGTTCCCTGGAGGATTTCCAGTGGTTTGATAGTTTGCAGGTGCTTCAAATCAATATGAACCGGATTTCCGGAGTTTGGGAACCGCTCACGCAGTTGTCTGGCCCAGAGAAATGTGAGAATCTCACCGTTATGCGCCTATATAACATTTCCCCGGACGATTTTGACGCGGTTGGGAATATGCGCGGGTTAAAAATGCTTTCTCTGAATTGCTATGGTTCCATCTCTCTGGACGCGCGGGCGCTGGAGGAATTGAAAGAATTGGAGTATCTGTCCTTGACCAATATACGTGTTGAGAACGCGGCGCCACTGACGGAACTGGAAGCGCTGCACTCTGTCAGGCTCTATAATTGCGAGAGTTCAGCGAATGCTGAGGAGAATTGGGGAAAGATTTTTCCGGTTGCCGAGGAGCTAAGTGTCCGCTGAACGATTTTCTTCCTCAAATGGAAAGGTTTGCAACCGCATACGGCGAAGGGCACCCCGGTGGGGTGCCCTCAGAGTGTCGAAAAAGTAATTTCAAACGTAGAAGTTTACCAATTTGCATTG
>JAUNJE010000004.1 GCA_030533415.1 Eubacteriales bacterium | reverse complement strand
ACCCTGGGCACCGGTGACAAGGCAATCGTCATCGGCGGTCAGAATGTGATGCCGTTCTACACCTTCGATGCTCCCATCGAAAACGCACCGAAAATCGGTGTGGAAATTTCCGATGCTGCCGGTGAGTGGGACACTCCGGCACTGAGGGAGTTCTATGCAGGCTGCGTAAGCATGGCCGATTACGCCAAGCGGGCAGAGACCATGCCTGGCGCCGACTTCCTGTGCCTGCACTTTGAGTCCGCGGACCCCAACGGCGCCAACCGCTCCGTTGCCGACTGCGTGGCCGACGCCAAGGCGGTTGCCGAGGCCGTTAGCATGCCCATCGTGATCATGGGCTGCAAGAACATTGAAAAGGATGGCGAGCTGTTCTCCAAGATCGCCGAGGCGCTGCAGGGCAAGAACATTCTGGTCATGTCCGCAAGGTCTGAGGATTACAAGACCGTTGGCGCTTCCGTGGCCCTGGCCTACGGCCAGAAGGTCGGCGCTGAGACCGCCGACGACATCAACCTGGCAAAGCAGCTGAACATCATGCTGAAGGGTCTGTCCATCCAGCCTGAGAGCATCCTCATGAACATCGGCACCGCAGCCGTGGGCTATGGCTACGAGTATGTTGCCTCTACCCTGGACCGCGTGCGTCTGGCTGCTCTGGCCCAGTCCGATGCCGATCTGCAAATGCCTATTATCGCTCCCGTGTCTCCGGACACCTGGAGCGTGAAGGAATCCTCCGCATCTGAAGAAGATGAACCCGCCTGGGGCAACCGGGAAGAGCGCGCCATCGAGATGGAAGTCTCCACTGCCGCTGCGAACCTGACCGGCGGCGCGGACGCTGTCATTATGCGTCATCCCGCAGCCGTTGCCACCATCAAGAAGTTCATCACAGAGCTGGTTTAACCGGAAGGAGGATACATACAATGGCTTTGAAAGGTCTAGACATTTTTAAGCTGTCTCCTAAGAAGAACTGTAAGGAGTGCGGCAGCCCCACCTGCATGGCATTCTGCATGAAGGTGGCCCAGGGCGCTGTCCCCATCGACAAGTGCCCCTACTTCTCTGACGACGCCAAGGCAATGCTGAACGAGCAGACTGCGCCTCCCATGAAGACCATCTCCGTGGGCAGCCACAAGCTGGGCGGCGAAACGGTCCTGTACCGTCACGAGAAGACCCTGGTCAACAAGAACCTGTACGCTGTTTCTGTCAGCACCGCCATGTCCGCCGGGGAAGTGGACGCCAAACTGGAGGCAATGGCCAAGGTGGATTATGAGCGTATCGGCGAGCGGATGTATGTGGAATTTGTCTGCGTGTCCAACACCCAGAACGATCCCGCCGCATACGCCGCATTGGTGCAAAAGGCCGCCGCGACGGGCCGTGACCTGATCCTGGAGTGCTGGGACGTGGAGTGCGCCAAGGCCGCGCTGGCCGTGGCAGGCAAGAACGTCATCCTGGACGGCGCCACCGCCGACAACTGGGAAACCATGAATGCCGTTGCCAAGGAAGCCGGCGTCGTGCTGGGCGTCTGCGCAGGCAGCCTGTCCGAGCTGTACGACACCGTTAAGAAGCTGGAGGGCGCCGGAAACAAGAATCTGGTGCTGGATGTCACCGGCAAGACAGGCAAGGAGACTCTGACCAATGCGGTTCTGGTGCGCCGCACCGCTTTGAAGGACGGCGACCGCTCCTTCGGCTATCCCTCCATCGTCAACCTGGCCCGGATCGCCAAGGGCGATGACCGCCTGCAGACCGCTTACGCTTCCCTGTTCACGGAGAAGTACGGCTCTGTCATCGTGATGGAGAACATGACCTACGCCCAGGCCCTGCCTCTGTATGGCCTGCGTCAGAACATCTTCACCGATCCGCAGAAGCCCATGAAGGTGGAGTCCAAGATCTATCCGCTGAACGGCGCCGACGAGAATTCTCCCTGTGCCATGACTGTGGACTTCGCACTGACCTACTTCCTGGTCTCCGGCGAACTGGAGCGCTCCAACCAGCCTGTCAACCTGATTATCACCGACGCTTCCGGCATGTCCGTCCTGACTGCCTGGGCTGCCGGCAAGTTCTCCTCCACCACCGTCAAGAAGACCTTCGAGACCCTGGACATTGAGAATAAGATCAAGAACCGCACCCTGATCATCCCCGGCAAGGTCGCCGTTATGAAGGGCGAGATTCAGGAGAAGCTGCCCGACTGGAACGTGGTCGTCGGCCCCCTGGAGGCTGTCCAGCTGCCCAAGTACATGAAGGACAAGGAATATGAGGCTGCCGCCAAGGCCGCCGAGGCCGAGCGCGCCGCCAAGGCCGGCGGTCCCAAGGAAGAGGTCAAGGAGCTGTCCTTCGAGGAACTGCTGCAGACCCGGGTTCCCAAGATCGAGGTCGTGGACATGGGCGTCAAGTACAAGGGCCACAACCCCGAGGCAAAGACCTTTGTCACCATCGGCGAGCGTATCCACTGCATCGCGCCCACCATCCGCAAGGCTATGGACGAGCGCAATCCCGAGCCCATCCTGAAGCGTGCTGCTGAGCAGATCGCCGCCGGCGCCACCTATCTGGACGTCAACATCGGCCCCGCCGAGAAGGACGGCCCCGAGCGCATGATGTGGGCTGTCAAGCTGCTGCAGGAGAACTTCAACAATGTTCCCCTGGCGCTGGATACCGCCAACAAGAAGGCCATCGAAGCCGGTATCAAGGTCTACAACCGCACCAACGGCAAGCCCATCGTCAACTCTGCCGACGCCGGTTCCCGTATCTCCTTCATCGACCTGGCTGCGGCCAACGACGCCATCTGCTTTGCCCTGTGCTCTGCCGACGGCATCGCGAAGGACAACGAGGAGCGCATGAAGCACTGCCACACCATGCTGGAGCGCGGCCTCAGCCTGGGCATGGCTTCTGACGACCTGTGGTTTGACCCCCTGTTCCTGGTGGTCAAGGGTATGCAGGACAAGCAGATGCAGGTTCTGGAGGCCATCAAGCTGTTTGCCGATGAGGGCCTGAAGTCCACCGGCGGCCTGTCCAACAACTCCAACGGTGCGCCTAAGGCTGTCCGTCCCGTGATGGACTCCGCCCTGGTGGCTATGGCAATGATGCAGGGCCTGACCTCTGCCATCGTCAACCCCAACGACCTGCGCCTGATGGAAACCATCAAGTCCTGCGACATCTTCAAGAACAACGTCCTGTACTCCGACTCCTACCTGGAGCTGTAAGCCGCCAAGGGCGGCGGCAAATGCGCATTTGGTGCGGTGGCGGCCGCCCCGTTCGTTACATGCGCAGTAGCGGAACATGTCCCAAGCATTCATGGCTGGGAGGGAACTCCCTCCCAGCCACTTTGCATATTTCCGTAACCGAAAGGACAAAACGATGGAAACCTGGCAGTATATGCTGGCGGTTGCCCTGGCAGCGGCCCTGCTGCTGGCGATCCGGTCTGCCGTAATCAAAAGAAAAAAACGAAAAGAGCGGGATTTTACCCGAAAACTGGAAACCGTGCTTCAGCCCAGAGAGACTGTGAAGGTGGTGTGCCCCAACCGGGGCGGCCGCTGCATCCTGACCTCCCGCCGCCTGCTGGTTGAGACCAGGGAGGGGTTCATAGCCTATCCCTTTGCCAAAATCAAGGGCCTGCGCGGGCTGGACAGTTCCGGCAAAACAACCGCCTCCGTCCCCAAAATGGTAAGCCTGACCGTTAAGGCGGAAAAGGAATACACGGTTTATAATACCTGCGGGGAATTTGCGGAGCTGGCAAAGCAGCTGAAAACGAAGATAAGAAAAAAGAAGTAACCCAATAACCTTGTATATTCGGCCCAGTGGGCTTAATATAAATTGACTTTGTATTTTATTTTGGGAGGAATTTACATGAGTGTATTAACCGATCTGATCTATGGCGGCTCCAATGCCGTTGCCGGCCTGACCGAAGGCGCGGTCAACGATGCCATTGCCAAGTACGGCGCAGAAAAAGAAATTGCCTTCCCCGATACCGCATACTTTTTCCCCACCATTTATGCAGCTACCGGCGTGAAGGTGAAAACTCTGGGCGACCTGCCCGCCTGTGTGGGCGTACTGAAGAGCCTGATCACCAACCAGGAGGATCTGGGGCAGGCCCTGAATGCCGGACTCGCCACCGCTGTGGGCGCTGAGATCATTGAAGGCCTGAAATACGTGGAGGGCGGCGACCCCTACAGCAATGAAAGCGGCATCGGCTTCGTTCCCGATCCCATCATCCGCTCCCTGGGCGTTCCCCTGGTTACCGGAGATATCCCCGGCGTTGCTGTTGTGCTGGGCAAGGCCGAGAACGCCGCCGACGTGGTTAAGGTGGTCAAGGATTACCAGTCCAAGGGCATTATGACCTTCCTGGTGGGGGATGTCATCGAGCAGTGTGCCGAGGGCGGCGTCAAGATGGGCCTGGAGCTTCGTGTGATCCCTCTGGGCCATGATGTGACCTCTGTGATCCATGTTGTGACCGTGGCGATCCGCGCCGCTCTGATTTTCGGCAATGTCCAGCCCGGCAATCTGGCCGGCCTGCTGGATTACACCAAAAACCGTGTGCCTGCTTTTGTCAACACCTTCGGCGCCATCGACGCTGTCGTTGTCTCCGCCGGTGCCGGCGCCATCGCGCTGGGCTTCCCTGTGATCGTGGACATCGACCTGGGAGAGAACCAGGTTCCCGGTGCGTTGGAGTCTGTCTGCGACCATGCCGATACGGTCAAGAAGTCCCTGGAGCTGCGGGGCATCAAGATCAAGGTCAAGGAGCTGCCCATCCCCGTGGCCTTTGCCGCTGCCTTTGAAGGTGAGATCATCCGCAAGGCCGACATGCACAATGAATGCTGGTCCTCCAAGAATCCCACCGCAGAGCTGGTGGTCATGCGGGAGCTGAATGAGATCGAGGACCACAAAATCACCATCATTGGACCCGATCTTGCCGATGCCAAGGAGCTGGCCCTGGCCACTTATGTGGAGGTTGCCGGTAAGAAGATGCAGGTGGACTTTGAATCTGTTATCGAGCGGAAGTTCCACGCCTGGTTCAACTACATGGAAGGCGTCATGCACACCGGCCAGCGCAACCAGGTTCGTGTCCGCGTTTCCAACGCCGCTTTTGAGGCGGGCCTGACCATGAAGCACTTCGCGGAGGTGCTGTATGTCATGATCATGGACGAGTTCGACGCCGTTGTGGACAAGTGCCAGGTCACGCTGATCACCGATCCTGCGGAAGCCGCTAAGTTCCGTGATGAGGTGGCTATGCCCCGCTACAACCAGCGTGACGACCGTCTGGCATCCATGACCGACGAGGCCGTTGACCGCTACTACACCTGCATCCTGTGCCAGTCCTTTGCCCCTGCCCACTGCTGCGTGGTGACGCCTGAGCGGCTGGGCCTGTGCGGCGCTGTCAGCTGGCTGGATGCCAAGGCTACTTATGAGCTGAATGCCAACGGTCCCTGCCAGCCCATCCTGAAGGAAGGCTGCACCGACGAGCGTACCGGCCGTTTCACCACTGTTGACAAGGCCATTCACGAAGCCACCCATGGCGCCGTGGAGACCGTGACCCTGTACTCCATCCTGGAGGACCCCATGACCTCCTGCGGCTGCTTCGAGTGTATCTGCGGCATCGAGCCGATGTCCAACGGCTTTATCGTGGTCAACCGGGAATTCAAGGGTATGACCCCTGCCGGCATGACCTTCGGCGAACTGGCCTCCTGCACCGGCGGTGGTGTTCAAACTCCCGGCTATATGGGCCATGGACGTCATTTCATCTCTTCCAAGAAGTTTATCGCCGCGGAAGGCGGCATCGAGCGTATCGTCTGGATGCCCAAGGAACTGAAGGATGATGTGGCAGAGCGCCTGAATAAGACCGCTATGGAGCTGTACGGCATTGAGAACTTCACCGATATGGTGGCCGATGAGACCATCACCACCGACTGTGAAGAGCTGCTGAACTGGCTGACCGAGAAGAACCATCCCGTTCTGTCCATGGAGCCTCTGATGTAATGCGGCGGGCCGCTGCATACAATTCGTAACGTGCTTCACTAAAAGTTGTTGCGCTTCCTGGGTACCGCGCGGTGCGCTGTGCGGTAGTCGATGGAAATAAAACCCGGCGCGGCGGGCAACCGCCGCGCCCCTTTGCTTCCTGGGCAAATTCACCCGAAAGGAAATCTAGTTTATGAGAGTAACCTTCCAAATCGAGGGCGCAAGCCCCGTAACCATTGAATGCAACGCCGGTGATAATCTGCTGGAACTGGCCCGCCGGGCCAATGTGGCCATTGACGCCCCCTGCTCCGGCAACGGCTCCTGCGGCAAGTGCCGCGTGAAGCTAGTGGAGGGGAAAGTGGAGTCCCTCCAGAGCCGCCATATCACGGACGAGGAATATGAGGCGGGCTGGCGCCTGTCCTGCAACAGCAGGGTCCGGGGAGACTGCACCGTTTTTGTCCCCGACATTGCCAGCGCCTACCAGTCCCGCATGAAAACCGCCGATTTAAGCAGTCCCAAGGAAATCGCCATTTTTGAGGACTGCCAGAGCCAGCTGCGGGAAAGCGGGATCCATTTTGTCAATAACTACCGGGCCGTTACCGTCACCATGGCGGAACCTTCACTGGAGGACACCATGCCGGATAACGAGCGCCTGACCTGGGCGGTCCAGGAAGCTTTAGGCGTGGAAAAGGTGGAGATCCCTTTCTGCGTCATGGTAAAGCTGGCCGCTACCCTCCGGGAGCACAATTTTAACGTCACCGTCAAGGGAGAGCTGGCAGGCGATGCCTTCCGGTGCATGGAAATCTGCGGCGCGGAGGATACTGCTATCGTAGGCTGTGCCATTGACATCGGCACCACCACCGTGACCATGGTGCTGACGGACCTGACCAGCGGCAAGCTGCTGGCAAAAGGCTCCTCCGGCAACGGCCAGATCCGTTATGGCGCGGACGTCATCAACCGCATCATCGAACAGGGCAAGCCCGGCGGCCGGAAAAAGCTCCAGGACGCCATCATTAAGGAGACACTGACGCCCATCATCGCAAGCCTGTGCAAGTCCGCCGGAATTTCCGCCCGGAGCATCCTTCGGCTGTCCGTAGGCGCCAACACCACCATGAACCACCTGTTTGTGGGCGTGGATGCCGAGCCTGTCCGGATGGAACCCTATATCCCCAGCTTTTTTGGCTGGGAGGGCCTTTTGGCCGGGGATTTGAAGCTTCCCGCCAATCCCCTCGCCCCTGTTATGATTGCCCCCAACATCGGCTCCTATGTGGGCGGCGATATTACGGCCGGCACCCTTGCTTCGGGTATCTGGGACAAGGATGAAATGAGCCTGTTCATCGACTTGGGCACCAACGGCGAAATCGTATTTGGCAACCGGGATTTCCTGATGAGCTGTGCCTGCTCCGCCGGCCCTGCCTTTGAGGGCGGCGACATTTCCTGCGGCATGCGTGCCACCGACGGCGCTGTGGAAGCCTGCACCATTGACAAGGTGACCATGGAGCCAACGCTGTCCATCATCGGAGATGAGGGGCAGAAGTGCGTGGGCATCTGCGGAAGCGGCATCATTGACCTGATTTCCGAACTGTTCCGCTGCGGGATCATCAATGCCAAGGGCCTGTTTGTCCGGGAAGGGGAACGGGTCCGGCGGGATGCCCACGGCATGGGACGCTATGTGGTAGCCATGCCGGAAGCGTCCGAGACGGGACGGGAGGTTTCCCTGAACGAAGTGGATATTGACAATTTCATCCGGGCCAAGGGCGCCATTTTCTCCGCCATTGACACGCTGCTGCAATCCGTGGACATGACCGTGGACATGATCGACAAGGTCTATGTGGCAGGCGGCATCGGCAGCGGCATCAACATGAAAAACGCCGTTAATATCGGCATGTTCCCGGATGTGGAGCTGGATAAATTCCAGTATATCGGCAATTCCTCCCTGACCGGCGCTTATGCCATGGTCATGAGCGATGAAGCCGCCGCCAAGACGGCGGAGGTGGCTGCCAACATGACCTATCTGGAGCTGAGCACCCATCCCGGTTACATGGATTCCTTCGTGGCCGCCTGCTTTATTCCCCACACCGATTCCCGGCTGTTCCCCCACAGCCGGCAGGAGATGTGAGATGAAGCTGAATGCTGTGTACCATGTGGCGATCATCGCATCCGATTACGAAAAGGCGAAGGACTTCTACGTCAATAAGCTTGGACTGCCCCTGGTGCGGGAGGTCTACCGGAAGGAACGGCGGGACTATATCCTAACCCTGGAGATGGAAGGCGGCGTAGAGGTAGAGCTGTTTGTGATGGAAAATCCGCCCCAGCGGGTGACCAATCCCGAAGCCAGGGGCCTGCGGCATCTGGCCTTCCGGGTGGCGGATGTGGAGGAGGCGGCGAAGGAACTGAACACCATGGGCATTGCCACGGAGCCGGTTCGGACAGACCCCTATACGGGCGGGCGGATGACCTTTTTCCGGGACCCTGACGGGCTGCCGCTGGAATTACATGAATGAAGGAGAAACACCATGATCGTTGAAAATTTGCATCATGTTGCCATTATCGTTTCTGACTATGAAAAGTCCAAGGATTTCTATGTGAACAAGCTGGGCTTTGCAGTCATCCGGGAGGAGCACCGGGAGGCGCAGAACGATATCAAGCTGGAAGTACGGCTGAACAACTGTATGCTGGAGATTTTTGGGAAAAAGAATCCCCCGGCCAACCCCGGAAAGCCTTTGCCCTGCGGCGTGTGGCACCTTTGCTTTCACGCCCCCGATCTGGACAAGACCATTGCGGAGCTGAATGCCCTGGGCATCGAGACTGATCCCGTTATGATCAACGCCTCCAACGGTAAGCGCATTGCGTTCTTCTATGACCCCGATGGCCTGCCGCTGGAGCTGCACGAGTAAGAGGTGGCTATGCAGATCGAAAACCATAAGGAAGAAGTCCCGTTTGCCCACTATGAGGAGAAATTCCGGGTACTGGAAATTCAGGACGTGCAGCAGCGGCTCAGCAGCGTCAAGTGGGATGGAAAAGAGTTTTATGTAAACTTACTGGGACGGGAATTTGCCATTTCCCATCCGGATTATGCCATTCGGGCCTTGGACGGAGGCAAGCTGCCGCCGCTGCCGACCCAGACCTTTCTGCTGCGGTACCTGCTGGAAAGCAGAGATGTTCCGTGGACGGGGACCTGGATGACCTTCCGGGAAATGCCCTGGGGGGAGATGTATATCAAGCCCTATACCGGCCGGGTCCTGACCCGCAGTGCGTTTACCTTTGGCACCAGGGTGGCCGCGTTCAAAGCGGCGGCGGAAAAAATGGGGGCGCTGCCGCTGAAGCATGGCGACGCTGGCTTCCAGTTTGACCTGATCGGCGGTTACCGGATGCAGATCCTGGTCTGGGAAGGGGACGACGAGTTCCCGCCCAATGCCCAGGTGCTGTATTCCGACAATTTCGCCGAGGGCTTTGCCGCCGAGGACCGGGTTGTGGCGGGGGATATTTTGATCTCTGTCATCAAAAGCTACATGTAATACAGAAGGAGTAAAGACCCAAAATGCCTGAGCTGGCGGATGACATAAAGATAAAACTTGGCCATCTGTCAAAAGGCTATTCGCGTATTATAGAACCCTCCCCGGTTTTGGGGAGGGTTCTGTATTCTTCTTGGAAAAACCACTGCCATCGGCATTTCCGGTTTATTCGAATTGCGATTTGAAGCGTTCTGCATCCTCAAGGGAGCTTTTCCACCCATATTTTTTTAGGTCCACACACCATTTGTCACCGTTTTGGAACACCGGGATGCCGTCCGCTTCCAGCAGGCGCCGCTGTAAGTCCGGGACCTGGAAGTGGCTGGCTCCGCTCAGTTCGCCCTTGCCGTTCACAATCCGAAAGGCCGGAATGTCCGGTCCGGCCAGATCGTTTTTCAGGCCGTATCCCACCTGCCTGGAATTCTTCGGTTTTCCGCACAGCATGGCGATTTGGCCGTAGGTCGCCACATGGCCTGCCGGAACCGCAAGACAGACGACCCGCATTTTCTCGTAAAAGGTCATGGTTTCCTCACTTTACGCCGGTTTTGCGCTGACAAGTTTCAGGATCACAAAAAAGCGAATATTCCGGGTGGAATTTTTGCTGCTGCCGGACCCATTTGCTGTTCAGCCTATGGAACGGGGCGGGGCCTTCCAGTTCCGTTTCAGCGATGGTCATATCGGCGCGGATTGCGCTGTCATAGACCGATCTCCCGACAAGGGGGAGCGGTATTTTGGCATACCACACCAGAAACCGCGCGTGGTAACGCACTTCGGCGGCAAAGGAATGGAAGGAGACGTCGGCGGTATGGGTCGCCAGAAGCGCGCATTTTTCATAGGGGGAGAGTTCTTCGGGGTCCCGGATATATATTTTCTCGTGGTCGCAAACCGGATATCCCGCGGCTTCGTTGTTGTAGGCCAGGAAGCGGGGAAGCCTTCCCCCTTTGCCGGAGAAGCCGGCTTTCCGGTGTAATGCCGCATAGTCCTTGGGAACGGCGAGATACCCTTCCCGCGCAAGGCTTGCGAGAAACCTGACATATAATTCCGCAATCAAATAGGGGCCTTCCGCTTCTGGACGGTTAAAATAGGCCTTCAGCGCTTTGTGGTGTGTCTGTCCACGGGCCGCGACCACCCGGTCGATCTCCCAGTTCAGGGCTTTTCGGTTGGCGAAGGTGGGCGACACTAAGCAGACTTTCAAACACGCCGTTTGGAATTCAATGAAAGAAACGGTCACGCCGGGGGTATCACCGTCTGCGATTTCTCCGTTTTCGGCGTTGTGCTCCTGTTCCCGCATCTTAAACAGGCTGTAGACATATCCACAGCCGCCGGGAACGGCGTATAAATACCAATCGTCAAAAAACTTATCGCAATCCCGCTCCTGGTCCTGGAAATTGGGGAAAGTCGTGATTCCTTTGCCAATCAAAATATCAGCAATGGATTTTGAGGCGGAATAGAATCCGTCGGCTGTGCGATGCACGTCGTTCCCGGTCAGGCATCCCAGGGAGGCCAGCTCCTGAAAAAAGGGGGGCAGTGCATTCAACGTGGGAGGCTCCAGCCGGATTGAGGGCTGCCGCGCCGTTTTCTTCTCCATAAACAGTTCCTGTCCTTTCCAAACAATCAGGGAACGAAGCGGCTGCCTGCGGTCTTCGTTCCCTGATTTATAGATTTCCGTAACCGGCTCAGCCGCTGATGCTGCATTGGGAATAGCCGTTGCTGCCGACAGCCACCAGGGAGCCGTCCGCCCGCAGGCCCAGGGTATGGCAGCAGCCGCCGCTGATGGCGACAATATCCGTCCAACCGCCCACATTGCACTGGCCGTATTGATTATAGCCTGTTGCGACCACGGTGCCGTCCGCCCGCAAGCCTATGGTGTGGCCGCTTCCGGCGCTGATGGCGACGATGTCCTTCCAGGCCTCCACATCACATTGCCCGGCGTTGTTCAGCCCCACCGCCACTACGGTCCCGTCGGACTTCAGGCCGACAATATGGTAATCACCTGCGCTGATGGCGACGATATCCGTCCAGCTTTCCATGTCCCGCTGTCCGTTGGCGTTGCTTCCCGCTGCCACTACGGTGCCGTTGTATTTCAGGCCGTATGTGGTTCGGTAGCCTGCCGCCACATCCACGATATCCGTCCAGGCGGATACATCGCACTGTCCATAAGTATTATAGCCTTCACAGACAACCGTACCCATAGAGGTCAGGCCTACGGTATTATTCGCGCTGGCATCGATGTCCACGATGTCCGACCAGCTGGAGATATTGAACTTGCCGGGAATCTCTCCTGCTGTGACGACGCTTCCATCGGCACGCAGGCCTACGGTATGATGATATGCGGCAACCTGCACGATATCCGTCCATTGGGAGGTTTTCCGCCGGCCGGATTCCATGCTTCCTGCGGTGCCCACGGTTCCGTCAGATTTTATCCAGACACTGTGATAGGAACCGGCCGCAATCATGCGGGCCATGCTCTTGGACGGTTCTTCTTCCGCTGCTTCGGCATCATCGGCGGGGACTTCTTCGGTAGCTTCCATGGCTTGCGTACTGTGGTCAGGGGGCGGCTGCAGACAAGGCTCTGTCTCCTCAGGTACCGTTTCAGGTGGGACGGTGAATTCCTCCGTTTCGGGTGGGATGGCCGGTTCGTCAGGCACCATGGGGACTTCCACAGCTTCGGTGACATCGATTTCGGCCGGTTCCGTGGGAACCGTGGTTTCTCCAATTTCTTCAGGCTCCGTGCTTTCGGCAGCATCCACGGCCATTGGTTCAGTATCCGCAAGGAGGGCGGCTTCCACAGGTTCGCCGGTTTCTTCTGGCGGTATGGTTTCCGAGGCATCGGCGGTGGAAAGAATCTCCGGTACCTGTGTGGCTTCTGTACTGTGGAAGGCAGCCGCTTCCGTGCTTTCCATAGGCGCGGTGCCGGCGGTGGCGGCTGCCTCTGCAGGCTCCGTGGGCGGCTCTGTTTCCGGGACCCAGGTGGTGGGGATAACCACGGCCTCCGTGGCAGCCGTTGCTTCCGGAGCACCGGATGCCGTCAGCTTTGACGGATCAATCACGATTACCCCAATGGTGACGAGGTAAACGCTGATTCCCACAAGAAACATGAGCGCCAAAATCAGCAGAATTATCAAAACAGCACGCAGAAATCTTCTCATGCGCATCATCCTCTTTGTCACTAATTTTAATTTTTGTTTCTGATTTTACATCAAAATGTAATAATGCGATATTATTTCGATTTTTCCGTTTTTTGCAACTGCTTAACATAAAATTGTAGTGGCTTTCTTCTGATTTGTCAAGTAAGCGGCGGCTTTGAAATACAAAGAAAAATGCTTTTTTTGGAATTTTTACAGTTTCTTCATTTTCACCGCTGGGAAATGGAAGGGGGGATTTCGGAATTGCGTGCTGTAAATTTGGAACGGCCCGGGGAAATGGGGCACAAAATGTTACAAATCATCCACAATTTCCTGCCCATATTCTGCTATACTGATTACAGAAAAAGATTAGGAGGAAATGCGTATGCTGGACTTGCTCGTTGTCGTTCTTTTTTGCTGGCTTTTCTTTAAGGCCGTGAAGCTTGCCTTCAAAGTGGCCTGGGGCGCGGCAAAAGTGATAGCGGCCCTGCTGTTTGTTTTGGCATGGCCCGTGCTGATCGGATGCCTGCTTTTTGCGGGCGGTGTGGCCCTGATGGTGCCCTTGGCACTGGTTGCCGTTTCCTTCGGAATTTTGAAGGCTTGTGTTTGACCGGAATGAAAAGAGCACAGAACCGGAGGTAAAATACGTCCGGTTCTGTGCTTTTTCGCGGGAAAGAATGGATGCGGCTGCCGGGGTTCATAAGTCGTTTACATTTCATCTATTTACTTTTTCCCCAATCAATGATATAATGCACGAATAGTAAACTGTGGGATTGGGGCCTTCGGCGGAACAATCCCGGAAGAAGGAGGCGGGCATGTGCGCCGTTATCTTGACGAACTGAGAGACTTTACAAAAAAAGGCGATATGTTTCTGCTGGTCCTGTGCCTGATCGTGTCCGGCTTTGGCGTGGTGGTGGTGGCCAGTGCCACCTCGGCCGATAAATTTGATGGCAATTTCCGTTACATTGCTGTTCAGCTGGTTGCAACCTTTCTGGGTGTGGTGATGTACGCCTTGGTGTCCTCTCTGGATATGGAGTTCCTTTCCGAGCACCGGATGGCCATGGTCGTTTTCAACTGCTTCCTCCTTCTGCTGCTGATAACTCCCCTTGGCACCGACAACGATAGCGGTAACCGAAGCTGGCTGAAGTTTCCTGTTATCAATGTCCAGCCTGCGGAAATCTGTAAACTTACCTATATCATTATTATGGCGTCCGTCATGACGGCGCATCAGAACCGAATATCCCATCCTGTGTCGGTTATTCACATGTGCTACCACTTGTTCCTGCTGGTGGGCCTGAATATGGCAGTGTCCGGAGACGCGGGAGTTTCCCTGATTTTCGTGTTCATCTTCATCGGCATGGCCTTTGCCGGCGGTGTGAGCCTTTGGTGGTTTGCGCTGGCCATTTCCCTGCTTGCGGTTGGTTTCCCCATTTTGTGGCCCTTCCTGGACAAATACCAGCAGAACCGGATTTTGATTCTGTTTGACGACAGCATCGACGTCCAGGGCATCAACGAGCGCTACCACTATAAAATGAACCTGCAGTCCCTGACCGGCGGCGGCCTGACGGGACAGGGCCTGTTCAACGGCAACCGTACCCAGGCCGGCAGCCTGTTCGCTGAGCATACAG
Source organism: Eubacteriales bacterium (assembly GCA_030533415.1). Classification (GTDB taxonomy): domain Bacteria; phylum Bacillota; class Clostridia; order Oscillospirales; family Oscillospiraceae; genus Faecousia. The sequence continues at coordinate 97,775 of JAUNJE010000004.1, read as the reverse complement.
ACTACATCTTCTCCTCCATTGGTGAGGAGCTGGGATTCTTTGGCTGTGTGCTGGTGATGCTGATGGAGCTGGCGATCATTGCCCGGTGTATCTATGTGGGCATGCAGTGCCAGGACTATATGCGCCGCATGATCTGCTATGGAGCGGCATCGGCGCTGATGTTCCAGGTGATGATCAATGTGGGTATGTGCATCGGTGCCATGCCCGTTATCGGACTGACCCTGCCGCTGATCAGCTACGGCGGCTCCTCCGTTGTTACGATTTACGCCATGCTGGGACTTGTGTCCGGCGCCCACGCGCGACCACAAAGCTTGAGTCATGAACGGTATGTACAGCCCTTCCGGGGATGAATATGGCCGGCTGCCCAAATTTGGGCAGCCGGCTTTTGTGTTTTATCCGAATGGGCAGGTAAGGCGGTGGCCTATGCCGCTTCCCGCATCCGCTGCTTTACCACGTTGGCAAGCCGGGCGATAAACTCCCCATTGGTGGGCTTTCCCTTGTCCGGGCTGACGGTATTGCCGAAATACCGGCTCAGCACCTCCCAGTCGCCCCGGGTCCAGGTCACCTCGATCAGGTGGCGCATGGCCCGTTCCACGCGGGCGGCGGTGGTGTCGAAGCGGGCCGCCACCTGGGGATACAGGCCGAAGGTGATGTTGTTGATATACGCCCGGTCCTCCGCCACCAGCAAAATGGCCTCGATCACATAGGGATGCCCCACCAGGTGGTCGGGCGCACCCAGCTCCAGAAGGATCTGCCGGACCGCTGCCTCCGGATCAACGGCCCGGCGGCCGTTTTCCAGCAGGCGGCAAACCTCCTGCCGGGCCTGAACCCGGTCGCTTTCCTTCTCCGCCGCGCAAAGCCGCATCAGAGCATCTACCTGCATTTCCAAAGTCGTCATTGTTTGTTCCTCCTAATCCATTTTTTGAATTGGTCCCGTTTTATTGGACGAAATATGTGGTAGAATTTTACCGGAACAGAAAATTCTGCCATTTTCTTGTGCAAGCATACAAAAGCTGTCTATGTTCGTTGACTTAAGTAAGCAAATGTGCTATGATGATGCTGTCAAAAAAGAAGTGTCAAGTAAGATAGATTACTTTGGTAACTTGCTATCTGCATTATATTACGACTTTAGTAGCTTGTCAACTGCAAAATTGCATACTAAAGTAATCTTCTGCGAATTGCACAAATGTTAGGGGGAGCTTTTGTGTTTTTTAACAGATTCAAAGCCTTATGTGACGAACGGAACATCAGCGTTTACCGGGCCTGTACCGACATTGGCCTGAACCGCTCCGCCGTTGCCAAGTGGAAAACCGGCGGCAAGCCCAACGGTACCACCGCCGCGAAGCTGGCGGAATACTTCGGCGTCACCACCGATTATCTGCTGGAGCAGACGGATGAGAAAGCGCCCGCCGGCAATGGAAGGCGGGAGGTTTCCGATGAGGATATCAAATTTGCCCTCTTCGGCGGCGACGGGGAGATCACCGAAGCCATGTACGACGAGGTAAAAAAGTTTGCCGCCTTTATCAAACAGCGGGAGGCGGAGAAAAAGGAGTAGCCATGGAGATCGGAGCGCTCTATGATTTTGCGGAACAACAGAATATAGAGGTGGTTTGTTTTCCTCTGGCGGAAACCGGCTCCATGTCCCTTATGCTGGACAGCGGAGCCTGTTTCATCGGCATGGACAGTTCCGTCCGGGACGGCGGTATCCAGGAGCGGGTACACCTGGGACATGAGCTGGGCCACTGCGCAACGGGCAGTTTTTACAACATCTATGCCGCTGTGGACTGCCGCCAGCGTCACGAAAACCGGGCGGACAAATGGGCCATTCGGAAGCTGATCCCGGTGGACGACCTGGACGATGCCATTGCCGACGGCTGTACAGAGATTTGGGAGCTGGCAGAACGGTTTCAGGTGACGGAGGAGTTTATCAAAAAGGCCGTCTGCTATTATGTCCACGGCAATGTGGCGGCGGAGCTGTATTTCTGAGCGGCGGTGCCGCTCCGGGACATTTGGTGTTCCCGCGGAAATCCGGTCCAATGAAATTCGCGCAGGCCGGAATGCCGCCCTGCAAAAAAAGATCCCGTTCGGAAAAAACAGGATGAGGATGCAATTTTGATGCAGTTATGATATACTTTTGTCGTACCAAGGGGGTTGATCCTATGATACGTATTCTGGCCGTAGACGACGAGCGGCCGATTGCCGAGCTGCTTCGGCTGAGCCTGAACCGGGCGGGCTATGAATGTGTCTGCGCCTATGACGGGCTGGAAGCGGCGAATTTGATTGAAAAGGAAGCCTTCGACCTGATCCTGCTGGATATCATGCTTCCCGGTATCGACGGGTTTGAGCTGATGGATTACATACGTTCCACCAATATCCCGGTGATTTTCCTGACGGCGAAGAACGCCATCAGCGACCGGGTGAAGGGATTGCGGATGGGGGCGGAGGACTACATGGTCAAGCCCTTTGACGTGCTGGAGCTTTTGGCCCGGGTGGAGGGAGTCCTGCGGCGGCATGGAAAGCTGCAGACCTCCCTGAAAATTGGCGATTTGGAAATCAATACCCTCTCCATGCAGGTGACGAGACGGGGCGAGGAAATTCCCCTGACCAGGAAGGAATATGAGCTGCTGTTGCTGTTTGCGCGGAATGTGGGGGTGGTCCTTTCCAAGACGACCATCTATGAGCGGGTCTGGGGCGGAGAATATCCCGACAATACCCGCACCGTGGAGCTGCACATTCAGCGTATGAAGAAAAAGGTGGGCTGGGATGACCGAATCAAGCCGGTATACGGCATGGGCTACCGTTTGGAGGGGTAATGTATGAGCTACCGGCTAAAGCTCATCATCATGATTTCCCTGCTGATCGCCATTTCCTTCAGCGTGGGCTGTACGGTGCTGATTTCCATGTCTTTTCAAAATTCCCTGCAGGCGGAGACGGAAGCGGCGCTGGATTCCTATGAGGCCATACAAAACACACTGTACCTGCTGAACTCCATGGGAGAGCACACAGGCTATAACAACCTGAAAGATGCCCTAACGGGGATGGCGGAGCAAAATGTGGGACACTGGCAAGCCCTTTCCCTGCGGGCGGACAACCACATCATCTACCAGAGCAGCGGGGAACAGCTCGGCAGCTATACGCTCCCCGCACTTTCCAACAGCCAATGCAGTTATATCCGCATCAACGATGAATATGGCCATGGGCTGGTCGTTCTGAGCACCATCGCCGCAGGGACAGCCAGCCTGACGCTGCGGGCGCGGTTTGATTTGTCCGGTGTATATACGGCACGGCAGAGCCAGCAGCAGCTGTTTTTCACGGCCTATATCGTGGTGGTAGTGCTGGGGATCGCGGCGGCCATTGTGCTGTCCTTTGCCATGACCCGGCATCTGCACCGGCTGACTACCGTTGTGCGGAAAATCGCCGGCGGCGACCTGTCCACACGCTCCCGAATCCCGTCCAAGGATGAATTCGGCCAGCTTTCCCGGGACTTTGACGCCATGGCGGACAAGCTGCAGGAGAATATCAGCCGCCTGGAATCGGAGATGCAGCGGCAGGAAAGCTTCATGGGTGCCTTTGCCCATGAGCTGAAAACGCCGATGACCTCCATCATCGGCTTCGCGGACCTGCTCCGGCAGGGCAATCTGGACGAAAATACCCGGATGATGGCGGCGGAGTATATTTACTCCGAGGGGCACCGGCTGGAAAAGCTGTCCTTTAAGCTGCTGGACCTGATCCTGCTGAAAAAGGACAGCCTGGTGATGAAGCGGGTCATGCTTTCGAATTACATGGCGGAGATTGAAAAGGCAATGACGCCCAACCTTAAGAAGAAGGGCATCCGCCTGGTTTGCCGGGCGGAGCAGAAGCCGGCCGTTCTGGAACCGGATCTGGTCAAATCGCTGCTGTATAACCTGATCGACAACGCCTCCAAGGCCATGGACGGCGACGGCATCATCGCCGTGAAGGCGGCGGCGATTCCCGGCGGCTGCCAGTTTTTTGTGGTGGACAACGGCCGGGGCATGGAGGAACAGGAGCTGAGCAAGATCACGGAGGCCTTTTACCGGGTGGATAAGTCCCGCTCCCGGCAGCAGGGCGGCGCGGGCCTGGGCTTGTCCCTGTGCAAGCAGATCGCACAGCTGCATGGCGGCAGTATCCAGTTTGCCAGCAAGCCCGGCACCGGGACCCAGGTCACGGTAACACTCTACGGCAAGGGGGAGATGCGCAAATGAAGCTCAAGTCGTTTCTGGCGCTGCTGCTGGCCACTGCCGTGATTGTATTGGGGGCGCTGCTGCCGAAATTCGTGGGAGAGCGCCAGGACGCGGCCAATGACAACCAGCTGCTTTTCGCGTCTATCAATGACGTACGGCTGGAATTTACCCAGGAGGAGATCACCATGAGCCAGACCGTGGCCATATCGGGAAAGTCCTATGAGGCTGTGGAGATCCCGTACGGCCTGACCTCCCTGGGGAAGGAAAAGGCGGAGGCTGCCGCCCTGGCCGCGATAGAGCGCTACCAGCAGGCAGGCGTCTTCTTCCAGAATATTACAGATCAGGGGGAGTTCACCTACTGCCAGCCAGTTTTGATGTATGGAACTACCGTGTCCAGCAGCTCTGTTGGGCAGGGGTACGATTCGGACAGGCAGAGCAATCTTTTCTGGAATGTCTTCTATAGCTACAATGACGGCACGTTCTTTATTAAAATTGATGACCGGACCGGCACGGTCTGCTCCGTTGAATATTCAGACGCATATCATAAATACAAGAGCGAGGACATGGAATTTATTTTGTCCGCCTTCTGTGACCTTTATCTGACTGATCTGGGAGAGGAATTCTACTGGTGTGAGCTTTCGGATATCATCGACAACGCGAAAGCGCCCATCGACCGCTCCTATTTGGCCTCGGATATCTCCTGGACCGACAGCGTATACGGCGAATGCCGGATCACCTTCTTTGTGGGCGAAAACGGCTTTTATACCAATATTCAGTGAGTTCTTACAAAAATGATGCAGCTTTGATGCAAATTTGCGCATAAATTTGATGCACCCTTTCTCTATAATGTCGGCAAGACAGAAAGAGAAAGGGTGTTTTTTATGGACGCAAATACAAAACGGCCCGGCAAGTATGCCGCACATAGGAGACGCCGTGCCAATAATAGAAGAAAGACCTACCGGATCCTTTACGTTGTAAATGGCCTTCTGCTGATTTTCGCGGCGGTGCAGGTTTTCGGCAAGATACGCCAGCAAGGCGGCGCCGAATCCGACTTTATTACGGAGGCCCACGCGGTGGCGGAAACCAAGGATACCACCCCGCCTGTGATCTGCGGCGTGCAGGACATCACGCTCTATGCCGGGGATACGGTGGCCTACCGAAGCGGCATTACCGTCACCGACAACAAGGATGCCGATCCGGCGTTGGAGGTGGACAGCAGCCAGGTCGATTTGACCTGTCCCGGCAGCTATACGGTCACCTATTACGCCGTGGATGCCGCCGGAAACCGTACCTCTGCCACAGCCACCGTCACGGTGCTGCCCAAGCAGGCGGATTTCGTGGACATGCAGACGGTTTATGAAGCCGTGGACGCGGAACTGGCCGGAATTGTGACGGAGGATATGACCGCTCTGCAGCAGGCAGTCGCGATTTACGACTGGGCCAGATCCACGCGGGTTTATGGAGGCCACACCGACCGTTCCGACTACCGGCAGGCGGCATACGAAATGCTGACCACCGGCCGGGGAGACTGCTATGGCTACTTTGCCGTGACCAAGCTGATGTTCGAACGGCTGGGAATCCCCAACATCGACGTCGTCAAGGTAAAAACCGACGACAAGGACAGCGACCACTTCTGGAGTCTCGTCAGCATCGACGGCGGGAGTACCTACTATCATTTTGACGCCACTCCGCGGCTGGGAGGCGGCGATGATTTCTGCCTGGTGACGGACGCCTTCCTGGACGCCTATTCCGCAGCCCACGATAACAGCCATAACCGGGACAGCAGCCTCTACCCGGCTACACCGGAGGAATAAAGATGCGTAAATTTTATGGGATGATCCTTTTTTTACTCATAGCTGTTTTAATGGCCGGGTGCCAGGAAAAGGCCCTCGGTACCGCACAGGCGCCGGCATTTGATTTTTCCCTTCCGGAGGGATTTTCCATTGACAAGGAAACGGATCAAACCTGCTCGATCGTCCGTGACGGTGAGATCGTAGGCGGGTTCGCCCGGACGGATTTGGATGTGGACTGCATCGAAAACGGCATTCGCGACGCGGCGAAGCAGAAGGCGGTCGGCGCCTATCTGGAAACCTATGCCGCGGCTCCGCTGGAATATGAATATATGATGAGCTACTGGGAAGGAAAGCGGCCGCGGATCGATGTGGCGTTTAATACCCTTGACCTAGAGACAAAGGAACGGCATGACTTCCGCCACTATCTGTTTGAAAAGGATGAAATCCTGTTCGACATGTGGCTTGACAGTGAACTGGTTGATGAGGGAACCGGGGCGCAGCTGATGGATACCGTCGGGATCGGATAAGCGGATACCGCAAATTTGGAGGTGAATCTATGGAACAGAAGAAAATTTTAGGGGTGATCGGGGGCCTGGGGCCTATGGACACCACCCATTTTATGGAGCTTGTCATTCGCATGACCGATGCGTCCGTAGATCAGGAGAATGTGGACATGATCGTGTACAATTTTCCCTCCATCCCGGACCGGACTGGGTACATCCTGGGCAGTAACCTGAAAAGCCCTCTGCCGGGCCTATTATGGGTGGGACGTTCCCTGGCACGGCAAGGGGTGGACTGCATCGCCATTCCCTGCATCACCGCCCATTTCTTTTATGAGGAGCTGGCGGAGGAGATCCGGGTTCCCATCCTCAACGGCATTGGGGAGACTGTAAAGCACCTGAAGGAAAACGGGATTACTGCCGCAGGCGTCATGGCAACGGACGGGACCATCATTTCCGGACTGTTCTCCCAGGCGCTGCTGTCCGCAGGAATCAAGCCTGTGTTGCCCTCCCGGCAGCGGCAGGCGGATGTGATGCACCTGATTTACAACAACATCAAAGCAGGACAAGACGTGGAAATGGAGCGGTTTGAGGCTGTGCACCAGGAGCTGCAGCAGCGGGGCGCCCAAGCGATCATCCTAGGCTGCACGGAGCTGTCGCTGATCAAGCGGGATTACGACATTGGCCCGGGGTTTCTGGATTCCATGGAGGTGCTGGCACGGCAGGCGGTCCTGCACAGCGGCAAGGCGGTCAAGAAAGAGTACACCAGCCTGATTACCCATTGATACGAAGAGCAAGAGAGGGAAAACAAATGCAGACGAATGTATTGGAATATTTAGAGCACACGGTCAGGCGATGCCCGGAAAAGACAGCCTTTGCCGATGATAAGCAGGGGCTGACCTTCCGGCAGCTGTATGACCAGGCCCGGGCCATTGGTTCTTACCTGTACCGGGAAGGGCTTTACGGGCAGGGAGTGGCGGTGTTTCTAAAGAAGCAGCCCAGAACCATTGCCGCTTTTTTGGGCGCCATCTACGGCGGCAGCTTTTACGTCCCCCTGGACGAGGAAATGCCCAGGCAGCGGATAGAGCTGATTTTTAAGACCCTGCAGCCCGGTGCGGTGATCTGTGATGAAAATACCCAGGCCCTGGTCTCCGGGCTGGATTACGGCGGCAAATGTATCCGCTATGAAAATGCCGCCTTCGGCATCATTGACGAGGAGGCACTGGCCCGGGTGCGGCGTGAGCAGCTGGACATCGACCCCATCTATGTTGTATTTACCTCCGGCTCCACGGGGGTACCCAAGGGCGTTACCGGCTGCCACCGCAGCTGTCTGGACTACATTGAGAGCCTTTGCGAGGTGCTGCCATTTTCGAAAGACACGGTTTTCGGAAATCAAACGCCGCTGTATTTTGACGCCTGCCTGAAGGAGATCATGCCGACGCTGAAATATGGCGCTACCACTTACTTGATTCCCAGGAAATTATTCCTGTTTCCAATAGATTTGGTGAAATTCCTGAACCGCTTCAAGATCAACACCCTGTGCTGGGTGGTCTCCGCGCTGACCTATCTTTCTTCCTTCCAAACCTTTGAGAAAGTCAAGCCGGAATTTGTGGACACCGTTGCCTTTGCCAGCGAGGTGTTTCCCGTCAGACAGCTGAATATCTGGCGGAAGGCCCTGCCCAATACCCGCTTTTTCAACCTTTACGGCCCCACGGAGACCACCGGCATCTGCTGTTACTATGAAGTGGACCGGGAATTTCACGACGATGAGGTGCTGCCCATCGGCCGCCCCTTCCGCAATACGCAGATCCTCCTGCTGGACGAACAGAACCGGCCGGCCCGGCAGGGAGAGATCTGCATCCGGGGTTCCCGGCTGACCCTGGGCTACTACCGGGATATGAAGCAGACGGAGGAGGCCTTTGTGCAGAACCCCTTGAACAGCCTGTACCCGGAGCGGATCTACCGCACCGGAGATATGGGGAAATACAATGACCGGGGAGAACTGGTGTTCCTGGCCCGGAAGGACCACCAGATCAAGCACATGGGGCACCGGATCGAACCGGGGGAAATTGAGGCCGCCGCCAACAGGCACCGTGAAGTAACGGGCGCCTGCTGTGTGTTTCAGGAGCAGGCAAAGAAAATCGTTTTGTATTATGTGGGAAGCGTGAACGCGGCGGAACTTGCCGCCCACCTTGCCGCGCTGCTGCCCCGGTATATGCTTCCGGGAGAATATAACCGTCTGGACGCCATGCCGCTGACCCCCAACGGCAAAATTGACAGAAAACTTCTGAAGCAGTGGCAAATGAGAAAGGAGAAATAAGTATGGACCGGATCTTGGAAATTTTGTGGGAACTGCATCCCGATGTGGATTTTGAAACCGCCGGGCATCTGATCGACGACGGCATTCTGGATTCGTTCGATATCGTGACCATTGCCTCAGAGGTGGATTTGGATTATGGGGTGACCATCCCCGCGGAGGCGCTGACCCCCGAGAATTTCAATTCCGCCAGGGCCATTTATGCTTTGGTGGAGCGGCTGGTGAAGGAATGATATGCAGTTCACCTCTGTTAGCTTTCTGCTGTTTATGGCGGTTCTTCTGATTGTGTACTACCGGGTTCCCGGCGAACTGCAGTGGACCGTACTGCTTGCGGCAAGCGGCTGGTTTTACCTTTGGGCGGGGGCGGAATATCTGGGATTTCTCCTGTTTACCATTCTGACCACCTATGGCTGCACCACGTGGATGGCGCGCAACAATACCCGGCGGGAGGCACGGCTGGCCCAACTGCCCCAAGCGGAGAAACGGGCCTGCCGGGCAGCGGTCAAAGGAAAAAACCGGGCCATTTTGGCGCTTTGCCTGAGCAGTAATTTTGCCGCTTTGTTTCTGTGCAAGGCCTGCCTGACGGAGCCGCTTCGCACCATGGTTTCGGGGAGCCGTGTTTCCTTTTTGTCCCTGGGGCTGCCTTTGGGCATCTCTTTTTACATGTTCCAAAGCATGGGATATGTGACCGATGTGTACCGGGAAACCGTAAAGGCGGAACGAAATCCGGGAAAGCTGGCCCTGTTTACCGCCTACTTTCCCCAGCTGGTGCAAGGCCCCATCAGCAGATTTTCCCAGTTGGCGCCCCAGCTGCTTCGTCCCCACCGCTTTGACGGCAAGCAGGTTTCCTTCGGCCTGCAGAGGATGCTTTGGGGGTATTTCAAAAAGCTGGTCATTGCCGACCGTATCGCCGTGGCGGTGGCGGCGCTGAAGGCCCCGGAATACACGGGTGCGGCGTTTCTGGTTTTAAGCGTTTTTTACGCGGTGCAGATCTATGCCGATTTTACCGGAGGGATGGACATCGCTTTGGGACTGTCCCAGGCGCTGGGGATTGTCCTTCCTGAGAATTTTACCCGGCCGTTTTTCTCCAAGAACATTGCCGTATATTGGCGGCGGTGGCACATTACCCTGGGGGCATGGATGAAGGACTATGTGTTTTATCCCCTATCGGTCAGCGCGCCCCTGCGGAAGCTCAGCAGGTCCGCCCGGCGAAAGTTCGGGAACTTTGGAAAACGGCTGCCTGTTTACATCGCCTCCGCCGTTACCTGGTCCGTTACAGGCATCTGGCATGGCCTGACGCCGAATTTCCTGGTATGGGGACTATTAAACTGCCTTGTGATCGTGGTGTCGGAGGAATTGACGCCGCTGTATGCCCGGTTCCACAACCGCTTTTCCTTCAAAGAGAAGCGGTGGTATGGTTGGTTCGAGGTCCTGCGGACCTTCCTATTGATGAACCTGATCCGCGCCTGCGACCTGTTTCCCAGTGTGATGGAATATTTCCGCCGTACCGGCTCCCTGCTTACCGCGTTTCAACCCCATATCCTGTGGGATGGCACGCTCATGCAGCTGGGGCTGTCGGGACTGGACTATGGCATCCTGGCGGCAGGGATAACGCTGATGTTCACCGTCAGCCTGGTGCAGGAGAAAAAGGGCTGCATCCGGGAGCTGCTGTGGCAGGGAGGTCCAATGGTTCGTTACGCGCTGACCTTTGCGCTGCTGCTGACGGTTTTGCTGATGGGAAATTACGGCATCGGCTATCAGGCGTCAAACTTTCTGTATAATCAATTCTAGGAGGCGGCCATGAGAAAACGGCTTTCCTTATGGGCGGCCCTAATGCTGTCCGCCGCTATTCTGCTGCTGATCCAGGCCCTGCTGGTACCCAAATATATGGTCAGCAGCAGGGAGGGAGCACTGATTGGGGAATATTACGCCAACGCGGGAAACAACGATGTGATCTTCATCGGGGACTGTGAGGTGTACGAAAACTTCTCCCCCATCACCCTTTGGGAGGAATATGGCATCACCTCCTACATCCGGGGAAGCGCCCAGCAGACCATTTGGCAGTCCTATTACCTTCTGGAGGAGACCTTCCGCTATGAAACGCCCAAGGTGGTTGTGTTCAGTGTCCTGGCCATGAAATATGACACGCCCGAAAGCACCGGCAGTCAAAGCCGCCGGGAGGCCTACAACCGGATGACCCTGGACACCATGCGCCTTTCCAGCGCCAAGTTGGGCGCCATACAGGCCTCCATGACCCAGAAGGAGCGGGAATGGGAGGGCATTTACAGCTATCTTTTCCCGCTGCTTCGCTACCACGACCGTTGGTCCCAGCTGACGGAGGAGGACATTACCTACTGGCTGAAACGGGAGCCGGTCTCCGACAACGGCTACCTGATGCAGACGGGGGTAAGACCCATGGTGGATGCCCATATTTCTCCGCCTCTGGCGGACTACAGCTTTGGAGAAAACAGCTGGTACTATTTGGAAAAGATGGCGGCGCTGTGCGCATCCCATGGCACCCGGCTGGTGCTCATCAAGGCGCCTTCCCTGTATCCCGTCTGGTGGTGGGAGTGGGACGGGCAGATCCGCCAGTTCGCGCAGGAAAATGGTCTGACATATATCAACATGCTGGAATCTCTGGAGGACATTGGCATCGACTGGAACACCGATACCTACGACACCGGGCTGCACCTGAATGTCTCCGGCGCGGAAAAGGCGGCGTCCTGGTTCGGTAAAATACTTGCTGAGGAATGCGGCATTCCAGACCGCAGGCAGGAAGCGGAGATTGCCTCTTTATGGGCGGATAAGGCCGCTGTTTACTATGACCGCAAGCAGTCGATGACACCATAAATGACCTCCGCAGCCGGGGGACATTTGCCGCTCCGGTTTCCAAATATACGGCGTTTTACACGAATGAAAACGATCAAAAGGAGAATTTCTATGAAAAAAGTTACAATTTTGCTTTTTGTGCTTTGCTGTGTTGCTTCTCTGGCGGGGTGTAAATCCGCATCTGCTGTTCCAAAGCCCTCGGCTTCCGCGGCGGACGCGTTCGTCTTTACTTACAACGATATTTCCATCGCCATGAACGCAGACGCCGCGCCGGTCATTGACGCCCTGGGAGAACCCAAAAGCTGTACGGAGCAGGCCAGCTGTGCCTTTGAGGGGATGGAAAAAACCTATTCCTATGGCAGCTTTTCCATAACGACCTATCCCAACGACGGTAAGGACTGCATCAGCGGGCTTTGGTTTACGGACGACCAGGTGGCGACGGAGGAGGGCGTCCGCATCGGGGACCCCCAGTCCAAGGTGGAGCAGATTTATAAGCCCGAAGAATTGTGCGGCTGTAACGCCTATATTTTGACCCGGGGAGAGACCATGCTGTCGATTTTTGTCACCGACGGTGTGGTAAGCTCCATTCAATACAACGCCGTTCTGTGACGGCCGCGCAAAAAATCCCCTGTGCTGACTGAAGCACAGGGGGATTTTTATGCGGAAAAACGTCAGATTTTTGGGCCGGTATTGGTGGCGGAGGCTGTTCCCGCTTTCCCGGCATGCCGCTGAATGGCCCGGAAGGATTCGTCGCTGATTACATGCTCAATGCGGCAGGCGTCCTCTGCGGCGGTTTCCGGGGTAACCCCCAGCCGCGTAAGAATCTCTGAAAGAACCGTATGGCGCTCGTATATTTTCGACGCGATCTCCAGACCCGCGTCCGTCAGGGTCAGGAATCCGTCCTTATCGGCAGCGACATAACCGCCGTTTTTCAAAAGGCCCATGGCCCGGCTGACACTGGGCTTGGAATATCCCATATATTCCCCCACGTCGATGGCACGGACACTGCTGCTTTTTTTCGACAAAATATAAATGGTTTCCAGATACATTTCGCCGGATTCCTGCAGGGTCACGGAAAACACCCCTTTCTTTTTAACTATATTATAACTAGAATACCATAATTTTACACGGATTGCAAGCCAAAGTCAGTGCATAAATTTAGTGATTTATACCAATATTCGAGGGAAAACTGCTTTTACCGGATATCCGGATTACGAAAGGAGAAAGTGAAAAAAGACTTGACAAATCGTTTTACCGAAACTATGATGTTAACAGATTAGCTCCGGCTAACCAAAAATCAGCCATGGGTTAGCCAGTGCTAATCATTAGCTGCGTTCTTCGACTACTTTGGCTGGTCCAGTGACAGAAAACAACTTTCCACAGCCCAACCGCTTGTTACATGGAGGCAATTATGGCACAACTAGCAGAAAATACTGTCCAGCATACCCTCTGCATCCCTCTTTGGGGCCGCAAAATTGCGGCGGAGACCTATCCCCACCTGTTTCCCGATCTGGACGCGGGGCGCATCATAAATGAGCTGGGCGTGGATCTTTCCTCCAAGAAGCTGTATAAGCTCCAATATATGTGGATGAACTGCCTGATCCGCCAGTACGACCTGGCGTCGGAAATTCATGCTTATCTGCGAAGCCACCCCAGAGCCGTTGTGGTGGAAATGGGTGCGGGACTGAGCTGTCTGCGAAGGCAGATGGGAAACCAATCCAATCCCTGGTACTGCCTGGATATGGAAAATGTCATTGCCCTGCGGGAAGCGCATATTCCCGTGGGTCAGTACGAGCATAACCTCGCCTGTGACCTGAATGATTTTTCCTGGTTTCAAAAAATCCCCTTTGACCCGAAGGATGGAATCGTATTTACGGCGGGCGGGCTGTTCTACTATTTTGAAAAGGAACAGGTGCGGCGCCTGTTCTGCGCCATGGCGGAGCATTTCCCCGGAGGAATGATCGCCTTTGACGCCGTCAATGCCATGGGGCTGAAGGGTGTCAACGCGGAAGTGAAAATGGCGGGAAACAAAACAAAATCCTATTTCTGCCTGGAACGGCCCAAAGCGGAACTGGAAGGATGGACAAAGCATATTGTAAATGTGGAAGAAAGGGATTACATTGACGGTTATCTCAAGGATGGCTACCGAAAGGATTGGATTTTCCGCCTGTTTGCCTGGGTCATGCGGACCTTTCACATGTGCTTTCTGATTCACGCCGAATTTGCGAAAGAGGAATAAAATATGGCCTTTTTGATAGAAAGCATCGTTTTGTGTCTGCTGTTTACGGTTCCGCTGGCGGTTATGTCCCAAAATCCGTTGGCGGGCATTCATAATTATCCGCCTGCCATCATCCGGCGGGTCAGGGAACTGGGGCTGGTGGAGGACACCCAGCTTCCGGGATCCAGAGCGGTGTATCGCAAAAAGATTGCCGCCGCACTGGTGGTGGCGGTTCTGTGTACCTTGGTGGTCTGGTTTGTCAACGGTGCCCGAAACTTTTGGCAGGGCTTCGGAATTATGTATCTGCTTTGGACCGTGGTGAATTGCTACGATGCCCTGGTGATCGACTGCATTTGGTTTTGTCACGACAAGCGGTTCCGCATCCCCGGTACGGAGGATATGGAGGCGGATTATCTGGACTATTGGTTTCATATCAAAGCCAGTTTGAGGGGGGAACTCATCGGCCTGCCGGTGGCGCTGTTGGTGGGGATTTTTACGGCCCTGCTGACGGCGATAGAATAGGTGCGCCGGCGATTTCTTCATAAAAATGTTTCATTTTTATGAAGAAGGCACCGCCTGATGGCGTTGACAATTTCGCATTTTCATGTTAGGATATGGGAGTTAGCGGCTACTAACTTTTGCGGCCGCTGATTTTCTGCGTGGCAGTTAGAAACTGCTAACTGCTGTGAAAGAAAACCTTTGATTTTTTTCAGAATGGTATCGCTTTGACGGCGCATTCTGCATGCCAAAGCAATTATAGCGATATTCGATTACAGGCAAAGGAAGGGAGCTTTGCAGATGAAGCAAAAAAAATCAACGGAAGACTATCTGAAAACCATCTATCTTCTTTCCCGTCAAGGCGGCGTCCATGGCGCGGCGATTGCCGAATCGCTGAAGGTTTCCCGCCCGACTGTCTCTGTAGCGCTGAAAGCTTTGGCGCAGGAAGGATATGTATGGATGGACAAGAGCCGCTTGGTTTATCTGACCGATACGGGATTTCAGCTTGCGAAAGAAATTTATGAACGGCACCAGACCTTTCAAGAGCTTTTGGTCAGTTTGGGCGTGGACCGGGAAACAGCGGCGCATGATGCCTGTGAAATGGAGCATTCTGTTGGCCCAGAGAGCTTCGCCGCGATCAAAAGGGTTTTGGAGCGGATACAGGAAACGGATATGTGAACAGGCGGCCGGCAAGCCCCCACACATTCATTTATACGGAGGATACAAATAAAATGATGATCAACAAGCGCCTGATCGGGACGGTCAGGGAAAGCAAAAAATTCATTGCGGGAAATGTGGCGCTGCAATGGTGCGCCCTGGCGGCCAATATTGCCATGATTGGTGCCATTTGCCGTTTGCTGGAACGGCTGTACCGTGGGACCGGAACAGCAAATGACCTGCTGTTCACCGCAGGCATCGCCGTTGCGGCGGTGGCGGTGCGGTTTGCCTGCAATGTTGGCTCCGCACGGATGGGGTATTTGTCCAGCAAGGCGGTCAAAAAGACCCTGCGGGATCAGATCTACCGGAAACTGCTGCGGCTGGGCACCGCTTACAAGGAGCGGGTCCAGACCTCTGAGGTGGTGCAGGTGGCGGTGGAAGGCGTGGATCAGCTGGAAACCTATTTCGGCGCTTACCTGCCCCAGTTTTTCTATGCCATGCTGGCGCCGCTGACGCTGTTTGTGGTTCTCTGCTTTGTGAATGTGCCGTCGGCTGTCGTACTGCTGGTGTGTGTGCCGCTGATTCCCATTGCCATTGCCGCAGTGCAGACCTGGGCCAAGAAACTGCTGAGCAAATATTGGGGCCAGTATACGGCGCTGGGAGATACCTTCCTGGAAAACCTCCAGGGACTGACCACACTGAAAATTTACCAGGCGGACGCATTCAAAAACCAGCAGATGAACGAGGAATCGGAGAAATTCCGCCGCATTACCATGAAGGTGTTGACCATGCAGCTTAACTCCATCACCATCATGGACCTTATCGCCTACGGCGGTGCGGCGGCGGGCATTGTTATGGCTGCCACGCAGTTCCGGGCGGGCCATGTGGGCCTGGGGGGCTGTCTTGCCATTATTCTGCTGGCTGCGGATTTCTTTATCCCCATGCGCCAGCTGGGCAGCTTCTTCCACATTGCCATGAACGGCATGGCGGCGTCGGACAAGATTTTCCGGCTGCTGGACCTGCCGGAGGCGGAACAAAATGCGGCGCAGGTCCCTGAGGATTGTTCCATACGGTGCGAAAACCTGCATTTTGCCTATGAGCCGGAACGGGAGATTTTGAAGGGCATTGATTTGCGCTTCCCCAGAGGCAGCTTTACCGCCATTGTAGGCGAAAGCGGCTGCGGAAAATCCACCGTTGCGTCCATCCTTATGGGCCGCAACCGGGGGTATACCGGCACCGTCACGGTAGGCAGTGTCTCCTTAACGGAGATCTCCGAAAAGAGCCTTATGGAAAACTTCACCTATATCAGCCATCAAAGCTACCTGTTCAAAGGCACTGTCCGGGACAACCTGCTGATGGGCTGCCCCGACGCAGGGGAAGCCGCCCTGTGGCGGGTCCTGGAACAGGTGAAGCTGGCGGACTTCCTCCGCAGTGAACAGGGGCTGGATACGGTTTTGACGGAGAAGGCGTCCAATCTGTCCGGCGGCCAGTGCCAGCGGCTGGCTCTGGCCCGGGCGCTGCTCCACGACAGTCCGGTATATATTTTTGACGAAGCCACCTCCAACATTGACGTGGAGAGTGAAAACGATATTATGGAGGAGATCCATGCGCTGGCAAAGACGAAGACCGTGATTTTGATCTCCCACCGCCTGGCCAATGTGGCCGGGGCGGACAATATCTATGTTCTGGATGCCGGACAGATCGCGGAAAGCGGCGACCATGAAACGCTGCTGGCCCGAAACGGCGCCTATGCCAGGCTTTGGAACGCCCAGCAGGCGCTGGAAAACTACGCAAAGGAGGCCGCGGTATGAAAAGAAGAAGCGGATTTACCGTTATGTCCCGTTTGATCGGGCTGGTGAAGCCATTGACCGGGTATATGATTCTTGCCATTACCATGGGCTTGATCGGGCATCTATGCGCCTCCTTTATCACGATCTTTGGCGGATATGCGGTTTTGAACGTGCTGGGAATGGAGACACCCTTGGGGCTGGCGGCCATGTTTGCCGGGGTGGCGGTGTTTGCCCTGCTGCGGGCCGTGCTGCGCTACGGCGAACAGGCCTGCAACCACTTTATCGCCTTCAAGTTGCTGGCTCTGATCCGGGACAAGGTCTTTCAGTCGTTGCGGCGGCTGTGCCCGGCTAAGCTGGAGGGCAAAGATAAGGGAGATTTGATCTCCGTCATCACCTCTGACATCGAGCTGCTGGAGGTTTTTTATGCCCACACCATTTCTCCCGTTGCCATTGCCACGCTGTTCTGTGTCATCCTTTGCCTGTTCATTGGGCGCTACCATGTGGGCCTTGGCCTGCTGGCGCTGGCCGCTTATCTGGTAGTGGGCGTGGCGGTGCCGCTGGCCACTTCAAAGCTCAGCGGTGAGGACGGTATGCGGTTTCGCACGAAATCCGGTGATTTGAGCAGCTTTGTGCTGGACAGTCTCCGGGGACTGCCGGAAACCCAGCAATACGGTCAGGGCGAAAAGCGCCTGGCCCAGATGAACGACCGCACGGACGCCCTTGCCAAGGACGAGGAGCGGATGAAGCGCACTTCCGGTCGGAACGTGGCCTGCACCAACACCATTATTCTGTTGTTTGACCTGGCTATGCTGTTTGCCTGCGCTTTGCTGTACCGCCGGGGCGCCGTGGGCTTTGACGGCGTGCTGGTGCCTACCGTGGCGCTGATGAGCTCCTTCGGCCCTGTGGTGGCGCTGGCAAACTTGGGAAGCACCCTGCAAAATACCTTCGCCGCAGGCAACCGGGTGCTGGATATCCTGGAGGAGACTCCGGCGGTGGAGGAAGTAAGCGGCCGGGTGGATACCGCTTTTACCGGCGCGGCCGCTGAAAACGTGGGCTTTGCCTACGGGGAGGAAACCATTCTGGACGGTGTTTCCGTGGAGATCCCGCAAAACAAAATTGTGGGGATTGTGGGCCGCAGCGGCAGCGGAAAATCCACCCTGCTGAAGCTGTTTATGCGCTTCTGGGAGGTGCAGACCGGGCGGGTCAGCCTGTCCGGCCGGGCAGTCGGGGACATCAATACCAAAAACCTGCGGGATATGGAGAGCTTCGTCACGCAGCAGACCCACCTGTTCCATGACAGCATCCGCAACAACCTGCGCATTGCCAAGCTGGACGCCACCGACGAGGAGATCGTGGCCGCCTGTAAAAAGGCATCTGTCCATGACTTCATTCTGACCCTGCCCCAGGGGTATGATACCCCGGTGGGGGAACTGGGCGATACCTTGTCCGGCGGTGAGCGGCAGCGGCTGGGGCTGGCAAGGGCTTTCCTGCATGACGCCCCCTTCCTGCTGCTGGATGAACCCACCAGCAACTTGGACAGCCTGAATGAGGCTGTGATCCTGCGCTCTCTGCGGGAGGAGTGCCGGGACAAGGCCGTGGTGCTGGTGTCCCACCGGGCTTCCACCATGCGCATTGCCGATAAGGTCTACTCCGTAGAGCACGGGAGGATGAGCTGATGGATACGGCCACCAAACGGGAGCGGGAAAAAGAGCTTGTCTCCCAGATGATCGCCCTGTATTGCAGGAAGAACCATGGGGGCAAAAGCCTTTGCCCCGACTGTGCCGCGCTGGACGCTTACGCCAGACTGCGCAGCGACAAATGCCCCTTTATGGAGACAAAAACCTTTTGCTCCAACTGCAGGGTGCACTGTTACAAGCCGGAAATGCGGGAAAAAATCCGCCTGGTCATGCGCTTTTCCGGTCCCCGGATGATTTTTCACCACCCAATCGTGGCGGTACGCCATGTGATTGAAACGAAAAAAGAAAAGAAACGGCTGGAGGCGTCAAAATGAATATCAAGAAAATCGTGTACATTACCTTGGGCTGTCTGGGAGTGGGGCTTGGCGCCATTGGCGCGGTGCTGCCGTTTATTCCGACCTTTCCCTTCCTTTTGCTGGCGGCGTTCTGCTTCGGAAAAAGCTCCGAAAAGCTGCACACCTGGTTCATTGGGACCAAGCTTTACAAGAACAATCTGGAAAGCTACGTCCAGGGCAAGGGCATGACCCGGAAAACGAAAATCCGCATTATCACAACGGTGACGGCGTTGATGGCCATCGGCTTTCTCATGATGCACCGTGTTCCGGTGGGGCGGATCGTGTTGGCCTGTGTCTGGGTTTTCCACCTGATCTATTTTGTTTTCGGGGTCAAAACCATTCCGGAGGAGCAGCGGGAAGAATCCGGGAATGAGGCGGCCTGATACTGCTTCTTTATAAAATGTTTCCTTTTTATTAAAGAAGGCACCGCCTGTGGCGCATTGCTTTTGAGAATATCTTGCGGTGGGACGGCAATTTGCTGTCCCACCGTATTTTTTAGAAAGAGTATTGACAACTATTACGGTTAGTGATATATTATTACAGTAAACGTAATAAGGAGGCAGACAGCTTGCGGGATCATGGAAAGGGCGGCGCGCTTACTGAGGTGACATTTTATATTTTGCTTTCCCTGTATGCGCCCAAACATGGCTATGCCATTATGCAGTTTGTTGCGGACAGGACGGGAGGCCGTTTGGTTTTGGGGGCGGGGACGCTTTACGGCGCGTTAAACACCCTGGAGGAAAAAGGCTGGATTTCCCCGCTTGGGACCAGCGGCGGAAGGAAAAAGGAATACCAAATCACCCCCCTGGGCAGGGAAGCCGCCGAAAAAGAATTGGCAAGGCTGCGGGAGCTGACACATACTGCGGCAGAAATTATGGGAGGAACCTTATGAAGAAAAACTGTTACCGATTTTTTGGCGGGTTGCTTACCTTGCAGGAAAATTGGCTGAACCGGATGGCGGACAATGGGTATAGGCTGGTTCGGACAGGGAAACTGCTGTATGGATTTGAAAGCTGTGCGCCCGGGCAGTACCAGTACCGGGTGGAATTTGTAGGGGAAAAGTCGAGAGAAGGGGCGGAGGACTACGCCCGCTTTCTGGAGGATTGCGGATACCGCGTATTCTTCAAAAATATCAATCTGGATTATTCCATAGGCAAGGTGAAATGGCGTCCCTGGGCGGAACCCGGCGGGCGGGTGGCGGCCAGGGCCACTACCTATGACCGGGAGCTGCTGATCGTGGAAAAGGCGCGGGACGGAAAGCCCTTTGAACTGCACACGACCTATGAGGACAGACTGCTCTATTACCGGAATTTGAGAAAGCCCTGGCTTTGGCTTTTGGGGATGTCGGTGGTTTTCGGGAGCGTTATGCGTGCCTGGGTGTGGGGGATTTTCGCGATCCTTTCCCTGTTTCCCCTGGCCGCGTATCAGGCGGAATTGGCAAAGCTGAAAAAACAGGCGGTGACAAAGGAGTGGTAACCATGCGGTATACGCGCAAACGGACTTTGTTTTCAATTCTTGTCTTTGTAATAATAGCGGCGTTAATCGCTGGGGCC
Organism: Eubacteriales bacterium; assembly: GCA_030533415.1. GTDB lineage: Bacteria > Bacillota > Clostridia > Oscillospirales > Oscillospiraceae > Faecousia. Next base: position 77,386 of record JAUNJE010000004.1, on the reverse strand, counting down.
AGCCGCTTGGGAATCGGCACCACATATTCCGGGATCCGCATCGGCTATTTCGAACACAGCGGGTGGCGCAGCTGGTCTGCAAGCTATACACTGCTGGACGGTTCCATGCGACATGCCCTGCATCCGGAAAATCCGCCGGAAACGCTGCATATCGACGTTGCAACGGAGGAAGGCAGCATTTCCGTTGAAATTACGGATGCCGGTGGAAATGTGGTGTTTTACGAGGAAAACATCGGAACAGCGACCTTTGATGTGGAGGTGCCGGGAAAGGTTACCGTCCGCGTTGTGGGTGACAGGCACAAGGGCAGCTTTTCCATTGGCGCATAGGATGGGGAAATTGCGAATTTTGCAGAGAAAACAGGAAGTGTTTTTTGGATGCTTCCTGTTTCTTTCTTGCAAATTGGCGGCGAATGGCATATAATGGGGATAACATTACCGTTCGTGAAAGGAACGTGATTCCATGAAAGTCACCCTGCAGAATCTGACAAAAAAATATCCCAGCCGCAACAAAAAGCAGCCCCAGGATGTGATCGCGGTGAATGACTTCACCTTTGAGATTCCCGACGGCCAGCTGATCGGACTGCTTGGCCCCTCCGGCTGCGGCAAGTCCACTACGCTGAACCTGCTTTCGGGACTGCAAAAACCCACCAGCGGCCGTATTTTCTTCGGTGACGACGATGTCACCGACCTGCCGGCGGAAAACCGGGGAGTCGGGTTGGTTTTCCAGAATTACGCCCTGTATCCCCATTTGACGGTAAAGCAGAACATTACCTTTCCCCTGGAAAATCGCAAGGGAAAGGACAAGCTGACCAAGGCCCAGATGGCCCAAATGGCGCTGGATGCGGCCAAGCTTGTCCAAATCGAAACGCTGATGGACCGCAAGCCCAGTGAGCTTTCCGGCGGTCAGCAGCAGCGGGTGGCCATTGCCCGGGCGCTGGTGAAAATGCCGAGGATTTTGCTGCTGGACGAGCCTCTGTCCAACCTGGACGCCCGGCTGCGGCTGCAGACCCGGGAGGAGATCCGCCGCATTCAGCGCTCCACCGGCATCACCACCATTTTCGTCACCCATGACCAGGAGGAGGCCATGTCCATCTCTGACCTGATCGTGGTCATGAAGGACGGCGTGGTGCAGCAGATCGGCAAGCCTCAGGAGGTCTACGACAGCCCCGTGAACCTGTTTGTCGCCAAATTCCTGGGTACCCCGCCCATCAATGTATTTGATGGGCAAGTAAAGGACGGAAAGCTGTTTATCGGAAGCGAAGCTGTACTGGAGGTCCCCGGTGTGACCGGCCAGCCCGTCACCGCCGCGGTTCGTCCGGAGGGTTTTACTCTGTCGGAAAGCGGGGCGCTGACCTGCCGCCTGAGCGGTGTGGAGGTCATGGGACGGGACATCAGCGTGATCTCCACCCATCCGGATTCCCAAAACGCTGCCATCCGCTCCATTATCAGCGCGGAAAACCAGGTGGATCCCGCTTCCGCTATGGTGCGGTTCGACCTGAAGCCCAATAAGGTTTTCCTTTTCCGCAAGGACACCGAAGCGCGCATCCGCTTCTGATACGGGAGAACGCATATGGAAAAAAACAATCGCAAAGGCTGGCTGTACCTGCTGCCTGCCGCCGTGTTTCTGGGCTTCTTTCTGGTGTATCCCCTGATCGATGTTTTCATCTACTCCTTTGAAGAGGGGTACAACTTTGCTTCCCAGACTTATTTCGGCGTCGGTACTTACAATTATTCCTATGTTCTGCATGACCCTTACTTCCTGCAGGCCCTGAAAAACACGTTTATTCTGGTCATCATCACCGTTCCCGTGTCCACGGGAATCGCACTGCTGATCTCCGTGGGGCTAAGCTCCATTCAGAAGCTGCGGGATTTGTATCAGACCGTCTATTTCCTGCCCTATGTGACCAATACTCTGGCGGTGGGCCTGGTTTTTATGATCCTCTTCAAACAGACGCCCTACACCGATGGCCTTGCCAATTTTGTCTTGAGTTGGTTTGGGGCCGGGCCGGTGGATTTCATCGGGGGGCCTTACTGGGCCAAGATGTTTGTGCTGTGCTTTTATACCGTGTGGGTGGTCATGCCCTTCAAAATTCTGATTCTGACCGGTGCGCTGGCGTCCGTTGACCAGACCTACTACAATGCCGCAAAGGTGGACGGGACATCCAAGCTGCGTATTTTTACGAAGATTACCCTGCCCATGATCTCGCCCACGCTGTTCTATCTGATCATCACCGGATTTATCGGCGCTTTTAAGGCCTATTCCGACGCGGTCGCCCTGTTCGGCACCGACTTGAATTCCGCGGAGATGAACACCATTGTGGGCTACATCTATGACATGCTCTACGGCAACTCCGGCGGTTATCCCTCCTATGCCTCTGCCGCCGCCATCCTTCTGTTCACCATCGTGCTGACCATCACCTGCATCAACCTGCTGGTCAGCAGGAAACACGTTCACTATTGACGAGGTGGCGTTATGAATTACGAAAAAATCGAAAAAGCTGCCGCCCGCCGTAAGCGGCTCCTGCGCATTGTAACCTACACCCTGCTGACCTTTTGGGCCATTATGGTGCTGTTCCCCTTCTACTGGATGGTGCTGACATCCGTAAAAAGCTATGGCGCGTACAACTCCGAGTGGATTCCCCAGCTGTACACGCTGGCACCTACGCTGCAAAATTACACCGATGCCTTTACCGCCGTTCCGCTGGCGGGGTACTTCACCAATACCATCCTCTTTACGGTGGCAACCACCGCCATTATGCTGGTTGTGACGGTACTGGCGGCGTTTGCCTTCTCCCGGCTGACCTTCCGGGGCAGGGATTTGGTGTTTACCCTGTTCCTGTCTCTGATGATGATTCCCAATGAACTGGTAGTCATTACCAACTTTGTCACCATTACCAATATGGACCTGCGCAACACCTTTACGGGCTTGATCCTGCCCAGTGTGACCTCGGTATTTTACATCTATTTATTGAAAGAAAATTTTGCCCAGATCCCTGACGAGTTATATTATGCAGCCAAGGTGGACGGCACTTCGGACTTAAAATACCTGCTGAAAGTCATGATCCCCATCTGCAAGCCCACCATCATCACCATTACCATTTTGAAGGTCATCGAGTGCTGGAACTCCTATGTCTGGCCCCGGCTGATCACGGACGACCAGGCGTATTTCCTGGTATCCAACGGCATCCAGGAGATCCGGGAGAACGGCTTCGGGCGGGAGAACATCCCCGCCATGATGGCGGCGGTCTGTGTGATCTCCGCTCCGCTGATCGTGCTGTTCCTGGTCTTCCGCAAAAAGATCATGGCCGGCGTTTCGAGAGGAGGGATGAAGGGATGAAAAAGCTTGCTGCCCTGCTTCTGGCCGCCGCGCTGCTGCTGACATTGACGGCGTGCCATGGGTCCCGGGAGAAGAAGGTTTTTGAGATTCCGGAAAGCTTTGACACAAGCAGAACCTATGAGATCACCTTCTGGGCTAAGAATGACACCAACCTGACTCAGGTGGAAATCTATAAGCAGGCCATTGCGGATTTCGAGGAGCTGTATCCCAACATCACCGTAAACATGCGCCTGTACACCGATTACACCAAAATCTACAATGATGTCATCACCAACATCGCCACCGACACCACCCCCAATGTTTGCATCACCTATCCCGACCACATTGCCACCTATCTTACGGGTGCGGATACGGTGATCCCTCTGGATGAGCTGTTTTCGGATGCCAAGTATGGGCTTGGAGGCAGTGAACTTCGGTTCGATTCTCCTACCCAGGCGGAAATTATCCCCCAGTTCCTGGAGGAATGCGCGTTTAACGGCCACTATTATGCCATTCCCTATATGCGCTCCACAGAAGCGTGCTATGTCAACAAGACCTATGTGGAAAAGCTGGGCTTCCAGCTGCCGGAAATGCTGACTTGGGATTTTGTCTGGGAGGTCTCCGAGGCCGCTATGGAAAAGGACGCGGACGGCAACTACCTGGTCAATGGACAGAAGGTGCTGATTCCCTTTATTTATAAATCTACGGACAATATGATGATCCAAATGCTGAAGCAGCTGGACGCGGGATACTCTACCGCCCTGGGAGAGATCCAGCTTTTCAATGATACCACCCGGGAGCTGCTCTACACCATCGGCACCCACGTGGAAACCGGCGCGTTCAATACCTTTAAGCTGGCAGGCTATCCCGCCAACTTCCTGAATGCCGGCCAGTGTATTTTTGCCATTGATTCCACCGCCGGGGCCACCTGGATGGGATCGGATGCCCCGCTGATCGATATTGCAGAGGATAAGCTGGTGCGCTTTGAGACGCAGGTCATGGCCATCCCCCAGTTTGATACAAAGAATCCCCAAATGATTTCCCAAGGGCCTTCCATATGTGTATTCAATAAGGAGGACGCACAGGAGGTTTTGGCTTCCTGGCTCTTCGCCCAGTACATGCTGACCAATGATGTTCAAATTGCCTATTCCCAGACAGAGGGCTATGCCCCTGTTACCGCCAAAGCCCAGAATTCCGAAATATATCAGGATTACCTGGGCCGCAGCGGCGAGGACAACGACCTGTATTATGCTATCAAAATCGACGCAACCCGTTTGCTGCTGGACAATACGGACAATACCTTCGTCACTCCCGTCTTTAACGGCTCCGCTTCCCTGCGAAACGCCGCCGGGCAGCTGATTGAGAATGTGAACAAATCGATCCGCCGGGGACAGACCGTTGACGAGGCGTATATGGATGATCTCTGGGAGGAGGTCTCCGCACTCTACCGGCTGGATCAGATCAGCACCTCAGACCGGAAGGTAAGCCTGGGGGAACTTCCCGGTGCGTCTAGGGCCCTGCTTTTTGCACTGGCGGTTTGCTGGGTGTGTATGGGGGCGTATGTCGTTGTTGACAATTTGAAAAAGAAAAAATTGTAAAAAATGCTGGCAAAATATTGATTTCTGAAAATATCGTTGTATAATAAAATTGTGTACCCGCACACTACCTATGAAAAAAGGAGTTAATGAAAAATGAAAAAGCTGCTTGCACTGCTGCTGGCCATGGCCATGGTTCTGGCTTTCGCCGGCTGCGCCAAGACGGAGGAGCCTGTCCAGACGACTGCCGCTCCTGTTGAGACCACCGAGGCTCCTGCTGTTGAGCCGACCGAAGCGGCTGCTGTGCCCACTGAGGCTGCGGAAGCTGCTGTTATGACCCATGAGGAGTACATGGCTGCTGAGTTGGACACCGCTGTCAGCATCGAGACCTATGTTCAGGGACATCAGTCCTGGTGGGACAACAAGATCACCGTCTACTGCCAAAGCCCTGACGGCGCCTATTTCCTGTATGAGCTGGCCTGCTCCGAGGAGGATGCCGCAAAGCTGGTTCCCGGCACCAAGATTCGTGTCAATGGCTACAAGGGTGAGTGGGCCGGTGAGGTCGAGGTCATGGACGGCACCTTCGAGTTCGTCGAGGATGGCGATACCTACATTGCCGAGGCTACCGATGTCACCGAGCTGCTGGGGACTGAGGAACTGATTGACCATCAGAATGAGTTCGTCTCCTTCAAGGGCCTGACGGTGGAAGCTGTCTCCTATAAGAACGACGAGCCTGGCGACGACATTTATGTGACCTTCTCTTACAACGGTACTTCCTTTGACTTCTGTGTGGAAGCTTACCTGACCGGTCCTGATACCGACGTTTACGCCGCTGTTGGGGAACTGGAAGCCGGCGACATTGTGGATGTTGAGGGCTTCCTGTACTGGTACGAGGGCGTCAACACCCATATCACCGCGATTTCCGCTGCTGAATAAGCCGCAAAACACTGGGGCGCACCCTTTTTGGGGTGCGCCCTTTTTCTGACCCCAAACTTCACGAGTTTGAAACGTTGTACCTCCGGGTGCAACGTTTTTTGTTTTCGGGGTACGGGTGAAAGGGAGGTTGTTATGGAACAGACAGACGCACTGCAGGAGAGAATCCGGGCGGGGGATGTCCGGCAGCGGGATGTTACCCGGCGGCTGGCGGAGCTGGCTTTCGGCAGGGCCAACGACTGTGTACGGCTGGCGCTGGAGGATGCCCCGGATTTGAAGGCGCTGGATTTGAGCCTGCTCAGTGAAGTGAGGCGCAATGACAAGGGAACGGTGGAAATCAAGCTGATCGACCGCCTGCGGGCGCTGGAGCAGCTGGCCGCCCTGGCGGGGGAACAGGATTCCGGGATGGATTCCTTTTTGCAGGCCCTGCGGGGCGGTGAGGAGGCATGAGCCGGCCGGTATTTTCCGAAAAACAGAGGACGGTGCTGACCTGGTGGACACCGGGAAGTCCCTACACCGGGCGGGAGGCCATCGTCTGCGACGGGGCGGTGCGGTCGGGGAAAACACTGGCTATGGGACTGGGCTTTTTCCTCTGGGCGCTGAGTAATTTTGACGGGAAAAAGTTTGGAATGTGTGGGAAAACCATCGGGGCGCTGCGGCGGAATCTGCTGTCGGAGGTTTTGCCCTGGCTCTCGGCACTGGGAGCGCAGTGGCGGGAAAGGCGGACGGAAAACCTGCTGACGGTAAGGCTCTGGGGCAGGGAAAACCAATTTTACATTTTCGGCGGGCGGGACGAAAGCTCCGCCGGCCTGGTCCAGGGGATCACCTTCGCGGGGGTGCTGCTGGATGAGGTGGCGCTGATGCCCCGCAGCTTTGTGGAACAGGCCTGCGCCCGGTGCTCCGTGGCGGGGAGCCGGCTGTGGTTCAACTGCAACCCGGCAGGGCCAAGCCACTGGTTTTACAGGGCCTGGATCCAGGAAGCGGAGCAGCGGAACTGCCTAAGGCTCCATTTTACCATGGAGGACAATCCCAGTCTGACAGAGGATATTCGGAAGCGGTATCAGCGGTTATATACCGGCGTATTTTACCGGCGGTTTGTTCTGGGGCAGTGGGTGCAGGCGGAAGGGCGGGTGTATGATTTCTTCTCGGCGGATATGGTGGGAAGGGCACCGGCAGACTGTGAGCAATGGTATGTTTCCTGCGATTATGGAACGGTCAATCCTACCTCCATGGGACTGTGGGGACGGCACCGGGGGGTATGGTACCGGGTGAAGGAATTTTATTTCAGCTCCCGGCAGGCCCAGCGGCAGATGACAGACGAGGAATATGCCCAGGCATTGGAAACGCTGGCCGGCGGACGGGAAATCCGGGCGGTCATCGTCGATCCCTCGGCGGCCAGTTTTATGGAAGTGCTCCGGCGAAAGGGCTGGCGGGTCCAAAAAGCGGAAAACGATGTGCTCAGCGGCATACGCTTGACATCGGACTGCCTGAAAAATGGGGAAATCGTGATCTGTGAAGGCTGCACGGACTGCCTGCGGGAGATGGAGGAATATGTCTGGGACCTGAGCGGCGGAGGCCGGGACAGGGTACGCAAGGAGCATGACCATGCCATGGATGACATGCGGTACTTTGTGGCCACCGTGCTGGGAAAAAGCCGGGGCGGGTTTGCCGCCTGCAGCGTGGAAAGAAAATGCTGAATTCATATTCTATATGAAAAGGAGAGTGGTTATTTGAAGCGGAAAAAGACGGAGTCCGGGAGCGTCACGGCGGTCTGCCAACTGCGCAATGGGGATACGCATCCCTTTGGCGCCATGCGGCACTTTACACCTCTGGGCGGCGGTGAGGAGCGAATCTACCGGGAAATGCGGGAGGCGATCCCCGTGCTGGATGCGGCCGTGGGCAAAATGGTGCGGCTGTGCGGCGGATTTCAGGTGAAATGCTGGGACAAAAATGCCCAGCAGAAGCTGAACGATTTTTTGCGGATGATGCCCTGCGGACGGGGGCAGATGGGCATTGAGAGCTTTCTCAGCGGATACCTGGACAGCCTGCTGACCTATGGCCGGGCGGTGGGAGAACTGGTGGTGGCGGGAGGAAGGCTGCGGGCAGTTTGCTGGGGAGATGTGACCTCGCTGGAAGTGCAGGAGGGGGACAATGCCCTGGACATGGTACTGTGGGGAATGGATGAGCACGGGCTGATGCGGCCCCTGCCTTACCAGCACTTGCTGCTGTTTACCACCATGCATCCGGAGCCTGCCCATCCTTATGGCGTCAGCATGTTCCGGGGGATGCCTTTCCTGGCGGATATCCTGCTGAAAATCTATCATACCATCGGCACCAACTGGGAACGGGCGGGGAACATCCGCTACAGCGTCGTCTGTAAGGGCGGGGAAAATCTGGATCCTGCCACTGCCCAGGAGCGGGGAAAGGCCGTGGCCGCAGAGTGGGCGAAAGCTATGGAGGACGGAAAGAACGGCACAGTGCGGGATTTTGTGGCTGTGGGAGATGTGGAGATCAAGGTCATCGGCGGGGAAGCGCCGATTTTGGATTCCGAAATTCCCGTGCGGCAAATCATGGAGCAGCTGGTGGCAAAAACCGGGCTGCCGCCTTTCCTGCTGGGCCTGAGCTGGAGCACCACGGAGCGGATGAGCACACAGCAGGCGGATCTTCTGACCAGTGAGCTGTGGGCACTGCGCCGGACGGTGGAGCCGGCTATGCTGAAAATCTGTAAAACGTATTTGGCTCTGGAAGGGCTGGACAACCGGGTGGAAATTCAGTGGGATGATATCAGCCTGCAGGATATTACCCAACAGGCCCAGGCGGAGCTGTACCTGGCGCAGGCGGAAAAGTACCGGGCAGAGGCGGCATCATAAATTGCGGGAGGTTATTGTATGCAGATCAAAAAAGGGACGGAGGCCGTAAGCAGCGGCGCTCCAACGGCGGCGCAGCTGGAGGCCATCAACGCGCAGGCCAAGGCGCGGCTCAGCGGGGAGCAGGTCTATGTGTTTTCCCTGCGGCTGTGTGACGATCAGGTGGACCGGGATCATGAGCGCTTTGACGACGCGGCTTTGCCGGGACTTGCCAGGCTGTTTCTTGGCAAGACCGGCATTTTGGACCACCGGTGGAGCGCGGATAACCAGGTGGCGCGGATCTTTGAAACCCAGGTGGTGAAGGAGAAGGGCGTCAGCTATATCAAAGCCTGGGCGTACATTCGCCGGGGCGGCGTCAACGAGGAACTCATCGCGGACATCGAGGCGGGCATCAAAAAGGAGGTTTCCGTGGGCTGCGCCATGGGACGGGCGGTTTGCTCCGTCTGCGGCAGCGAATACGGCACCTGCGGACACCGGAAGGGCGAAAGCTACGACGGGCAGGTTTGCTGTGCCGTTTTGCAGGAGCCTTTGGACGCCTACGAATTCTCCTTCGTGGCGGTGCCCGCCCAGCCGGATGCGGGAGTTTTGAAGGCCATGGGCGGAAAGCAGCGGCACCTTAAGGAGTTGGCGGAGGAATTCGGGGCGCAGGCGGAATACCGGGCCCTGTTCCAGCAGGCCCAGTTGGGACAGCGCTACCGGAAGGAACTGGAGGACAATGTGGTCCGGCTGGGGCTGGCGCTGGAATTGGGGGTTGCGGAGCCTGTACTGCGCAGCGTCGCCCAAGTGACAGCGCCGGAGGATTTGCTGGCGCTGAAAGCGGCTCTGGAAGAACGGCTGGCAGAATGGATGCCGGTGACCATGCAGCTGGGGGGCAGCGGCGGGAAAAAGGAATGTGTAGAGAGCGGATTTTTGATCTGATGGGGGCATCGGGTATCCGTGTGAAGCGGTTTTGCCAGAGACTTCTGGCTGCCATAGATTTTACTTAGGAGGAAACAAAATGGGTTATGACAATCTGAAACTGGAAAAAGGAATGTACCGTCAGGAGGGAATGAGCTTTACCCAGGTGCTGGAATCTCTGGACCCCAGCGAGAATTACCGGGGGACTGCGCTGGAAGGCACGGACGCCTTTCAGCGGCAGCTGAAGCGCTTTGGCATCCGTGCCAAGGGGGCAGGGTCTTCCCCTGTGGAGAAGTTTTTCCGCACCATGGATTCGGCGGTGCTGTTCCCGGAGTACATCGCCCGCACCGTCCGCCAGGGCATGGAGGAAAATGACATCCTGCCCGCCATTACCGCAACCACCACCGTCATCGACGCCATGGACTACCGCTCCATCTATTCCAATCCCACCGATGCGGACAAGGCCCTGCAGGATGTGGAGGAGGGAGCCGCTATCCCCGAAACAGAGGTGAAAACCAAGGAGCATCTGGTCAGCCTGTCCAAGCGGGGCAGAATGCTGGTGGCGTCCTATGAGGCTATCCGCTTCCAGAAGCTGGACCTGTTCGGTGTGATGCTGCGCCAGATCGGCGCCCACATTCAGAAGCAGCAGGTAGCGGATGCGGTGAAGGTACTGGTTGAGGGGGACGGCAACGAAAATGCCGCTGTACAGTATACCGTAGGTACCAGCCCCATTTCCGGCACAGCGGGAAATCTGGGCTATGACCAGCTGGTGGAATTCTGGGGGCAGTTCGATCCTTACACCATGAATACCCTCCTGTGCTCCACCGCAACCATGACAAAGCTGCTGAAGGTGCCCGAACTGCAAAATCCCCTGACGGGCCTGAATTTCCAGGGCACCGGAAAGTTGACCACGCCTTTGGGCGCCCAGCTGCACCGCACCGGCGCCCTGGCGGACGGTGTTATCATCGGCCTGGACAACCGCTATGCGCTGGAACTGGTGCGCGCCGGCGATGTGCTGGTGGAGTATGACAAACTCATTGACCGTCAGCTGGAACGGGCGGCCATTACCTCTATTTCCGGCTTCGGCAAAATCTGCGACGGCGCGGCCTGCGTCCTGAACGTATGACGCTGAACGAGCAGGTTTTTGCCCAGGCCGCGCTTTTGGCCGGGGAACTGGAGGGAAAGCAAGCGGATATGCTGAAGGCCCTGTGTGCCGCCGCTGCCGGTTCCCTTGCCGCCCGGCTGAAGGATGGGCTGAACCCGGAGGATTGTGAAGCGGATTTCATTGCGGCGGCCAGCCTGTTCGCATTGGCGTCGCTGAACTGTGTGGAGGAGAACGGTCAGGTGCAGGAATTCAAGGCCGGGGACCTGACGGTCAAGCAGGGCGGCACTGCCGGGGATACCCCGGCCCGCTGCCTTCGGTGGGAAGCGGAACGGCTGATCGCTCCCTATCTGAAGGACTGCTTTGCCTTTGCGGGGGTCTGATATGCGAAAAACGGTGGAAAAGATCATTGCGCAGCACGGCACCGATATGACCGTCACCAGCGGTTCGGAACAGAAAACCGTCCGGGGCTTTTTCCGGGCGGTAAATTCCAAAAGCTGGCAGAGTATGGAAAGCGAGGCAACGCTCCTGGGGGAAATCTCCCGGGGGCAGTATGCCTACATCGGGCCGGTGGACGCGGCGGTGAAGGAGGGGGACACCCTCTCTTTGGGGGAGAAAACCTATCTGTTCCGGCGGACAGAGCTATATTATTATGGCAACCAGGCGGTATATCAATGGGGCCTGTGTGTTGAGAAGGGTGTGAACGATACTTGGGGTACTCAATCCTAGAACTGGTGCTGAGGCGGCTCCGGGAGGAAAATTTTACCGCGGACATCGCCTATCCCGGACAGAAGTTTCCCCGGATCACCGGACCCGTGGCAGCGGTGCACATTGAAAAGGTGGACCGGGCCAGCCTGACGGTGACAGTGGAGGTCAACATCATCTGTCCCGCGGCTATGGGTGGCACCGCCTGCGAGATGGAAGCCCTGCGGGCCACGGAGATTCTGCGCTGGTCCGGTGCGGTGTGCATTCAGAACGGATGCACCTATGACGGCGTGAGCCAGGTCTATGTGGTGGCGGTCTTAGCTACCTTCACCGGCATTACTGAGGCGGACAGCTGCAGCATCGGGCCGGGGTTTTCCGTGTACGTCAACGAAATTCTGCAGCCCTATGCTTTGGCAGTATCGGAAGAAGAGGTGCCGGGAACACAGGCGGAGTATGTTATGGGTCAGTCCGCACCGGCGGGCATCAGCCAGGGAAGCTGCCTGTGGTATCTTCAGCTGGAGGAACTAATCCCTGCCGGATCGCCGGAAACGGCGGAGCCGGCGGGGGCCTTCCAGCTGAAAATCGACACGGAGCGGAAAGCGGAAACCTATTACCATTGCCGCTGGACCTCCGTAAAGCGGGAATTTACCAAGGACGGCCTGCGGCGTATCCGCAAGGGAATTTCCATGCTGCGGGAGGAGGAACCACATGGATAAGCTGAGCTATAAGACCTTTGTCTGGCCCCAAAATCCCACCACCTACCGGGAGGAGTACATCCGGGAGCCGCAGTATTACACCGAAGACAAGACGGTCTATTTTGACGGCATGGGGGAAATGAAGCGGATCATCACCGGCAGCGGCGTATTTTATGGCACGGATGCCTTCGCTCAGTTCCAAAAGCTGGCGGCGCTGTTTGAGGATGCCGGGGCGGGGAATTTGGAGCATCCCATCTGGGGGATCCGGTACTGCTATTTTACCGGATTGGAGCTGACGCAGGAGCCGAAGGATAACTATGTCAGCTACCGCTTTACCTTTACCGGGGCACTGAACAACGGCATTGTGCCGAAATGAATTGCTTTGCGCCGGGCTTTGTGATAAGATGGAATAAGCCGAAGAAAGGGGCACACCGATGGGCGTGTCCCTTTTTCTATGAAAAAATTTTTTCGAATTTTTGTAACGAAATGCCCTTTCGCCGGTCTTATATGTGAAAGTGAGGTGAGAATGTGACGGATTTCCAGGAGGTCTATGACCTTTACTTCCAGGATGTCTACAGATATGCCCTATCCCTGAGCCGCGATCCGCTGGTCGCGGAGGAAATCACCCAGGAGACCTTTTTCAAGGCGCTGAAAGCCATCGATTCCTTTCGGGGACAATGCCGCCTTTGCGTCTGGCTGTGTCAAATTGCCAAGAATACCTACTTTACTTATGCGGGAAAACGGCGCATGGAAGCAGGCGAACAGGAAACCGCTTCGGGAGAAAGCCCGGAGGAAAAGCTGCTGCAAAAGGAATCGGCTTTTGAAATCCACAGGCTGCTGCATAACCTGCAGGAGCCATATAAGGAAGTGTTCTCCCTGCGGGTATTCGGGGAGCTGCCGTTTCAGCAGATCGGAGAGCTGTTCGGCAAAACAGAAAGCTGGGCGCGGGTCACATATCACCGCGCGAGACTGAAAATCAAGGAGGAAATGGTATGAAATTACCCTGTGAAATGATCCGGGACCTGCTGCCGCTGTACCATGACGGTGTTTGCAGCGAAGTCAGTTCCGTGCTGGTCAAGGAGCATTTGATGGACTGTGAGGACTGCCAGCGGGTTCTGAAAAATATAGATTCTGAAATTGAGGTGCCCAAAATGGAAAAAAACGCCGCGAAGGGCTTGCTGTCCGTAAAAAAGGCGTGGAAAAAGGGCATCAAGCGGGCGTGCCTGAAAGGCTTTTGCATTGCCGCACTGATATTTGCCGTGGTGACCGGCTGCCTGCTGGCATTGACCCAATGGAGATGCCTGCCGGTCTCGGCTTACGGCATGGAGGTGGCGGAAATTTATCAGCTGGAGGATGGACGGATCCTTTACCGCCTGAATGTCCCGGAGAATGCATGGTGCCGGGAATACAAGTTCGAAGATCATGACGGGAAAAACTATAAAATCCCGGTCCGCGCCGTAATCGAGCTGAATGAAAAGGAAGGCTGGCCCAGCACATTGAGGGAATACCAGATGATCGACGCCGGAGAGAACAATGCCTGGCGGCAGAGCATGGGCGATTCCGTCATTACCCAATGGTATATTGGTTCTCCTGGTGACGCCATTCTGATTTATGAAGAAGGAATGCGGCTGGAGCCTGCCCCGGCGGAACTGGAAGCGAAATATGGATATCATCCGGACGCGGGGTAATACCTGCTTTTCTGGATGAGACGAGAAGGGCGCACCCTGGCCGGGTGCGCCCTGTTTCTGTATTAGAGGCTTGGACTTATACTGTTTCTTTATAAATTTCAGTATTATTTGCGAAGGCCGCGCTGGAAAACGAAAATATGAACTGCCAGGAAAATTACGCAGACAATGGAGATTACCTTATGCAGCGCCAGAATCAGAGGAATCTCGTCAAAAATCAGTCCGAACAGGCCTGTCAGGTAGGCAAGAAAAATCACGGCCAGCATGATATACCGCTTTTGGTTCAGCCTTTTGCGGTAGACAATGGTATGAACCAGGCACAGCAGCAGAAACAGCGTGGACGCCAGCTTATGGACAATGACGCCGGTAAGGGGGACCAAAATGGTGACAAGGAAACTGATAAGCAGCGCAATATTCAGTATTTTTGCGGCAATGGGGGCTTTGGTGTTCATATGGGAAATCTCCTCTCTGTCATTAGTTAGCTATAGCTAACTAATGACATTTTACAGGATAAAATTCCCTTTGTCAACTCCGTTTTTTATGCTTGCCGGCTTAACGAAGCAAGACCAACTTGCAGCGCACCAGAGCCTCCCTTGTGGAAAGGCGGCCGGCGGAGGGATTGTGCAGGAATGTATTATGGTTGAAATGACACGGCTGCCGCAGCGGGCATATGGAACATAACTGCCCTATGGATGGGAAAACCCTGTACGGGATTGTCCTGCGGTATGCTTTACCATATTGGTACCACATCCAGAACGGATTCCAGCGTCAGTGATTCCCCGGTAATGGGGTGGGTGAATTCCAGCCGTTTGGCGCACAGCATTTGGTGGGTCAGGCCCAATTGGGCTGAAACCGCCTGGGATTCCCGGCTGCCATACTGGGGGTCCCCCAGGATCGGGAAGCCCATATAGGCGCAGTGCACCCGCAGCTGGTGGGTTCTGCCGGTTACGGGCCGCAGCGCAAGTTTGCATACTGTCCCGTGCCGCTCCAACACATGGTATTCCGTCACCGAGGGCTTTCCCTCTGGGTTTACATAACGCAAAAGACTTGGCAGGGGATACCGGGCAATGGGGGCGTCAATGATGCCCGCCTCCCGCACCGGCCCGCCGAAGGTCAGGGCGTGGTAGGTCTTTTTTACCTCCGTCCCTTGCAACAGCGCGTGGGCATAGGCGTTTTTGGCCAGCAGAACAATGCCGAAGGTGTCCCGGTCCAGCCGGGTCACGGGATGGAAGGCGCTTTGCTGCCCGGTTTTCCGGTAATAGCCCGCTACAAAGTTGGCCAGGGTCCCGTCGTTTTTGGCCCTGGACGGATGGATCAGCATTCCGGCGGGTTTATCCACCACCAGAATGCAGGCATCCTCATAGCGCACGGACAAAAATCCATCCTGTGCCGGATATTCCGGCGTTTCCTCCTCCAGCTCCACGGTGATGACATCGCCGGGCTGCACAGCATAATTTGTCCGCTGGGGAACGCCGTTCACCCGGATTGCACTTCTCCATTTGAGCCTGTTCATCAGTCCGGAGGACATCTGCAGCTCACGCAGCAAAAAAGAGGAAAGACGCCCTTCCCGGGCCGCCGTGCATTTCAGTTCCATGTGATCACCCCCATGCTTTTCCCATTTTGAAGAATACCCCAAGTATACCACAAACGGGGCAGAACGCAAGCATGAAGCACGTTTTACCGAAGGAACCGGAGCGGGTGGGCCGTTGCCGGGCTAGTCTGTCTGACGGTCCCACTGCAATGTCGCGATGGTATGGGGAGCCAAGGTAAACTGGAAGCCGTCCTTCCCGTTTTCCGTTACGCTGACAGGAAGGGCTTCCCCGGTTCGGTTCAGCAGCACGGCGACCCTGCTTCCGTCCGGATTTTCAAAAGCCGTCGCTTCCACGGCGGAGGAATAGACGGAGGACCCCAGGCACACCGCGCCGGGCCGGATATGGCGGCTGAAATGGCCGATGTAGTAGTATTCGCTCATGATGTCAAAACCGGAGCCGTCCGCGTTCAGCATCACCGGCGCCTCGCAGAAATTGCCCACATGGTTGGGGCCGCCCCTGGCGTCCAGCAGCAGGTTCCAGTCGAGGCTGCCGGAAATCCCCGCGTTCAGGTTGCCGAGAATGTCGTGGGCATACATCTCCGCTTTTTGCTGCGGTGTCATACCGTCGAAACGGCTGTATTCCACACAGCCCTCCGTAAACCAGACCGTCTTGTCCGGCCAACGTTCCTTCACGAAGCGGACCGCGTCAAAATGGTCCCCGGTATACCAGTGGAGGGCGAATCCCGCCAGGGCCTGACCTGCGCCCGGCACGGACAGGGTGTCCTCAGCGCGGTATACGAAAAGGTCCTTGTTGTGGTCCCAGGCCATGACCTGCACATCCGCGCAGCCTACGGTATCCAAGGCCCGGCGCAGAAGAAGGGAAAATTCGCCTTCCTCCTTGCCGGAATAGATACAGGAATCCCAAGTCTGAACGGCTGCCGGCTCATTTTGTACGCAGACCATGTTTACCGTACAGCCCTGTGAGCGGTAAAAGGCAACATATTTTGCCAAGCAGGCCGCCCACAGTTCCCAGCAGTCTTCCTTCAGCTTGCCGCCGTGGTTCATGTCATGATTGGTTTTCATAAAGGCGGGAGGGCTCCAGGGACTGGCCAGCAGGCCTATGGGATGTCCCGCCGCTTTTTGCGCGTCCCGGATCATGGGGATCAGGTACTTTTCGTCCCGTTCCGTGTGGAAAGACCGGTCCTCAGGTCCTTCCAGGCAGGCATAGTTGCCCAGCGAAAAATCGCAGCTGTTCAGATGGACCCTTCCCACGCTGTAGCGCAGTCCCTCCGGGCCGAAGTAGGCGTCCATAAAGGACCGGCGCTTGCTTTCGGGCAGCTGCTGATAGCAATAGGCCGCCGCCTCGGTAAACGCGCCGCCAAAGCCCTGGAAGCGCTGCCGCCGTACCGTGGGATAAATGCTGACCTGGTGCATGCAATCGGCAGTACCGCTGCTGATTTCGGAAGCGGCCCAGCGGATATCCCTGCGCAGGTTTGTTGTGGTTACTGTTGCTTTCATAAATGACTCCTCATTCCATGACGACATGAATCCTGGTAATTTGCCCGTTTCGGACCGCCAGGGCGTATTCTCCCCGCACGGAGCCGCCCAGAACGGTCACGGTGCTGCCATCGTTACAGGTCAGGGTGCAGCGGACCGGATGGGTCACGCCGGGAACCAGTTCGCGGCATCCCCCCGCCTGATATTGTACCCGGATATTTCCCAGGAAGGTCGTCTCCAAAATACCGTCCGCCGGCATCAAATAATCCGGGATAAAGGGCTGGAATTTCAGGCACAGTTCCCCATCTTTCACGGTAAAGGGCTTCCCGCCAAAGAACATCAGCTGCCACATATGCAGAAATTCCGCAGTAGAACCGGAAAGCCGGGCAACGTATCCCCTGCCATGGGTGGCCGGATCGGGATTGACGGAGGAGGCAATGAAGGAAACGTTTTCCAGGGGGCTTCTTCCGTAACGCTCCGGGTCCAGGAAAGGCACGGCCGCGTCCCGGAAGGCCTGGGCGAATTCCGGATACAGGCCACTTTTCAACAGCTCCAGCAGGTATTTATATTCCATGTGCAGCCATATGGATTCATTTTCCAGCCAGCCGGGGGTGAAGGCCTTGGCCCGGCCCGCTTCGAAGCTGACCGTTTCCAGGCTGTCATTGACCTTATACATATGCAGCCGGGCATCGTAGAGGCCGCTTTCGCGGACCTGTCTGGCCAGCGCCTGTTTTTCCTCCCGGCTCAGATTCAGCTTCAGGTACCGCACCGGGCCCTCCAGGAACAGGGGCAGCGCCTCCGCCCGGAACGCGGTGGGCATGGGCCCCTCCGGGGTATTGGTCACCTGGGTGGCAGTGAAGGTGAAATAGGTGGGGATCAGGCCGCCATTTTCCAGCCTTGCCTTTTGAATGCCCGCAAGGACAGCGTTTTCCATTCTCCGCAGGGCGGATGCCGCGGCGGCACAGGACAGCGTTTTCCGTTCTCCCCGGAAGCCATTCATGGTGCGAAGCCGGTACCGCTCTTTCAGGCCGTTCAGCTTGTCCCAGCGGGAATAGGCATCCGTTTCGGCTGCGAGGATTTCATCCACATCCGCAAGCAGCCGGGAAACCTCCGCATACAGCGTCAAATCCCCATCCCGGTGTTCCAGGGCCTCCGCAGTGAAGGAAAGCAGCCGGGCCAGTTCGCAGCTTTCCGCCATGGAGGAGCCCAAAAGGCCGGGCAGGCCGTTGAGGGCATCGTACCAGCCGGGCTTGCCGCCCTCCATTTCCACGCCCATTCCGGCGGGATCCAGCGTGGCGGTTTTGAGGGTACAAAGCAGGATCAGCTTCTCCATCAGGGTGCTTCTGGCCTGGACGCCGCCAGCGGTGTGCATCCACTTCCGGGCTGCGGTTTTGGCGCCTTCGTCCAGTGCGTGGTATTGCCGCAGGCCGTTTTCCGTCTGATGGTAGCGTTTGACTCTGGGATTTACCAGCACCCGGGTCTCATAGTAGCGGTAACGGCAGTCGTCAAACAAAAGCTGCTCCCGGTTTTCGGGATAGACGGCCAAATAGCTTTCAATCAGGTCCAGATTGTATGTCCAGTGGTCGCACCAGTAGCCCTCGGTAAAATCCGCGTTCGGTTCGCTGTAGGCGGCGCAGACCACCTCTGCGGTAAACGCCTGGGCGTCCTGCGCGGACCAGCCCCAGTCCTCCGCCGCCATGGCTACCTGTCCCGGGGTAAAAGAACCGGAAAGCAATTGCGCACCCTGGGGCGCTTCTGCCAGAAATTCCGGCAGGGCGTCCTTGGGCAGTGTGTATGTGCTGGGGGTCACCACCAAAGGGTTATAGCCGTCGGACTGGATCAGGTCAAAGAAGGTGTGGATATTCTCCGCCCCTACCTCCGGGGCGAACAGAACGTCGCACCGCCGGTTTTGGTTCACATCCCGGAAGTTGCCGTTGCCCTGGGCGTAATACTCCCGGCCCAGGGAGAAATAGTTGTATTCCCGCTCCGGGTCGCCGTGCTTCCGGGAGTAGAGGTAGTAGGGCACCGTTTTCCCGTTGTGGCGGAAAAATGTGGGAACGCCCCCCCGGAGCAGATTGTCCAGATAGGTCTGCTTGGCATAGGCATCAAAGACAGGGTCGGCGGTTTTGGCCGAAACAGCGCCGCAGAGGGACTCCACCAGCTCCTCTGCCTCCCGGCGCTTCTGCGCAAACCAGCGCAGCGGCTCCACCCGATTGGCCAGGGCGGCTACCCGGCCCTTGTCCTCGGCCTGACCGTAAATGCTGTAAATGGTTAAGGCCTCCCCGGGCTGCAGGTTTCTGCTGTGGGGCAGGAAGCAGCAGGGGAACAGATTCTGGGTCACCTGCTTTGCGCCGCAAAGTGCGGACAGGGGCTGGCACCGGAAATTTTCTGCTTCAGAAAAAGCGGTATCCTCGCCGAAAATCAGGGAGGGCTGCATGATCGGATTCAGGGGATTCTCCTCCTCGTCCCAGGCAAGGCAGAAGTTGCCGCCCTCTACCCTGGTGACACAAGCCGTGTCCGCCATGGACGCCCGGACCCGGAAGTAGGCGCGTCCCGATCCGGCGTCCTCCACCTGCATCCAGGCCTTTGCCAGATTGGACATGTTTTTCAGGTTTTCCTGGCTGACGCCGTAGGGCACCAGCGCCGGCATACCGTCCAGCAGCTCCAGGCTGACAGGGCTTATGCCGGTATTTTTTACTGTCAGCACCCGGGCCAGGGCGGCCGTCCGTTCTCCCGGAATCCCGAAGTACAAAACCGAGGCATCCAGGCTGCCGCTTCTGGTTTGAATCTCCACTTCCCCCATGCCGATGTGCATATCGCACTTCCCGGTAAACAGCTCCGCATAGGTGCCGTTTTCCTTGCAGAAGGTGCGGAAGCCCCGGTATCTGACCCTTTGGTAAGAATCATGGGCCGAATCAAACTCCATAATGGCGTGATCCTTGTCCTGAGCGCCGAAGCTGCATACCGCCTGTCCGCGGTTGTTATAGTAGCACCAGACCGGGACGCCCATAGGCCCCGCGATGCCGGGCAGGAAGCTGGAGAAAGGCGGCCTGCTCTGATAATCGGAAATAACAAACCGATGCTTATCGTCAAACATGAAAATGCCTCCTTATTTGCAGGAAATCAAAGTGATATCCAATGTCACCGGGCCGTCTGCGGGCAGTGCGTTCCGGGGGATTACGATCCGTTTCCCGTCCCCGGAGAGACTTCCTCCCTGCCAGGTGACGGTTCTGATCCGGTAGCTGCCGTAATCCAGCCCCATGGGATTGTGGTAGCGGACAGTCAGATCGTGTCCGGCACTATAGCACCGGATCTGTGCCGTACCGCCGGTATCGAAATGGCCGGACAGCAGCTTCGGCTCCAGCATCAGGTCCCCGTTATGGCCCCGGACGCCGAATACCTGGGTTTGAAGTGTCAGCAGCAGCCAGCTGCCGGCCCCCGTCAGATAGGGATACATCCCCTGGCCCCGTTCGTCGAAGTATTCCGGAATGCCGGGGAGAATTTTGCTCCGGGCAAAGTCCGCGCACTGGCTGTAAAGCTGCTCCAGTACCCGCCAGCCCTCTGCCCCAAAGCCCCTGGAATACAGGGCATAGGCGTACATCACGGCCATATGGCAGAATACGGCGCCGTTTTCCTTGCTGCCATAGCTGAAGCCGAACATGCGGCCCATATCCAGCTTGACTTCCCGGAAATCCGTATTCAGGCAGTAGCCGCCCCGGCTGGGATCACACAGGTACCAGTCCGCGGCCCGGATGATCTGCCGGGCCTGGGCGTCATCCGCCGTGCCGGACAGCAGAGTGAATACCTGGCCGGTGAGCATCATCCGCACCGTGTCCCCAAAGAGGCCTTCCACAGGCCTGCCGGAATTGTCGTAATAGCTGTTGAACCAGTGCAGGTCGGCACCGTCTCCCACCCATTCGGTGCTGCGGATATGCTGCCGCAGATAGCGCCTCATGGCCCGCAGGCGGTTTGCCAGGGCATCCATGGAGACGTCAGTCCGGGGGCAATCCTGCTCCATTTCCCCGCAGTAGGAAAGCAGCGCCCGGTACATACCCGGATAACCGCCCCAAGATTCGTTCAGCAGGCCGGCCAGGGGAGTGGGCAGGGAGGCCGTTTTGATGCCCTGGGCGGCCAAGCGCTCCACCCGGGCCGCCAGGGTGTCAAAATTGCCTGCGTAAGCGGCGGTAAACGCAACGCTTTCCCCCCGTTCCCGGGCCATGTCCAGCCCGTCGTTCCAGTCCGCGCCCCGCAGGCGCATATGGCCATGGGGACCCACATCAAAAAACGCGGTGACCGCCTGAATCAGCAGGTGTTCCAGCACCGTGCCGGACATTGGCGCACCCGGCTGCCGAAGCGGTGCCCCCTCGCCCCGGTGGGCCAGAGTGTCCCGGAAATAGGGCTGCCGTTCCAGAAGGAAGCTGTCGTCCCCGGTTTCATTTAGGTATAGCTCCACGGTCAGCAGGGGCCAAAAGCCGTGGTCCATCCAGACCCGGGGGATGTTGTTCCGGTCCGCCTTAAATTCGCCGGGTTTGGAGCCGATGATGGTGGCGTTGGTGCCGTCCGTGCGCACGCCGGCAAAATAGCTGAGCAGGTCCCGGCGCGTCTGCTTCGGGTTTGTCAGCAGCAGGGCAAGGCTGTCCTGCCACAGGTCCCGCCAGCCCCGGCCGCCCCGGCCGTAGTCATGGTGGGGCAGGAAGCTGCAGCCGCAGATGCGGCGCAGGGTGGGCTGGATACCCACCCATTTGGCCCAGGCGTCAAAATCGCCGTTTTGGGTGTGGAAGGACATGGATGCGGCGGACTGCCAGAAGGCCTTTGTCCGGTCCAGAGCCGCTGCCACCGCCTCCGGCGTCAGGTAGGGGGTAGGATCGTCATCCACAGCCAGAACGATCTGATAGCGCCGGGAGGCCCCCGGCGCCAACACCACGGGGGCAAAATACAGGGCCGCCACCACTTCGCCACCCTGGGCGGTATCCCCCGCTTTCATCAGGGGCGCGGTTTCCGGGCAGCACACCGCCTCGGGCCAATCATAGCTTCCCTGGCCCACGAAGTCCCGCACCAGCGGCAGGAATCCCTGGGGAGGTCCGCCGATTTCGTCACCGCCCCAGACCCGGTAGGTCACGGTTCCCGGCTTATGTCCCCGCTCATCGAAGGTAAGGGTGGGCCGCAGGTCGAGGCCGTGCCGGCACAGCTGCACCCGGTGCAGCAGACTGGTGACATGGCGGTGGTCCCGGATGTTGTCGGCGGAGCGGCCGTACATGGGAATGGCCGCAATGGGCGTCACCTCCAGGGGCTTTGGGCCGGTATTGGCCAGCCGCACCTGCAGAATTTCCACCCGGTCCCGTCCCGCCGGGACAAAGCTCAGGGCCTGTGCCAGCAGGCCGCTGGCTTTGTGGGTCCTGGAAACCTGCTGCCACAGCAAGCCGCCGGTCAGAACGCTTTCTTCGCCCTGCGGATCGAAGCGGGCCGCCTGCTGGGGGGCGCTCTGCCCGACCACAGACCAAGGCTCGTATCCCTGGATCCGTACCCAGAAATTCCGGGCCGCCCGGCTCTCGTGAAGGGTCTCGCTGCTGGCTGGGGCCAGCAGATAGGTGTTCTGCCCCGTTTTGCAGTCGCCTGCCAGGGCCGGGGTCACACTGGAAATCATACCGCCCTCATTGACCAGCGGAAAATAGACCCCCGGATACCTCTGCGCGTTGCGCAGCATGAAATCACCCTGTTCATTTAACAGTTTTAACAGCTCCATAACGCCGCCGCCTTTCTTTGCTGATACCCATATTGTAGCGAATTCCGCCGCCTAAAAAAACGGGCAAATTCTTATTTCGGTGTGATTTTTTCATGTCCGCCCAAAAAGAGGGCTGCCGCTTGTGCGGCAGCCCGAACGATCGGCGGGAGCGATTACGAATCCGTTTGCATTGCGTCCCGCAGCACCAGGGTTTTCCGGTATTCGCTGGGGGACAGGCCGGTGGCGTTTTTGAACACCTTCAGAAAATGCTTTTCATCGGTGAAGCCCGCCCGGCGGCCGATTTCCCCCACCCGCCAATCCGTGGTGGCCAGCAGACGCTTGGTCTCTTCCACCCGCAATGACTGCAGGTAGTTGACGAAATTCGTGCCGGTATACTGCTTGAACAGAAGGCTGAACAGGGAGTAGTTCATGGACACATGGTTGCTGACCACGGCCATATTCAGGGGACTGCGGAAATTTTCCTGGATATACTGCACGGCCTGGCGGATCTTCTGCTTGTTTTCATAGTCCGCAAATTCCTGGGTGATCCTTCCGCAGAAGCCGCTCAGCCATCCGGCCAGGGCTTCCAGATACTGCTGGGCGCACCCAAAATCCCACACCTGGGCGAAGCGGACCGGGTCGTCCGCAGGATCCAGCAGATTCTTGTAGGTGCCGCAAAGGCCCCGGATAAACTCCGTGCAAAGCTTCTCAAATGCTTCCGGCGCCAGGTCGCCCTGGCCGGCCAGCCGGGCCTGCACTCCCAGCAGCCGTATGATCTCCTTATCCCGGGACAGGCTGACAAGGCCCAGCAGCTGCTCCGCCGTTACCGACGGGACGTCGGTTTTCGCGGTGGTCTCCCCCTGGTAGGGCTTTCCGGTAAAATAGGAGCGCTGCCAGCAGCGCAGTGCTTCCAGGTAGCACTGCCGCAGCTGGGCAAGCCCCATATGGGGCTTGCTTAGCCCGGACACCGGGCTAAGCAAGGCTTTAACCTTCTCCCGGCTGCTTTCTTCCGTAAGATACAGCATACAATGGTTTTCTGTCCGCAGGCAGATCACATCCGTGGGCAGCTCCCCGGTGTAATCGCCGCCGCAGAAGCCCACATAAGCATCCTGGAAAAAGGCGCTTTCGTACCTGCTTATCAGCTCATTGGTTTCCCGGCTGTCTGCGGAGCGTTCCAGCATCAGCAGCCGCAGGGCGCGCAGAAACTGCTGGCGGCTGTGGGTGGCGGTCTTCTGCTGCTCCTGATACCGTGCTTCCAGCTTTTCCAGGGCTTCGCAGAATTTCTGCCGCTCCACAGGCTTTAACAGGTAATCCGACACGCCGCACCGAAGCATGGCGACGGCATAGTTAAAATCCTCATAGCCGCTGACAGCCAGCACCATGGGCGGATGGGGGAGGGTATGCAGCTGCTCCACCAGAGCGATTCCGTCCATTTTGGGCATCCGGATATCGGTGATCAGCAAATCCACCGGGTGGCTTTGCAATAGGGCCAGGGCCTCTTCTCCGTCTCTGGCCTCCAGAATCTGCCCGACAGGAATACCGGAGCGCTGGGTCATGGTTTTTAGGCCCAAACGGATGAATTTCTCATCCTCCGCAATCAAAACTGTATTCATATTGCCTCCGCCTCCTTCTGCTCGTAAAAGGGAAGTGTTACTGTAACGGTGGTGCCCTGCCCCGGCTGGGAGCTTACCTGCAGGCCAAAGTCCGGCCCAAAGGAACGGGAGATCCGCTCCTGAACGTTATGCAGGCCGATGCCGTTGCCGGAAGAGGAGGCCGCAGGGGCTTCCCCGCTGATCTGGCGGCGAAGCTGCTCCAAAACCTGCGCGTCCATTCCCTTGCCTTCATCGGTGATACAGATGGTGTAACGTCCCCGCTCCCGGTCGATTTTTCCCCGCACCGAAATGGTGGTGTCCGCCGCCAGAACGGCCGCGCCGTGGACCACGGCGTTTTCCACGATGGGCTGAAGGCTGACCTTGGGCAGGCGCTGGTCCATCAGCTCCCCGGGGATGTCCATATCCAGGCGGATGACGTAGTCAAAGCGCAGGTTCATCAGGGCAATATAGTTTTCAATATAGCTAAGCTCCCGGGACAGGCGGACATTGCCGCTTTCCCATTTCATACTGTAGCGAAGGAGCTTTCCCAAATTGGTCACGGCGTCGGCAATGTCATACCGCTCGTCGATCTCCGCCATCATTTTGATGGCCTCCAAAACATTGTAAATAAAATGGGCGTTGATCTGGTTCTGCAAGGCCCGAATCTCCGAATTCCGGGCCTGCATCTGCCGCTCCAGATTGTCGTGCATCAGCTGGCGGATCTTGTCCAGCAGGCCGTTGGCCTCCCGGGAAAAATCCGCGACTTCCCCCTCGCCGGTTACGGCCACGGTGGCGTCGAAATCTCCGTTGGCAAAAGCCCGGATCCCGTCGAAGGTCCCGTAAAGGCCCCGGAGCAGCCGCCGGGTCATAAAAGACGCGGCAAATGCCAGCACCACGAAAACCACCACCAGCGCGGCGGCCAGCAGGACGGCCTGGGAAACGGCCAGCCTGTCCAGGTCCGCAAGACTGGTGACCTGTACATACCGGCAGCCAAAATCCTTCAGCCACGTCTGATTTACCAGGACACGGCTTCCGTTCAGGCGGCATATGCCTTCTTCCTCGGAGAAGTCCATTTCCTGAAACAGGGCTTCGTCCACCGGGCTGGTTCCCGCAAGGACATTGCCCTGGGCGTCCAGCAGAACGGAGAAGGCCTCCCCGCTGCCGGAAAACAGCCCGGGCAGCACCTCGTCCATCCGGGCGGATACCTCCACCACGCCCACGCGCCCGTCCTCCGCAGTGGTGATATCGGTTACGAGACTCATGATGTGGTGGGTTACGGGGTAGTCGTCAAACAGCTGGTCATCAAAATCCAGATACCAGCTGCCGGAAAGCTGGGCTTCCCCGGCCCAGGGCATACGGGCCATGCGCTGGGCGCTGTAAAGGATCGGCATCATTTCGTTAATTTGCTCCGATAGGGAGTAGACGCGGATCTGGTACAGGTTGGGGTTGCTGAGTACGATCTTTTCCAGGCTGGCGATGTCCTCCCGGTAAAATTCCACCAGGGCCAGAGAATCCATCTGCTGCCCGTTTTTCAGCTGGGTCAGATGGGATACCAGGTCCGGCGTGTTCAAAAATACCTGGGTGGACATATTGCACACCTCGGCCATCTGCTCCGCCTGGCCGGCCATTTGGCTGCACCGGAACCGGGCCTCCTGCTGCCGGGTGCTGATGGCTGTACTTTGCAGGGAGGTGAACATGCCATAGGCCAGCAAAAGCGTGGGGACCAGGACGCACAGGCAGGCAATGACGGAAAGCTGCTGGGACAGCTTTGCGCCGCGAAACCATTTTCTCATAGGCGGTTCACTCCAGTCCCAGCTTTTCCTTCGCCGCGGTCATCTGCCGGGTCTGCTCCTGCAGCATGACCGCCAGCCCGCTTTCCTCCCGGGCTTTCACATATTCCGCCCAAAGCGTCTCGAAGGCCTCTTCCGTAGGGGCCAGCAGAAGCTGGGGCAGCATCTGCCCATGAATGGCGCTGATTTTCTTTTCCGCAATGTCCGCCGGACTCTCCAAAACAAAATTGGTGTCATACTGGGCGGTGTAGCAGACGTAAGGGTAGGTCCACTGCTCCATTTGCAGCAGCTCCGGCTCATCCAGGGGCTTCCACTGGGCCTGCATCAGGTTGTCCTGCAGCATCCAGTAGCTGTCGTTGGCGCCGATCTGGCGGACATAGGCCGGATAATCCTCCGTCATCAGCTTTCGGGTTTCGGGGGTCAGCACGGCGCGGCCGTTTTCCATGGTGTAGTGCTCGCCCTCGATCCCCAGCATGATGAGCTTCTGCCCCTCTTCGCTCATCAGGAAGGACATCAGCCGGATGGCTCCCTCCGGATCGGCACAGTTTTTGGAAATCAGGGTCACGGTCCAGCCGTTGATACCGGAGCCGGGCAGGGTATGGGGATCACCGGCCGCATTCCGGGGACCGTCCACCGCGATATAAACATGGTTGGGATCTTTGGCCGCCAGGACCCGCTGCTGCTCCGCCATGTCCGTGCGCTGGTAGAGCATATGGTGGGATTGGATAAGCGGTTTATACGCGCGTATCCCCATGAATTGGATGGTGGCCGCCGGCAGCGCGTAGGAATCGGGCGCGCTCTTGCCATGGATCCTAAATTTATTGTTTGCGATGAACCGGTTTCCGCACTGGATGTGTCGATACAAGCACAGATTCTGAATCTTTTAATGGATTTGCAGGATACTTATGGCCTGACATATCTATTCATTACGCATAATATGTCGGTTGTCCGCCATATTTCCGATAACATTTGTGTAATGTATCTTGGTCAGTTGGTCGAGACCAGCCCCACAGACGAACTTTTTGAAAGACCGCTCCATCCCTATACCAAAGCACTTTTATCCGCGATTCCCTCTATAGACATCTACAATCAGAAACAGCAAATACAGATCAAGGGTGAGCTGGTTTCTCCCATCAACCCCAGGCCAGGCTGTCGATTCGCGCCTCGATGTGATTACGCCTGCGAGGCATGCAGTCAGCCATTTGAGCTTCAAGAGGTCATTCCGGGACATTTCGTGGCATGCTGCAGAGCAAAAGAACTCAACCATCTATAATAGGAGCTTGCTGATGAAACGATCGAAAAGAATAAACAGCAAGCCTGAAAGTATATGGAACTATTCCTTCATTAGTGTCTGTGTTATTACCACGCTTATGAATCTAAGCAAGCAGATGTCAAACTCAATTTTATCCAAGTATGTGGATTCCTTTGGTGCATCTGCAGCTGTCGTTGGACTAGTTTCCAGCGTATTTGCATTGGCCGCGTTGCTCTTTAAAGTGTTTTCCGGCCCCGCGCTGGATTCCTTTGATAAGAAAAAAATAATTTTTGCTGCCATGATGGTATTGGCTGTTGCATTTGGCGGTTACGCAATTGCAAACAATGTTTCAACAATTGTGGTATTTCGCTTTCTACAGGGAGCGGCACAGGCATTTACGGCCACTTGCCTACTGACAATGGCCGCGGATACTTTGCCCAGAGAAAAATTTGGTGCGGGCGTGGGTGTTTTTGCACTTTTTGAGACAATTGCTAGTGCAATTGGCCCGACCGTTGGTCTGAAGCTAATTGGCGTGATTGGCTATAAGAATACCTTTGGTGTCAGCTCTGTGTGCATGTTTCTATCTGCGTTTTTGGTACTTCTTTATAAACCTGCAGCACCTTTTGTGCGAAGAAAAAAATTTCATATTTCTTGGCGAAATATTATTGCGCCGGAGACACTGGTGTTTGCGGTATTATTGATGACCTTCAATACAGTGAGTTGTGTTGTTAACACTTATCTTGCAATTTATTCCGGTATGCAGGGGGTGTCCTCGAACCAGATCGGCTACTATTTTACACTGAATGCAGTTGTACTCCTGCTTTCAAGGCCCTTAGTTGGAAAATTGACAGATAAATTGGGCGTGGTGAAAGTTGTGATTCCTGCGTTATGTTGCTGTCTAGCCGCTTATTGGATTATCAGTATAGCAACAAGTATTTGGATGTTCCTGCTTGCTGCCATTATTTCAGCTTTCGGCCTTGGTGCATGTCAACCGGCCATGCAGGCGCTGTGTATGAAATGTGTTTCCAGCGACAAACGTGGTGCTGCCAGTAGTACTAGTTATATTGCACAAGATCTTGGTAACTTAGTCGGTCCAATGATTGCTGGTATTGTAGTCAAATATTTAGGTTATCAGCACATGTGGCGCATTATGTCCTTACCTGCGCTATTTGGAATTGTCTATATTCTTTTTATACGGAAAAGAATCAAAATGATTGAGCAAAAATTTGTACAGAGCTCTACAGAAAATGTTGTAGTAGCTCATGGTGCCTAGAGATTGAATGATGATAGAAAAATATAAGAGATAGCACATCCGTAATGGAATGATTTCCAAGCTTATTCAGCATAGCCAAGACCTCCGATTCAATCTCCGTTGAGACTTTGCAATTACATTTCTGCCGTAGAAGCTTCTGCGCCTGGGTCTGCCGGATGGTGGCTGACCGTTTGCACCGCTTTTCGGTGACACTCTGAAACAGGGTGAAGGGGATCAGCTGCGGGTAGGGGGGAATACCTGTATACCCTCCGTCCGCTAGGAATATTCTTGTTCCAAGGCTTGTCCCCATCATGGGGGATTCACAATCGTTTCCTCCTAAATGCAAAAAGCCGTCCTGCTATCTGCGCTAACGCGCAATAACAGCAGGACGGCTCCCTTTTGAAATTTGATAATTAATTACTGCTTGTATTTGACACGACTTCCCTAGGCAAGAGCAGAGACGAAAACCGCGCCTGGCCGCGCGTCACGGGACTTTCACCCCCTCCGAGGATCTCTCCGAACTGCCCCCATTGCGTGGAGCTGCGGCTGGACAGGAGTACCAACGTTGATGCTGTCATCGCAAGACAGACCGGCCATGATCTGTTTCCCGGACGGTCGGATCCGCTTACCACCTTATATTTGCCGCTTTCATACAGACTCTCTGCACAGGTGGGTCACCGTGCTCCTTCAGGTGTTGCTTGCCCATTCTCTGCCTATACAAGGCACACCAACGGATGTATTTTTCCGTTTCTGGATACTTACTTGAGAAGGTTCATTGGGGGTTTGCTTCCAACGCTTCAGGAAAATGTCCCTCACTACGTAGGCTACCGATTACAAAAATGGCTTACCGTGAATGTATACTATTACCTCGAAAATGATTATTTTATAGGAATTGCAGTAGGGCGTATTCCCATATTAAAAATATAGTTCCCAATCAGGTTCCTCTTTCCACACCCAGATCCACAGCAGTGGAGCAGCGGCGCCGATGAACACAATTCCTTGCGCCTGTTCATTTACAAAGTCCCACAGCGCGTGGATGGGGAACCGCTGCTCCAAGGTTTCCAGCGCTTCAATATTTACATCCGCACTATTGCAGTAGTGTTGACAAAGTGAAACTATTGTGGTAGTATAGCTGATGTAGACTATTGCAATAGTTTAAAAGAAAGGATTTGATCGTATGGCAATGAAACTCTTTGACTCGGAACTGAAGGTTATGGGAGTTTTGTGGAAAGAAGGCGACAAAACCGCAAAAGAAATATCTGATATTCTAAAATCCGAGATTGGTTGGAACATGAACACGACCTATACTGTCATTAAGAAATGTATTGCTAAGGGAGCCATAGAACGCAGAGAACCAAATTTCCTGTGCCGTGCCCTCATTCCAAAGGAGGCGGTACAGGAGGCGGAAACGGATGAACTCATTGGCAAACTCTACGATGGTTCGGCTGACAAGCTCTTTGCCGCTTTGCTGGGCCGGAAAAAGCTGACTGCTGAACAGATTGCCAAGTTGAAGCAAATTGTGGGCGATTTGGATGAGGTAGTCAAATGAGCCTAGTGCAAATGAGTTTTTCCGGGGCAGTCATGATTTTAACCGTTGTAGTCATTCGTGCATTGGCTCTCCATAAGCTCCCCAAAAAGACCTTCTGGGTGTTGTGGGAGGTAGTGCTGGTACGGCTGATGGTTCCATACTCCATACCCTGTGCCTTGAGCGTATACTCTCTGGTGGGGCGCTTAACCCACACAGCGGACGAAACGCAAGTGATCCCGGTTATCTCTGCTCTGCCTGTTCTCCCACCCAAAAGCGCTACACCTGGAAGGGCCGTTTTCGCATCCGACCCCGGTGTCATTGCCTTTGATCCCTGGACGGCGGTTTGGCTGACCGGGGTGCTGGGCTTCGGGATATTCTTTGCGGTGGCATATTTCAAATGCCGCAGAGAGTTTCGAGCCTCGTTGCCTGTTGGCAACGATTATGTAAAAGGGTGGCTCCAAAGTCACCAGCCTCGTCGCCCGGTCGCAATTAGACAGTCCGACAGAATATCCGCTCCCCTAACTTATGGGGTTTTTCGCCCGGTGATCCTCATGCCGAAAACTGCCGACTGGACCGATAAAGAAACCCTTGACTATGTGCTGGGGCATGAGTATGAGCATATCCGCCGTTTTGACGCCGTGACGAAGCTGGTGCTGACCTCTGCCCTCTGTGTACACTGGTTCAATCCGATGGTGTGGATCATGTATATCCTCGCCAACCGGGACATCGAATTATCCTGTGATGAGGCTGTTATCCGTAGGTTTGGAGAACGTACAAAATCGGCCTACGCTATGACACTTATCCGCATGGAGGAAACAAGAAGCGGCCTTTCACCGCTGTGCAATAACTTTAGCAAAAACGCTATTGAAGAAAGGATTGTTGCGATTATGAAGACAAAAAAGACCTCGCTGGTTGCCCTTATTGTGGCGATTGGCCTGATTGCTGGTGTTACTACGACTTTTGCCACCTCTGCACAGGCTGCGGAGACACGCTACACTGGCAAGAATGTTACCGCTAATATCGTTCAGACTGCTATGGACGGCTATACAGTAACTTCTTACACTGACCCTGTAAATGGGAAAACCTATTACAGCATGGATGGGGGCAAAACCTGGACGCCCATAACTGACGAGGAGTTCAATGCCGCGTCTGGCTGGGACGATGTGGAGTGGTGGACAGCGGAGGAGTATGCTGCTTGGCTGGAACAAGAAAAAATAGACCTCCAGGCCATCATCGGCTCCCAGGGTTGGACACCTTCCACTGGATGGTTCACTTGGACGCAGGAAATGGTGGACGAAACGATTGCCAAGTATGAGCAGACTCTAAAGGACATCCAAGATGGACAGAAAATTTCTAAACTCACGGCTGACGGCGATACAATGATACAGTTCGGCTATGACCCCTCCTTGCAGGTGACCACGACCGACGCGACAACCGATACAACAGCGGTTCTTGGCTCGGTGGCAATGATGGACAGCATTACGGATGATACTGTGGTGCCCGGCAGCCAAACCCTTACCGCTGAACTCCTGACGGCTTATAAAACTCACGGCCTGACTTATGATGAAGCAAATGGTGCCTTCTATTTCAACGGAAAACTGGTGCGGTACTTTTTTGACGGTTATACCTTAGAGAACGGCGTGGCGACTATCTACGACCATGTAAACAAGGACGGCGTTGTGGATGTTCACACCATCCGGCAAGCGACGCAGAATGCCGATGGCAGCATGGACCCCGGTGGTAAGCTGGTGGGCATTGAGGAGTACAGCCAGGAGGAATTTGACAGCCGCCTTATTATGACCCCGGCAATGACGCAGGAAACTGCTTCCACTGGTTTTGTGGGCAGCACCGGTGGCGTAACCTTTGAGGATCGCTTTGCCAGGTACAAGGACTTTGGCATTACTTATGTGGAAGCCCGAAACGCCAGCGGGAAGGGAAATGTTTA
Organism: Eubacteriales bacterium; assembly: GCA_030533415.1. GTDB lineage: Bacteria > Bacillota > Clostridia > Oscillospirales > Oscillospiraceae > Faecousia. The sequence goes on along the minus strand of JAUNJE010000004.1, from coordinate 45,542 downwards.
CCTCAATGGCCAGCTTGTCAGTAGGTTTTCTGACGTTTCCCCGGACGGCAGCGCATTTTCTTTCACCTCTGCCGAAAAGGGCGGCATTGCTGTCCAAACGGTCTATGACAGCAATGGGCAGTTATCTGGAGTGGAGACCGTTAGGGAGTGATGACATTATATATTGCTTTCTTATGGGCGGTAATATCTGGGAAATTGGCTGTATTGGATATATCGGAGAAACGCCATGTGCCGCAACTACTTTGGGAATCACTTTTGAAAGGGCAATATAATTTCTCTTGAATGTTATAATCAGTGTTCTACACGCGTGAAAAAGGATAACCTTGTAACGCTCTGAAACTTCGCTTTGAGAAAACAGAGGAAAACGTATTATCCCTTTGAAAAGATCAGAAAAACGATGATACCGCGACGCCTTTTTCATTCTAAACCGTTACAATGTCGACATCAAAAGGGCTGATTTGGCAGAGGGAATATAAAGTACTTTTCTTGCTGAAAATCCAGAAAAAGTCGTTGCTGCACAAGGCTTTTGGAGTCAAAATGTCGATGCCAAAACCTCTAAACGGGTAAGAATAAGATCAGCCGCCAGTATGGGTGCATTCTCCCACGCTGGCGGCTTTGACTTATCCTGTTTGTTTTATTTTCTTACTGCTTTTCACCCGTCTTTCCTTCCGTCTGTTCCGCTTCACGCTTGGTTTTCCATTCCCGAAACTCCCGCTGTCCTTCCGCACTCTCGTAGTAGGCAAGAATGTCAGGGAGGGAACCGGGCAAAGGATTCAATGGCGTGCTGTGGAATGCCGGAATTGTTCACGAGCTTCTTCTTGCGGCCCAAGTTAACTTTTTTCCCTCCGGTTCAATATGAAATTTTCAAGGTGCGGATGTGTGAACGGTATGTCGCGGCTGGCATGACTTCTTCCATGCTGAACAGAAAATGCAGACACCTGTCAAGCCGAAGCCATCTGCGTGTCTGCATTTGCTATTCATTTATACCACTATTCAACGAGGAAATTATCAAGGGGCAAATCAAAGAATTAGTCCGCGGAAGCGTTGAGGAAACCCCGACCTACTGTGACTTCCCGTCAGAGCATTGGACGAAGATCCGAACCAACAATGTGATTGAGCGTATGAACCGCAGAACGAGAGCTGTGGGAGCTTTTCCGAATGGAAATTCTGCGCTGATGCTGGTCTGTGCCCGGCTGCGGCACGTGGCCGGAACCCAGTGGGGCGGCAAGAAATACATGAACATGAAGCACTTGGAAACCATAGAGCAGAATATGATAGCCGGGTAAGTAGCAGTCAGGTCACAAAATGTCAAGGGCAAGACGAGCGGCTGACGCCGCCCTTGACACTTTGCGCCCTGACCGCTGAAAAGTAACCAAGGGGCGGTCAAGCCGCCCCCTGTGATAGATTTTTACCAGACCGCATAAACAAATTTGCGCATAACTCTTGACGTTACCTGCTCTTTTTACATATTGAAAATATTTCCCAACACCACACCGCTGTTCGGCTTGTCCTGGGGCCGCAGGGCGTCGTAGGCCAGCGCGTAGGTTACCTCCACCCGGTTGCGCAGGCAGTAATAGATGGCAAACTGCAGCACCAGGTAAAGGGCATAGAAAAGGAAATAACCAACTTCGTCCGGCCAGGAAAAGGTGACCCCCAGCATGGGCAGGAGCTGATCACCGTAGCAAACCAGCGTAGCGCCCAGCGTGGCGGCATAATACCACCACAGGCTCAAATCTATGCGGAACAGGCGGAAACGGTTGTGCCCCATCATCTTCCGGCTCTCCCGCAGGGCGGCCATGGCACCCTGGCCGGGCCGGTCGATGAGGATATATTCGGACATCCGGTACTGGTAGGCAACCGGAATGGCAAAGACACAGTAGATCAGGCCGAAAATCGCCATCACCGGAGCCATGGCGGACATCAGCTGCAGATATGTGACGTCGTCCAGCAGCAGGGTAGGATCCATGCTCCCGGACTGGCTCACAATGGGAAGCAGAAGATCCATGGCGGGTTTGGACAGGGGCGTCAGCATGTAAATAAAGGTGGCCGCATACACGCTGGCAAAGCCGATGCCGAAGAAAATCAGTCCCTTAATCAGCATCAGCCGCAGCAGGGGCCAGAACCGGTCAAAGCCCAGCCGCAGGGTTTGGGCGGACACATATTGCCCCCGGGCAATGCGCAGCATGGCGGCAACATATCCCAGGTCGATGCACAAAAACACCACGATTCTCGCCACGGGCAACAGGGTCTGCACCGTGGAAAGGATACTGCGCAGGCCCATATTGCCAAGGCCGCCGGACTGGGAAATCTGCAGCTGCAGCAGATAGTTGACCAGGCTCACCAGAATGCCCAGGCCCAGGACGAGGCAGGAGTAAATCAGGATGATGCGTTTTCCGTTTTGGGCCTGCTCCACCCGTTGGGCGGCAAAGGTCTTCAATTCTTTTGTGTTTTGGATATCCATAGCTTCTCTCCAATGAATCATAACAATTACTATTGTTATATACCAATCCCGCAAAAATAGCAAATGAATTTTTTGTAACAGTGGAAAATAGCGGCATTTTATGATAAGATAGGGTAAATTACAATTACCGTTTGGAGGGATAGCCATGGAGCTGGGGGAAAAACTGCGTCAAGCCCGGATCGAGGCGGGGCTAAGCCAGCGGCAGCTTTGCGGGGAGGAGATCACCCGAAATATGCTGTCCCAGATTGAGCACGGCACAGCAAAGCCCTCCATGAGGACCCTGCAATACCTGGCCGCCCGGTTGGGGAAAAGTGTCGGTTATTTTCTGGATGAGGACGCGGTGCGGTCCCCCAATCAGGGCATCATGGAGTCCGCCCGGCGGCTGTACGACGCCGGGGACTATGCTGGCGCGGCGCTGGTGCTGGAGGGCTACCAAGGCCCGGATGCCGTTTTTGACCGGGAAAAGCAGCTTTTGTGGGTGCTGTCCCATTTGGAGCTGGCGGAGCGGGCCATGGCTGGCGGGCGGGAGCCCTATGCGAAAGAACTGCTGGACAAGGCGGCGCTGGAAACGGCCTACTGCGCCGGGGAATTAAACCGGCGCCGTTTGCTACTGCTGGGCCGCATCCGGGGGGAGGATATCTGTGCGCAGCTTCCCAGTCTGGACGGGGAATTGCTGCTGCGGGCGGAAGCGGCCCTGTCCGCAGGCGATGCGGAGCGGGCAGGGCACCTGCTGGAAGCGGCGGAGGAGCACGGCTCCCCGGATTGGTGTATGCTCCGGGGGCGGGCGTTTCTGGAAGAGAAGAATTTCCGGGAAGCTGCCCGGTGTTTTCACGGCGCGGAAGCCGCCTGCCCGAAGGAAACGGCGGCTTATCTGGAGCAGTGCTACCGGGAAATGGAGGATTACAAACGGGCTTATGAATACGCCTGCAAACAGAAGGGATAAACGCTGGCCGAGGACACTTTTTGTACGTGTGCATACGGTAAGATGAGGCCTGTTGCACCGGGCAGCGCAGGCAGTGGCTTCGAAAATACCAGCGGCAGCACAAGGCGCAATGGTTGCGGTCACCGTCAGCGGGAAAGACTTTATAAATATTTGTTGGTAAGACCAACTAAAAATCGTTGCTGAGGTATGAGGAGACCTGCTGCCTTTACCGCAGTGGGCTTCCCGCCGGGAATTTGCAGGCCGCATTTGAATATTTTTGATGTTTTGCACGGTATTTTCAATAAGACAACAAGAGGAGGCGGTCCTTTTACGGAACGTCTCCTCTTGATTTTTGTTTACGCGGCGGCATCTGTAGCGGCGGTGGTTTCTATGGTTGCTTCTGTTATTTCAGAGGCGTAGTTTTCGGGATGGTAGGCCAGATCGTAGTAATAGGCCTCCCGGTCGGCCTTGGCCTGCTCCAGATAGGTCCGGCATTCCTCCAGCCCCTCGCCCACAATGCCCATGGTGCGGGTATAGGATTTCTGCGCGGCGGAGAAATTGGCGTCCGTCAGATCGAACATCTGTGTCCATTCGGATTCCCGTTCGATGTCCAGGGGCAGAATGTTGTATTCCTTGCTTCCGTTGTTGGAGTGCATATTGACCCAGGTGGGCAGTACGTCGGCACCGGCAACATATACGCTTCCGTCGGAATACTTTTCAAAGGTGACGCTGAACAGCGCACCGTCCTCGGTATAGCCGGTGGGGAACAGGGAGCTGATGCCGGTACGCTGGTTGGACACGGCATTGCCCAGGGAGTAGATGCAGACTGTCTTATGGCCAGGGTCAACGGTGCTTTCCAGCAGCGCGACAGGCTCCACCACATGGGGATGTCCACCAACGATCACATCGATCCCCAAATCACACAGATTCTGGGCAATGGTCCTTTGGGTAGCATTTTCCTGCAGCTGGTATTCAATGCCCCAGTGGATATACAGGATGGTGGCTTCCGCGCCCTCCTCTTTCATGTTCGCCAGGTGTTCTTCCACTTCCGAATAGAATTTGCTCAGATTGTTTTCCATGAAATAGTTGACCAAACCGACCTCAGAAACAGGAGACAGCCCGTTGAGGCTGGGACGCCCGTCGCTGGTCACACCGGTGGCATAGGTGTAGCAAAGCATGCCAATCTTGATGCCGTTTACGTCAACGACGGAATACTTTGGCTCTTCGTCATTCAGCTGGGTGCCAAGAGTCGCCAGCCCTTTCTCCCGGACCAGATCAAGGGTGCGCTTGATGCCGGAAGACGTGGTATCGGAGCAGTGGTTGTTGGCGGTCAGCAGCATATCATAGCCCGCATCCACAATAGAGTCGGCAAAGGGGTCGGGACAGTTGAAGGTGGGATTCCCCTGGTAGGGATAGCCGTCGCCGCCAAAGGTGGTTTCCAGATTGACGACCGCATAGTCGTAGGCAGCTGAATATTCCTTCATATACCGGAAAATGGATTCAAAATCATAGCTTCCGTCGCTTTTCCGGCAGGTATCGAATACAGGCTTGTGCATCAGCAGGTCGCCCTGGGCGCTGATGGTGGCGGTGGAGACCACATGCTCCGGCTCCGGTTCCGGCAGAGTGGTTTCCGGCGGCTGGGTCTGCGTCGGACTGGGTATGGTCTCAGAGGGTAGGGTGACGGCATTGCTGCTGGGGACAGTAGCATCCGTCTGGGTGTTCACAAGATCGATGCACAGCCAGATCACCAGAGCGGTGGCGGCGATCATAAGCAGAATCAACACGGTGAGCAGCACGGTCACGGCGGTATTGCCGCGTTTCGGGTTGCGGGACATGGAAAATCCTCCTTTGGTCAAGTATCCAGTAAATAACGGACGGAATGCATTCTCTTGCCGCCGCTGTAATAGTTTCTGGGGACCCGGCGGCTGATGCCGCAGGCAAATTCATAGTGAAAGCTCCCGGCGGCAGCGGAAATTGCCTCCATGGTGATCACTTCTTCGCCGTCCCTGCCAATCAGGGTGACGCGGTCGCCTACCTGGACGCCGGGAATTTCGGAGACGTCCACCATCAGCTGATCCATGCAGACCCGGCCCAGGATGGGCGCTTTCCGCCCCCGGACCAGGACATGGAAGTTTCCGGAAAGGCTGCGGCGGTAACCGTCGGCATAGCCCACGGGGATGGTGGCCACGGCGGTTTCCCGCCGGGTGACATAGGTGCCGCCATAGCTGATTTCCCGGCCCGGAGGAAGGGTCTTTACATGGGTGATCCGGCTGAACCACTGCAGGGCGGGCTTGAGCTTCAGAAGTTCGGGAGAAACCTCCGCGCTGGGGTACATGCCGTAGGTGACGATGCCGGAGCGGACCATCTCGTAGTGCTTGTCGAAGTTCATAAGCCCGGCGGAGTTATTCAGGTGCCGGAGGGGGATGTGTACGCCATTTTCTCTCAGCATGGCGTCAAAGCGGTCAAAACGTTCCGCCTGCTGCCTGGCCCGGTCCAGATCCGCGCAGTCGGCAGTGGCGAAGTGGCTGAACAACCCTTCGGCCTGCAGCCCCGGCAGCGCGGCAATTTTCGCGCAGATATCCGCGGCTTCCCGTGTGGCCTGAAAGCCGATCCGGCTCATGCCGGTATCCACGGCGAAATGGAAAAGCGCCGGTTTTCCCGCCTGCACGGCGGCTTCAGACAGGGCGGCCGCATCTGCGTAATGGAAAATGGCGGGGCGGATGTCCTCCTGGATTGCGGTTGGATAGGCGCTTACGGGGGTATACCCCAAAACCAGGATGGGCTTTGTGATCCCAGCCCGGCGAAGCTCCAATGCTTCCAGCATGGAGCTGACGCCAAAGAAGGCACACTTCTCCTCCAGCAGCCGCGCCACCTGCACGGCGCCGTGGCCGTAGGCGTCGGCCTTGACGACCGCCATGACACCGGTGCCCGTTTTGCGCCGGACAGCGTCAAAATTCGCCGAAATGGCGTCCAAATCGATATCTACCCATGTGCTGTCAAAATCCAAGAAAATCATCTCACAAGCATCCAAACTGCATTCAGTTTAACACAGAAAGCATCAAAAGTAAACACGAAAGTCCGGAATGTTTTCTTGCCTTTGGAATGGAGATATGGTATAGTTTTCCCAAAGGGGGCGGCACTATGAAGCGAACCGACAATTATCTCATCCAGGCCCGTCAGGCAAAGGACTGGTTCCTGACCTACGACCAACAGAAGCTTGTGGAAAAGCTGCATCTGGAAGCCGACGAGCAATTCCTCTATACCGCTCTGCTGCGCAGGCCCTACCGCATCCGCCGCACGACGGGGGATTTGGAGCGGCTGGAGGGCGGAAGCTGGGTGGACGCCAACAGCTATGAGGAGGTCATGACGCTGCTGGATCTGGTCTGTGACAGCCGGGAGGACCGCTTTTTAAGCGGTCGGTGGAAAAACATGTCCGCCTTCGGCCTGATGTTCCACCAGAACCTGCTGGAGCACGAACGGGACCCCTGGGCGGAAAAGTTCCAGAATGATCTTGCGGGATTCCGCCGGGCTTGCCTTGCCCTGGGGGGCACGCCGCTGCCAAACGGCGATGCCGCCTATGCCATAGAATTGTTTGACGGCCTGCCCATTGCCCTGCAGCTTTGGCTGGGGGACGAGGATTTCCCGGCAAATCTGCGGTTTTTGTGGGACGAGAACGCCAAAATGTATATCCGGTACGAGACCATGTATTTTGCCAGGGCACTGCTGCTGCGCAGGCTCGCGGAGGAAATGGACGGCAAGGAGCATTAAGCGCTGTTTGTGAAGTTTTTCGCATTTTCCAGGCCGGAAATCCCAAGAAAAATTTGTAAAATCTGTGAACTTGAAATTTTCTTTTGAAATTGCTATAATACTTACAGAGAGTGCATCGCGGCATGCTCCACCGGCATTCGGGGCATGCCAATGACGCGCATCATCTCTCGAATTCCGGCGGGGCCGCTGCCGCAGGCTTTGCCAGGGGGAGGTGTCAATATGAAGCGTGTCAAAGCGGCCTGCATCCTGCAGACCCTGGTTTTCCAGCAGAAGGAGGACTGCGGACTGAGCCGGGACGCCATCCTGTCCCAGAACCGGGAGGAGGTCAAGCGCTACAAGCTCAGCCTGGACCGTACCCGCACCCGTTACCAGATCGTCAGCGAGGAGGAACAGGGCGACGGTTCTATCCTGGTTCGTGTCCGTAAGCAGTACAACGATAAAGCCGACGTCAGCGAATATTTCTGCTGATGTTCGCCGCAAGCTTCCATATGACAAAGCGCCGTGGAAATTTCCACGGCGCTTTCTGTTTTCTTTTTTGAAAAAACTGCTATGATAGATGTAACCTTTTCGAAAAAAATCCCTCTATAAGGGTGAGGAACCAATACAGACAGGAGGTGGTCCCAAAATGGAAGATGAAAAAATCATAGAGCTGTACTGGGCGAGAAAAGAAGATGCCATTGTGGAAACCGACCGGGCTTATGGCAGAAAGCTGCATACCCTGGCAGATAAGATTGTCCAAAGCCACGAGGACGCGGAAGAAAGCGTCAGCGATACCTACATGAAGGCCTGGGAAACGATTCCTCCCCAGCATCCTTCCCATTTCTTCGCGTATCTTGCGAAAATCTGCCGGAATTTCGCCTTTGGCCGGCTGGATTGGAGGAACGCGGCCAGACGGAAGGCGGAAGTCGTCACGCTGACCCAGGAGATGGAGCTGTGCATCCCCGACGAACAGCGCGGCCGGATGGCGGAGGGAAAGGCCATCAGCAAGGCCATAAACCGTTTCCTGGGAACCCTGTCCCAGGAAAACCGCATCCTCTTTCTGCGCCGCTACTGGTATGTGGAATCCATTGCCGACATTGCGTCCCGGTACGGCATGAGTGAAAACAGCGTAAAAACCCGGCTCCACCGGATCCGGGGGAAGCTGCAGAACTTTCTGGAAAGTGAGGGAATTTATGTATGAACGGTAAGGATATTTTGACCGCCTTAAGCGGCATTGACGCAAAATATGTTTCCGAAGCGGAGTACTGCTCCATTTCCGGCGGCGGAGAATCCGCCCCGGTCAAATCCACCCGCCGCCCCAGGCCCATGCGCAGGCCCCTTTTGATCGCTGCTTTAATCGCGCTGATGCTCCTGCTGGTGGGCTGCGCGGTGGTGTACGCCCTGAATTTGCGGGATTTGAAGGTGGGACAGAGCACCGTCACCCGGTACAATCTTGACCCGCAAAGCAATCAGGTGACCCCGACGGAGCTTACCATGGACGTGATCTCCCTTCAGGGCATCCAGGGCAGCCCCAATTTCCTGGCAGCCAGGGAATGGTGCGAATTTGAGCAGAGCTATGACCCGGAGCAGAAACTTATCGACAATTCCTTTGTCTATCCCGGCGAGTATGAGGGCTATTATCTGTATAACCAGGAAATGGCGGACAAGGTGACGGAGCTGTGCGAAAAGTACAGTCTGAAACCCCTGGGGAAGACAGTCCGGATGCAGAACTACCAATTTGATGTTCTCTATAAGGCTTTGGGCATGGAAAGCCTGTTCCGGGAGGGCGCCCAGCTGGAGGATGGTGTGGGCTATTTCACGGAGTACGGCAATTTCAACCTGATGGTCCAATTCACCCTGACCAGCGCAGAAGCCCAGCACAAGGACCCGTTCTACGCAACCATGCGCTATGTGGGCAAGGAATATTTCGACACGATGAACGCGGTGGTGGACAGCATCGGCAGCACGGAAAACTGGAATTACACCCTGGCAGACGGTACCCAGGTTCTTCTTGTGCAAAACGAAAAGAGCACCCTGATCCTGTGTGACCGCAGTGACGCATTTCTTTCCGTCTTCCTGGAAGCCTATGACCAAACCTGGCAAACGGTTTCCTTGGCCAAACGGGATATTGAGCTGGCGGCGGAAGGGCTGAATTTCACAGTAAAACCCCAGCAGCCGGATATGTCTCAGGTGGACAGAATGCTGGCAGAAGCGGAGCAGGCCCATCAGGAAGCGATGGCGGCTGTAAGCAGTGATCCGGAAGATTATGTTGACCCGGAAATCTGCGACAGCTATGGGGCGCTGCTGGCGTCCAGCGAGTTTATCCGGGGCCTTAAGAATGATGCGCAGGACGGCCTGTATTATTCGCTGGTGGATATCAACGGTGACGGCACAGAGGAATTGCTGGTAGGCATCGACCAGGACAGCTTCAGCCTCCTGTATACCATGGAGAAAGGGAAAACCAGGTTCCTCCATTCAGGAGGATCGAGCTCCACCGACTACCTGTTTGCCAGGGATTACCTGTGCGAAGACGGGATCATTGAAATCTATGCGCTTCACATTTCAGCCGGCGGCGCGTTCGAGCACTGTTATGAAAGATTCGCCCCGGAGGAAAAGGAGGACATTCTCCCGGTTGTAGATGTCGTCCGGTATCATGCGGTGGATGACCGGTGGTACAGCCGTCCAGATATTATGGAAGACGAGAAGGAAATCTCTGAGGAGGAAGCGCAGGCCATCCTTGCCTCCCACCCCCGTGTGGAGTTAAACATGAAGCCCATCAGCGAATTTCCCGCAGAGTAACTGCCAGTCATTCCCTTTCTACGCAAATCAACAGCGCCGTGGACATTTCCACGGCGCTGTTGTCTATGCGCATTAGTAGTTTTCGGCGTGAACTTCGAAGTAGCTCTGGGGATGGGCGCAGGTGGGGCAGACAGCGGGGGCCTTGGTGCCCACCACAATGTGGCCGCAGTTGCGGCACTCCCAGACCTTGACCTCACTCTTTTCGAAGACCTGGGCGGTTTCCACGTTCTTCAGCAGGGCGCGGTAACGCTCCTCGTGGTGCTTCTCAATGGCGGCCACCAGACGGAACTTGGCGGCCAACTCGTGAAAGCCCTCTTCCTCGGCTGTCTTTGCAAAGCCGTCGTACATATCGGTCCACTCGTAGTTCTCGCCCTCTGCGGCGGCCAAAAGGTTTTCCGCAGTGGAGCCGATGCCGTCCAGCTCCTTGAACCACATTTTGGCATGCTCTTTCTCGTTGTCGGCGGTTTTCAGGAACAGGGCCGCGATTTGCTCATAGCCCTCTTTCTTGGCTTTGGATGCGAAATACGTATACTTGTTTCTGGCTTCGGATTCCCCTGCAAACGCAGCGGCCAGATTCTTCCCGGTCTGTGTGCCCGCATATTTATTTGCCATAAGAATAACCTCCTGTTATTTTTTTCCGGGCGGCCCGGATCCTGATATCAATATAGCAGAGTTACTATAGGAAGTCAAGGGAGAAGTGTGAACATTTGTACAATTGACGGCATCGCCCAAAAACGCCTCCGGCACAGGCCGGAGGCGTTCGATAGAGCCGTTATCTGCTTCCTTTGTCGTAGGGAATGCCCTCGGCCTTGGGGGCGCGGGACTTCTTGGAGGTGAAGGCCAGCACTGCCAGCGTAACCAAGTAGGGAAGCATCCGATACAGGTGGGAGCTGATTCCCAGCTCTGCCAACAGGTAGACCCCGTCACCGTTGATATCGATGCTGCTGTAAGCCGCGGCAATGCACTTGAACAGGCCAAACAGCAGGGAAGCCATTGCGATATTCAAAGGCTTCCAGTTACCGAAGATCATAACTGCCAGGGCCAGGAAGCCAAAGCCAGCCACATCGCCATTGGAAGTACAGTTGGCGGTGGTCAGCGAATACACAAAACCGCCCATACCTGCCAGCGCACCGGAAATCGTAGTGCCGGTATACCGCATCTTGTAGACATTGATGCCCAAAGAGTCCGCAGCCTGTGGATTCTCACCGCAAGAACGGAGCCGCAGGCCAAAGCGGGTCGTGTACAAAATAACGGACAGTACCACGAAAACCAGGATACAAAGGTAGGTAGCCAGATATACCTTATTTAGGAAGGTCTCTCCCAGGAAGCCGAGATTCACGTCCTTGTCGATGCCAAGGGTGGATTTCTTGATCATGAACCAGGAAGCGGCATCGCCTGTCGTCATCATCAGCGTGTTCTGATTGGCCAAAATACGAATCAGGAACAGCACCAGGGCGGGCGCCATCAGGTTCAGCGCCGTGCCGCCGATGGTCTGGTCCGCTTTCAAGTTGACAGAAGCGAAGGAAAGCAGCAGCGAGAAGACTGCGCCCATAATGGCAGCCACAAGCATCGCCAGTAATTCCAGCCCTTGAAGTGTCAGCCAGTTGCCCGCCCGGGCCGCATTGACAAATACATCCAAAGACTGCATGCTGCGGACAAACAGGACGCCGACAAAAGCGCCAAAGATCATGATACCTTCCAGGGCCAGGTTGACGATACCGCTTCGCTCGGCAAACACACCGGCAAGCGCCACAAGCATCAGGGGAACTGCGTACAATAATGTCTGCTGAATTACGAATGTCATGCGTCCTCTCCTCCTTTCTGCTGTGCATCTGTGTCATCCGCTGCTGGTTGGGGTTCAGCGTTTGCGTTTTCTTCCCTGGCCTTGTGCTTGCTGGTCAGGAACATCCGAATCACCAGGGAGAAGGCGCTGAGGTAGACGATGACAGAGATAATAACATCGGTGATGTACTCATTGTAAGCGGTGTAGCCGGTAAGCTGCTGGCCAACGATGTCCAGCATCGCCATGAAAATGGCGGAGAATATGACACCGATGGAATTGTTGACTGCCAGCAGTGCCACAGGGATACCGTTGAAACCGGCGGAGGGCAGGGATTGGTAGGTAGACCAGTAGAATTCGGTATTGCCGGAAAGCCAGTACAGGGCAGCGCCGCCGCTTGCCAGCGCACCGGCGATGGCCATGGACAGCACAATATTGCGTTTATCATTAATACCGGCGTAGCGGGCAGCGTGCCGGTTAGAGCCGCAAGCTTTCAGCTGGTAGCCCAAGGTGGTCTTATTGATCAGGATGTACATGGCAATGGCAATGAGGATCGCCACCAGGATACCGGCATTGATCTGGGAGCCGGGGAAGATCTTGTCCAGGCCCAGCTTCGGCGTGGCGACGCCGTTAAAGGAGGTTTTATAGATGTAGCCGGATTTGGTGTTTTCCACCACATTTTTAAAATTGCTTACGTCAAAGGCCCATGTGACCACATTGGCCGCCAGCCAGTTGGTCATGATGCAGGCCAGAACCTCGTTGATATTCAAAAATGCTTTCAGCACACCGGGAATCGCACCCCAGATGGCGCCTGCCAGGCAGCCGCCCAGGAACGCCAGGATCCAGATGATCCAGGCAGGGACCACCTCACTGGGGATCCCCAATGCGATCATCAGGGAGGCCATGGTCCCCATCAGGTATTGACCGGGCGCACCGATGTTGAACAGGCCCGTTTTATTCGCCACGGCCACGGACAGGCCGGTCATGACCAGGGGCATGGCACGGAAGAGCATATTGCCCAGGGACTGGGCATTGTAGCCCCAGGTCAGATTACCGGCGGAATTACGTCCGGTAGACAAAATGCCGGCAAAAATCAGCCGCACGCCATCCCAAATGCCCTTGAGGGTAATGGTGTCCTTGAACAGGCCCACGATCACCACAACGATGGCGCCTACCACCAGGCCCACCAGGATCGAGATCAGGGATGCCAGCACTTTTTTGGTGCTTTCCTTTTCATAGATGGTCAGCAGGTTTTCTTTCATGCCTGTGCTCCTCCTCTCCCGCTGCGCTTGGCGCCGGCCATATAGAGGCCCAACTCCTGCGCGGTCGTGGTCTTGGGATCCAGTTCGCCAACGATTTCTCCCTCATACATAACAAGGATCCTGTCGGAAACATTCATGACCTCATCCAGCTCCAAGGAGACCAACAGCACTGCCTTACCGGCATCCCGCTGGGCGACCAACTGGGCATGGATATATTCGATGGCGCCGACGTCCAGGCCGCGGGTGGGCTGGACAGCAATCAGCAGCGGATTCTCCCGGTCGATCTCGCGGCCGACAATGGCCTTCTGCTGGTTGCCGCCGGACATGCTGCGGGCAATGGTGACAGGACCTTGGCCGCTGCGGACGTCATATTGCCCGATGATCTTATTGGCATATTCCCGAACGGCATCCCTCTTGATAAAGCCCATCTTCTGGAACCTGGGCTCCTGGAAGGTCTGCAGTACGATGTTGTTTTCCAGCGTATCATCCAGCACCAGGCCGTGCTTGTGGCGGTCCTCGGGGATATGGCTGATGCCCGCCTGATTGCGCTTATGGACGCTGGCCCTGGAAATATCCTGGCCGCAGAGGGTGATGGTGCCTGCCGAGGCCTTTTCCAGACCGGTCAGGCCGTAGACCAGCTCGGTCTGGCCGTTGCCATCAATGCCCGCAACGCAAACGATTTCTCCGGCGTGGACCTGAAAGGAAACGTCATGAACCGCATTCTTTTTGCTGGTTTTGGAGGGGATCGTCAAGCCTTGAACGTCCAGGATCACATCGCCGGGCTTGGCATCCTCCTTCTGCACCTGCAATTGCACGGGACGCCCAACCATCATGTTGCTAAGCTCCTGCTGGTTGGTGTCCTTGATGTCCACGGTGCCCACATATTTGCCCTTGCGCAGGACGGTGCAGCGGTCTGCCACGGCCATGATCTCATTGAGCTTGTGGGTGATAAAAAGGATGGATTTTCCTTCCTTGACGAAGCCCCGCATGATCTCCATCAGTTCATCGATCTCCTGGGGCGTCAGGACGGCAGTCGGTTCGTCAAAAATCAGGATCTCATTGTCCCGGTAGAGCATCTTCAGGATCTCCGTGCGCTGCTGCATACCGACCGTGATGTCCTCCACCTTGGCATCCAGATCAACATGGAGCTTGTACTTTTCGGACAAAGCCTGTACCTTTTCCCGGGCGACCTTTCTTTGAAGGAAGCCGTACTTGGTGTCCTCCGCCCCCAATATGATATTGTCCAGAACGGTGAACACGTCCACCAGCTTAAAGTGCTGGTGCACCATGCCGATGTTCAACGCGGTGGCGTCATTGGGGTTATTGATCTTGACGACCTGACCGTTCTTTTTGATAACCCCTTGCTCCGGCTGGTAAAGGCCAAAAAGAACGGACATCAGGGTAGACTTGCCGGCACCATTTTCTCCCAACAGCGCGTGAATCTCGCCGCGCTTTAGCTGAAGGGTGATGTTGTCATTTGCCACAATGCCGGGGAACTCTTTTCTGATATTGAGCATTTCAATAACGTAATCCGATTGCATTATGATTGCCCTCCTTCCCGTATTTGCACAAAAATATTATAATATGCCAACGGAGAAAAAGCAAGAAAAGAATCGTTCTTTCTGGTAAAATCGGGAAAAGCGGCGCAAACCGTGATTCTGTGCAAAAAAAGAGGAAGGCTCGCGCCTTCCTCTTTAGATGACCATACATTACTCGACGTAGTTTACGGTGACGTTGGCAGTGCTCTCGGGGGTGACAACCAGCTCGCTGGAGATGGTAACATTACCGGAAGCAATGTCGTTGAACAGTGTCTTGTATTCTTCGACGGTCCAGCCGGTCAGAGACCAAGTCTCGGTGGGCAGGCCGACAGCGTTGTCAGAGGCGCCCAGAGAGGTAGCACCGCCGCCGATCTCAGCCCATGCACCGTCATAGTGCTTGGCAATGGCCCACTGGGTCGCGTCTGCCAGGCCTTTCATAGCGGAGGTGATGACAGCAGTGGATTCAAAGGACTGGTCAACGTCAACGCCGATAACCTTGCCGTCTTCAGCAGAGGCGGCAGCGGCGATGGACTGGAACATGGAGCCGCCGCAGGCGAAGATGACCTCAGTGCCATTGTTGTACCAGCCGGTAGCCATAGCCTGCAATTCAGGGGATGCGGAGAAGGAAGAGCCATAAGCCCAGGAATAGGTCAGCTCGACCTGTACGCCCTTGGCAGCGGCGGCAGCATCAGCGCCCTGAACATAGCCGTAACCATAGCGCTGGCAAGCGGGGTTGGTACCACCGCCGCCGCCGCAGAAGCCCAGCTTGGTATAGCCATCCATAACGGCGGCATAACCGGCCAGATAGCCAGCCTGCTCTTCCTGGAAGGCAACGGCGGCAATGTTGGTCAGGATGTTTCCGGCATCGTCAGCGATGGGATAACCATCGATAAAGACGAAGTTGACGTTGGGGTACTCAGTAGCGGCAGTTCTCAGCGCGGATTCCTGCAGGAAACCGGCAGCGACGACAACCTCAGCACCGTTGTCACAGGCCAGTCTAAACGCGTCGACCCGGTCGTCATCAGTGGCTTCGTTGCCGTTGGCGGGCTGATAGTACTTATAGGACTTGCCGTTGGCGTTAGCATACAGCTTAACGCCGTCGTAAGTGCCCTGGTTGAAGGACTTGTCCTTCAGCTGGCCGACATCCGTAACGAAAGCGACCTGATATTTGCCGTCTTTAGAAGTCATTTCATCCGCGATGCCATCCGCACCGGTAGCACTAGAGCCACAGGCGGCCAGGGACAGAGTCATGGCCAGAACCAGCAGCAGAGCCAGAATCTTCTTCATGTTTCATTCCTCCAAATTATTTTTCTGTTTTGGTATTGGTTTACCTTTGCTATTGTCGCACATTTTACATGAAAAATCAACACATTTTACAAATATTTGTATTTTGTCCGCAGGCGCGGTCCTATGTTACGGGGCTTTGGGCGGCCTTTGCAGCGTCAGCGCATGTGCTTTTTGGCCGAAAAGCTGCAGGGCAGGATCTCTGCCAGGGTGTGGGTTTCCCAGGTGCCCTCCGCTCCCGCCATGTGGATCAGAAAATCGTCCTCACAGAATTCCCGCATGACCTGCCGGCAGACACCGCAGGGCGGGAAAGCCCCCGTGATGACCCCATCCTTGCCGCCGCAGACAGCGATGGCCTTGAAATCCCGGTGGCCGTCATAGACCGCCTTGAAAAACGCGGTGCGTTCGGCGCAGATGGTGGGAGTATAGGAGGCGTTTTCAATATTGCATCCGCTGTAAACGGTACCGTCGGCGCAGAGCAGGGCCGCGCCCACCTTATAGCCGGAGTAGGGGGCGTAGGCGTGGGTCATGGCCTCCTTGGCCATTGCCACCAATTTTTCAGGAGACATCGCTTGTTCCTCCATTTCGTGATGTAAGCGGGGGCGTTTCGCGCGCCATGGGCTGGCGTGCCTGAGGGCGTGCCCGAAAAGCAAACGCCGCTCCCTCCGAGCCGCCTCCCCCGGCAGGGGAGGCAAGGGCGCGTCCAAAGGGGAAAACCTTGGCACATAACCCCCAATTTATTGATTTCTTATTGCTGAGATAAAATTCCGAAAAATGCCTCTTTTCACCATTGCCGTCACCCCAGCGGCAATGAGAAATGCAGCGGCTGCACTTACCAGTAATGGATGATGGTTTTGGGAAAAGTTATATAAGAAATTTGTTACATCATCGCCAGCTGGCGCATTTCCCTGCAGATAAAGGAACGGTATGATTACCCATGCAAATAAAGACCCAATGGGTATGAGCAGAAACACATACGAAAACAGGTGATAAAATACGCTCTTCGCGTCCTTTTTATAGAGCAAAGCATATATCAATGCCACGATCACAGGCAGCAATGCTCCATTTGCGTGAAGCCATAAATCGGATAGATCTGTATAATTTCCTCCAGTCCCACTCACGTGAGCAGAAATGATGCTAAACTCCGTAATGGTCGCACCTGCCGACAGCATGACGACCGTATGTCCTAACTCATGCAAGAGAATATATAGGAATACTGTAATCAAACCAGCAAGCAAAATAAATCCTATTTTGGGGGCTTTCCTTTGCATATTCTATCCCTCAGCAAATTCCGGTTTATAGATTCACTTCCATATTTCCCCCGCGAAGCTCTTTCCCGGCGTCTTAAATTCCACGCCCAGCAGTTCGGTCACGGTGGCCGCGATGTCGGCAAAGCTCGCCCGGGTGCCAAGGTTCACGGGCTTCACCCGCTTGCCCAGGACCAGCAGCGGGACGTATTCCCGGGTGTGGTCGGTGGTGGCCGTATAGGCGGGGTCACAGCCGTGGTCCGCGGTGATCATCACAAGATCGTCCTCCCCCAGCTGGGACAGGAAGCCGCCCAGCCAGGCATCGAATTCCGTCAGGGCGTTTGCATAGCCGTTAATGTCCCGGCGGTGACCGAAGAGCATGTCGAAATCCACCAGATTTACAAAGCACAGGCCGTGGAAATCCCGGGCGGCATAATGGGAGGTGTGCTCCATTCCGTTGGCGTTGCTCTGGTTATAGACATATTCGGTGGTGCCCTGGCCGGCGAAGATATCGTTGATCTTGCCTACGGCAATGGAGTCCAGGCCGGCGGCTTTAATGGCATCCAGCATGGTCTTCTCAGGCGGCTCCAAAGAGTAGTCATGGCGGTTCGCCGTACGCCGGAATCCGTTCACCGGATCCCCAACAAAGGGGCGGGCGATGACCCGGCCGACACCATGAGTGCCCCGGAGAATCTGGCGGGCCTTGTGACAGGCGCCGTAAAGCTCCTCCAGCGGGACGCGCTCCTCATGGGCCGCTACCTGGAAAACGGAGTCAGCAGAGGTATAGACGATCCATTTCCCGGTATCCAGATGCTCCTGGCCGTAGTCCCGGATCACATCGGTGCCGGAGTAGGGCAGGTTGCACAGACAGCCCCGGCCGGTGGCCTGTTCGAATGCGTCCAGAACCTCCTGGGGGAAGCCCTGGGGATAGGTGGGCAGGGGATTGGGGGAAACGACCCCCGCAATCTCCCAATGGCCGATGGTGGTGTCCTTGCCCATGGAGGCCTCTTTCAGACGGGCAAACGCGCCTGTGGGAGCCGCCGCCTTGGGCAGGCAGTCCACGCCGTCAATGTTCCCCAGGCCCGCGGCGGTCATATTGGGGATATTCAGCTTGCTGGACGTGGCGCAGGAGCGGAGGGTGTTGACGTTTACGTCTCCAAAGCTCTCGGCATCCGGCATGGCGCCAATGCCGAAGGAATCCAATACAATTAAAAAAATACGCTTCATTCTTCCATACTTCCTTTACAGCAGAAAATTGGTTTGCGCCAGATGCCTGCGCAGGGTCTGCTCTGCGGCGATGGACCAGTCGATCCACAGCATGCGGCTATGGGGCCAGCTGCCGTTGCAGTTAACCTGGATCCGGTACAGGTCGCAGTCCCCCTTCCGCAGGCGGATCTCCCGGGTGCTGGCGCTGACGGAGCGGATCTGCCCGGCAGGAATCCGCCGCAGGACCAGACCGCCCAGACGCAGCTGGATTCCCTCCCGGGAAACCCACACTTTTTCAAAGGGGGTCAGCAAAAACGCAAGGCCTGTGACAAACAGGGTCCAGAAGCCCATGACCAGCAGCAGCGTCAGGCATTGCAGGAGCAAAGGCTCCCTGGGATTCAGGGCAAGGACCATATAATAGGTCATGATGCCGCCGCCAAAGGCCATAGGCAGCCCCGCGCCTACAGGCTGGCCCAGCAGCCGGACTCTGGGGATGGGTTCCCAATCCGTTTGATTGCCGGTCATAGAATCGCTCCTTTCGGGATAAAAACCGGTGGTGTTGGTTATTTATGATCCATGGCCACGGCCACGTCCAGCGCCACCTGCATCATGGTGGTGAAGGAATTCTGCCGCTCCTCGGAGGTGGTCTCCACGCCCTTCAGGACATGGTCCGAAATGGTGCAGATGCACAGTCCCCGTTTTCCATAGCGGGCGGCGTTCATGTACAGGGCGGCGGCCTCCATCTCCAGGGCCATGACCCCCATTTTCTTCAGGCCATACACACTGTCCAGCCCTTCCGGCACACCAATGTGGTCGCCGTAGAAAACGTCGGAGGAGTTGACATTGCCCACATGATAGGTCGCGCCGTGGGCCTCGGCGGCCTTGACCGCCTCCGTCAGCAGCTCCCAGCTGGCAATGGGGGCAAAGGTACCGGGCAGATGGAACTGCTTTACCCAGTTGGAGTCGGTGCAGGCGCCCTGGGCGATCACCAGGTCATACAGGTTGATGTTTTCCTGGATGGAGCCTGCGGAGCCGACGCGGATAATGTTCTCCACGCCGTAGCCGTTAAACAGCTCATGGGAATAAATACCAATGGCCGGCATCCCCATACCGGAGGCCATCACGGAAACCTTGACGCCCTGATAGGTTCCGGTATACCCCTGGACACCCCGGACGTTGTTCACAAGGACAGGGTTTTCCAGAAAATTTTCGGCAATGAACTTGGAACGCAGGGGATCTCCGGGCATCAAAACGGTCTTACCAAAATCACCGGGCTTAGCCGAAATGTGAGGGGTGGGAGTGGTGAGCATAATCGTTCCTCCTTATAATAAGTAATGTTGAAAGTGAAGAGTGAGAAGTGAAGAGTTAGGAGTGAGGAGTTAGGAGTGAGGAGTTAGAGAAGTTCTGAATCAATCGGCAAGAGCCGACGCTGAAAAGTATGGAAAACAAGGGAATCCTGGCTGTATTTCCCGTTTTTCATGCTGCACCGACGGGGCAAAAGATACGCTGCTCACCCGCAGACGCTTGATTCAGAGTTTCCTTAGAAGTGAGACGTTGAAAATTCGGTATTTCCCCCGAACTCCTCACTCCTAACTCCAAACTCCTAACTGACTTAATAGCTTCCGTCGTTTTTGGCCTGTTCGCCCGCTTCCATGGCCTTTGCCAGCTTGACGATGCGGCTGGTTCCCAGACGGGACGCCCCCAGGGCGATGAATTTCTCGGCGTCCTCCAGACTGGAGATACCGCCGGCGGCCTTGATCTTCACATGGGGGGCAACGTGCTTGGCAAACAGCTCCACATCGGCAAAGGTGGCCCCAGCCTTGGAGAAGCCGGTGGAGGTCTTGATGTAATCCGCGCCGGAATCGGAGACACACTTGCACAGGGCGATCTTTTCCTCGTCGGTCAGCAGGCAGGTCTCAATGATGACTTTCAGGAGCTTGCCGTGGCAGCTGTTCTTTACGTCGGTGATCTCGTGGGTAATGTCCTCCCAGCGGCCGTCCTTCGCCCAGCCAATGTTGATGACCATGTCGATCTCGTCCGCACCATTTTCCACGGCGTTATAGGCCATGAAGCACTTGGCGGCGGTGGTGTCGTAGCCGTTGGGGAAGCCGATGACGGTGCAGATGGCCAGCTTGTCGCCTACGTATTCCTTGGCCTGCTTCACATAGGACGCGGGGATGCAGACGGAGGCGGTTTTGTACTTCATGCCGTCGTCGCAGATGGCCTTAATTTCTGCCCAGGTTGCTGTCTGGGCCAGCAGGGTGTGGTCGCACTTGGCCAGAATGTCAGAAAGTTTCATATGATAAGTCCTCCCAATTTTTATTTTTCCGTTTCTTTTTGTCCGTGGAGCCGGATCACCTTATGCTCCCGGATTCCGTTGACATAACACTTGTGGCACATGGCGATATAGCTGTCATTGCCCCCCAGCACCACCTGGGCGCCCTCGGTGATGATGTGGCCATTGCCGTCGATGCGGGCGTTGACGGTGGCCTTGGCGCCGCAGTCGCAGATGGTTTTGATTTCCAGGATGGAGTCTGCAACCTCCATCAGACGGTGGCTGCCGGGAAAGAGCCGGGTCTGGAAATCCGTGCGCAGGCCGAAGCACATCACGGGGACATTGAAATCGTTGACGATGGCGCGCAGCTGGTCGATCTGCTGCCGGGTCAGGAATTGGCACTCGTCCACAATGATCACATCGCAGCGGCCCTGCTGGCTCTCCTGGAAGCGGGTGTAGACATCCATTTCCGGTGGAATCACCTCCACCATGGCCTCCAGCCCGATGCGGCTGCGCAGGACCTGCAGGCCGTCCCGGGTGTCGGCGCTGGGCTTGATGAGCCAGACGCTTAAGTCATTTTCCTCATAATTGTACTTGGTGATCAGCGCCTGGGCGGTTTTGCTGGAGCCCATGGCGCCGTATTTGAAATAAAGCTTTGCCATATCTCTCTATTACCTCCGTTCGTAAACTTCATTATACCTAAATTCCGCCGTCATTGCAACCCCAATTCCCGGCGGTTTACACAATATTTACTTGCGCCGGGGGACAGGGAATGGTATACTGATAGCAGAAAATTTTTTCATTTTTCGCAACCAAACCGATTTTTTGTCGAGATATAGAAATGAAGGAGGTAATGACCATGAAAACAAGAAAGTACATATCCCTGCTGCTGTGCCTGCTACTGCTGGCGGGACTGCTTGCCGGCTGCGGCAGTACATCCAAGATGGAATATAGCAGCGAGAACGCTGCCCCCGCCGCCATGGAGGCCGCTGATGCTGGGAGCGCTTCCCTGACCGAGGAAGGTTCCGCCGGCTCTTCCGTCCTGCCCGAAAACCGCAAGTGGATCATCACCGTGAACGTGTCCGCCGAAACGGAGGATCTGGACGCCCTGACCGCCGCCCTGGAGGAAAAGATTGCCGCGCTGCAGGGCTATGTGGAGGATCAGCGGGTCTATAACGGCAGCACCTATTCCAGCCGCCGCTACCGCAGCGCCTACTTGACCATCCGCGTCCCGGCGGAAGATGTGGACAGCTTTACGGATGCGGTCTCCGGACTCGCCAACGTAGTCTCCAAGGAGACGAACCGGGAAGATGTAACGCTGAGTTATGTTGCCACCGAAAGCCGCATGAACGCTCTGCAGACCGAGGAAACCCGTCTGCTGGAGCTGATGGCCCAGGCGGAAACCATGGCGGACCTGCTGGAAATCGAGGCCCGGCTGACGGACGTGCGCTACGAGCTGGAAAGCGTCACCTCCCGGTTGCGGCTGTATGACAACCAGATCGACTACGCCACCATCTATTTGGACATTGAAGAGGTCCAGGAATATACCCCCGTGGAGGAGCCTACTGTGTGGGAGCGGATCTCCGGCGGTTTCCGAAACAGCCTCACCGGTGTGAAGGATGGGGCCGTGGATCTGGTGGTGTGGATCATCGCCAGCTCCCCCTACCTGGTTTTGCTTGCCCTGGCTGGGTGGCTCCTGGCCGTTTTGGTCAGACGGGCACGCAAGCGCAGGTCCCGCGGAAAGCAGGATACGGAGAAAAAGCCCCAGTAATATCCAACTGTCCATCCGGCCGTTTCCCGGCTGGCCGGATGGGCATTGCAATTGGGAACAGAATATGGAGGAGCAAATGATTCTGATTACAGGAGCCAATGGGTTTGTAGGCCGCAGGCTGATGCGGTCGATGGAAAACACAGCCGCCTCCGCGTCCCTTCGGGGGGCTACGCAGGAAGAGATTCGGCGTATGATTGAAGAAAGTGACGCCGGCGTTATCATTCATACGGCAGCCATTTCGGATATCGGCATATGCCAGGCCAAACCGGACGAATCTTATTTCGCGAATGTCCAAATCCCGTTATACATCGCCAGGGCCTGCGCGGGAAGAAAGCTGGTCTGTTTCAGCTCCGACCAGGTTTACAGCAATTGCCCGGAAGAAGGCCCGTATACCGAGGATATGGTGAATCCGGGAAATATTTATGCGGAGCACAAGCTCGAGATGGAGCAAAGGGTATTGGATGTTTTGCCGTCAGCGGTAATGCTGCGCGCGGAATGGATGTATGATATCCACTCCCCGAAGCCCAATTATTTGCTGAATATTCTTCATGCAAAGGAGGCGGTTTCCTTCAGTTCCAAGCAGTTCCGGGGGGTTACCTATTTGAGGGAAGTTGCGGAAAATATGGAAAGCGTTATATCCTTGCCAGGGGGTGTATATAACTTTGGAAGTGAAACGGCCCAGTCCATGTATGAACTTACACATGGCTTAATCGGCCTGCTGGGAAAGGATATATTGGTGCACGATGCCCCTGCAAGGCATAATTTATGGATGAATTGCGGGAAAGCAAAACTGCATGGGATCACGTTCAGCGACGCAATGACCGGATTAAAAAGATGTATAACAGATTACGGCATTGTGTAGATTGCCGTGTTTCCACTTGGCTATCAGGATTGGAATCCGATTTGCAGAATTTCAGCCAGCCCCGGCTCGCGCCGGGGCTGGCTGAAATTGCGCCGTATCAAAACCACATTGCCGTTTCCTTCCGGAAGTGCGGTACGGCGCCGTCCCGGTATGGATCATAACGGTTTTCGTTGCAGCCAAACTCCTGCAAAAAACAGATTTTGCCGTCACTTGTCCATTTCACCAGGCTCATCCCTTCAAAGGCTTCCGCTTTCCCGCCGTTCATTCTGTTTTTGAAATACCACTGCACGACCGTTTGGTTTTCCCTGTGGATAAATTGCAGAATATCCCATTGAAGAACTGTTCCCCGGGTGTTCCATTCTTCAAACCATAGCTTGATTTTTTTGTTGCCCCGGTACTCCGGCCCCCAGCTTTCTATATAAAGTGCATCCTCCGAGAATATATTTTCCATGCCGGTATCCGTTTTCTGCAGCCACATGGAAAACCACTGCCGGATGACCGCCTCTCTTTGCTTCATGGTTATGACCGTTCCTTTCCGCCGCGCGGCAAGGAACCAAGGAAAGGCAAATGGTCCTCAGCGCGGCCTGTAAAATCTAATTGTGCTTGAAATATTGCGCGGCGCGGGAGCCGAAGGCGGTTTGACCGGAGTCCGATGGACACACTTTCAAAATAAGGGCGTGCGTATCCCTTATCTTTCTCCCAGTCAATAAAACAGCAGCGAAATCCAAGTTACCACATTTTCGCCGTACTGGAAAGTCACTCCCTGACTTTCCAGCATGGGGATCACATTGATGCCGTGGCTTTCTACGCAGGGGTGCATCTTCTGCGGCATCCGGCAGGGCTGGCCGTCCAAGATCGCGCAGCGGGTACAGAGGGTACAGGCCTCCGTGGACAGCACATATGGCTCTGCCCCCAGTTCCCGCAGAATGTCCCGCACCTGGTTGGTAACGGTCTCATGCTCCGTCCGGGTGTCCAGCGTTTTCCCAATGTCTGTAATGTCCGCGACTTCGGTGACGGTGGAGATCATCAGGCAATTATGGAAAGACAGGCATTTCTCTTTGCATTGTTCCACACTGCCGACGCCGGGAGGGCAGGCCCAGGATTTTCCGTACATGGGGCACTCGTGCGCACAGATCCAGCGGACACGGTCGGAAAATTCCAACTCCCGGGGGTCAAGAAATCCGTAAATGTACAGCGGCAATTCTGCCAGCCGTTCTTCCAATCGTTCCCGGTTCATGTAAATTCCTCCATGATTTTTCTGCAGCCCTCGGCGATGTCCTCCCAAGTGGTGCCAAAGTCCCCGGTGTACCAAGGGTCTGCCACATCCCGGTTCAGCAGCGGCCTGATCTTCTTTGAATCCCGAGGCAGCATTCGCGCGAGATACTGCGCATTGCTGTGATCCATGTAATAGATGCGGTCATAGTGGTGATAGTCCCGCAGCGTCACCTGCCTGGCAGCATGACCGTCGCAGGAAATACCATGCTTCGCCAGTTCGCGCCGGGCCGGCGGGTACACAGGATTCCCGATTTCCTCTCTGCTTACCGCAGCAGACGCAATCTCAAATTGGCCGGAACGTCCAGCCTTTGCTACCATGTCCTTGAGAATGTACTCTGCCATGGGACTGCGGCAAATATTGCCGTGGCAGATGAACAGTATTTTTATCATCTATTCAAACTCCTTGAAATACCAAATTATACTCAGTTATGCCCGATTTACAACACTCGCTTTTTGCCGGGTTTCCAGGTCAAGAACCTTGCTGTCCAGCTCCTGCATTTCTTCCTCTGCATCCTCATATCCCAAATGCGTGTAGGTGTTCAAGGTAACACCAATATCGCTGTGTCCCATGATATACTGAAGGGTCTTGGGGTTCATACCGGACTTCGCCATATTGGAGCAGAACGTGTGTCTGCAAACATGGGGCGTGACCTTCGGTATCTGCACTTTGTAGATTTTGTTGTACTTCTCGCAGATGCGCTGGAAATACTTCTCCCACTGAAGTGCTACCATTGGCCTTTCATTTTTGACGTACTTTTCAACGGGCTGCAATACCGTCAGATTTCCGCCGTTGGGAACGAGGTTTGCATCCAAATCCTTCTGAATCTGCTTTTCCTTCTCTCTCAGAGAAAGATCATTTCCGCTTGCCTTTCGGAATCGTATCAGCAGGCGTCAGCTTCCAACTGCAAACGGATTTCCGCTCCCCCAACGCATCCTGATACTTGTATTCATACTTACCATCTTTTCGCTGGCTCTCTCCAGTCCTTAACTTTCGACCTTTATTGTCTCGTCTGACTTCTGACATTTTTACTCCTTTCTGATGATCCAATGCCATAGAAAAGAGCCAAGCTATGATACACACATTGTATCACAGACTTGGCTCTTTTTCTATATGATTATTTGCTTATCTTATATGGCAGACAGTTTTTCATCGACAAATCGTTCGAAAACCCTGCGCTTGATCTGAGAGCGGGTGCCATTCCAAAGGATGAAGTCGGCATCCGGATTTTCGTCGATCAGCTTTCTCAGCTTCTTGTCACCGATGTGGAAATACTTGGCTGCTTCCTGAACACTCAAGGTGTATTTTCTCCAAACGGGAATTTCATACTTATCAACAATCTGTTCCTGCTCTTTTACTATAGGTAATATCCTCAGTTCCAAATCCTGCTGTTTGCAGCGGGCGGGTGTGGTGTGTTCCTGAGTTTCCTTTGCCCTTTGGAGTAGACCACAAGGTGGATGTGCGGGTGATGGCTGGTGTTGTGAAAAGCGGCATACCATTGCAGGTCGCTGATGCGAAATGCCAGAATCCCGGAGCGGTATTTATATAAAATCCTCCCGCATCGGGGTGAATATATCCAGGAGGATACCTGCCTGCAGGCAGGTGCAGCCGTGGATGACACCGTTTTCTTTCAGCAGCGTGTCTCCTTTGCATACGGTCTTCGTTTGTCCATCAATGGTAAAGGAAAAGGCTCCCTCCACAACATAGGTAATCTGGGTATGAGGATGGCTGTGAAGCGCCCCCACTGCCCCCTGTTCGAATACATTCTCCACGCACATGAGGTTATCGCAGTAAGCCAGGACCCGCCGTGTAACACCATTTGCGCTTTGCACTGCGGCGTCCTCATGCAGCGCCCAACGCTGTCCCTTGTGAATCATACCAGTTCCTCCAATGTTGCGCGAACAGCGCCGGGGCCTGCCAGCATGCGCTTTAAGTAATCCGTCACCTTGCCTGCCAGGCCCGCTTCGTAGAGGTCAACCGCGAACAGCGCCTGATTGGACAGGATGGGTTTCAGGACTTCCTCCGCCGCAGTTTCAGGCTTTCCAAAGCTGACAGAAGCAAGCTGGGCCTGCAGCGTCTCCAGCATGGGATCGCTGCTGCAGTTCATGTGCTTCCCCATATCATCCACCGCCAGCAGATAGCGAAGCCATCCGGCCAGCGCAAGCGGAATATACACAAGGCCGGAAGCATCCCGGTCAGGGCAGGCCATGTAGCTCTTGATCGTCTCACCGAAACGGATGGGAATTTTCTGGCTGGTATCCGTGGCGATCCGCTGAGGCGTATCCGGGATAAAGGGATTCGGCAGGCGCTGTTCCACCACCTCGTTGATGAATGCTCTGGGACTGAGAATTTTGGGGTCCACTACAACAGGCAGTCCCTCCCGGTACCCGATGCCCTCCACCAGCGCTTTCAGCTGGGGATCCTGCATTTCGGCCGCAATGGACTCGTATCCCAGCATACAGCCGTAGACCGCCAGCGCCGTGTGCAAGGGGTTCAGACAGGTGGTGACCTTCATTTTCTCAGTATTGTTCACCGTATCCCGGTCAGTCAGGTAAACGCCGGCCTTTTCCAGGGGCGGACGTCCGTTGGGAAAACGGTCCTCAATCACAAGATACTGGGGCTGCTCCGCGTTGACGAAGGGGGCAATGAAGGTATTCTTGGCGGTGACCACAGGCGCCATACCCGCAATTCCCGCAGCGGTCAGTGCCTCCTCCACCACCTTGGCCGGGCGGGGCGTAATTTTATCGATCATCGACCAGGGGAAGGATACGTTCCTTTCATCGCTGATCCAGGCGGCAAACTCCGCCGTCACATGGCCCTTCTCCACCCACTTGCGCACCACCGTCAGAATGGAGCTGCGCAGTTTTTCCCCGTTGTGGGAGCAGTTATCCATGCTGACCATCGCCACGGGGGTCCCGTTCGCCTTGAACCGCTCATATAAAAGCGCTGTCACCATGCACATGGCGTGGCTGCAGCGGCCGGGACCATTTTCAAAATCCGCAAGGACAAAGGGAAAGAACCTTCCGCTCATATCCGTCAATGCGTAGCCCTTCTCGGTAATGGTAAAGCTGACGATTTGCAGGCTGGGGCTGCAGAAGGCCGTTTTCAGCTCCTGCATATCGCCGGCAAATCCATTCCCGGCCCGCAGGCCTTTGGCAACGGATGCCACGATTTCCTTCTTCATTGCGCCGTCCGGCAGAAGGCTCACCAGCAGGGTCATGGAATCATAGGGGTCATATATTTTGTCCAGGATATCATAGTCGAAGGTGTCCGCAGCAAGGATGCCGCTGTCCGCAAGTCCCTGATTCAGCAGGTCCTGCTGCAATTTCGCGATAAAGCCCCGAAAAATATTGCCGGCGCCAAAATGCACCCAGGCCGGTTTTTTCGCGGTATTATCCCGCATTTTCTGCCAGTCAAATTCCGGCAGCCTGACTCCGGCACTTTCCCATGCGGTCCGGTTTTCAAGCCCCCGCGCGTTCATATTCAGCATATTGATTCCTCCGTTTTTTCATGAAAAAGTAAGCTGGCCAAAACCGTCAGCAGCAAAAGGACGGTCATCAGCACCACCACGCCCATTCCCGCATGGATCCCGGCCCGCTCCGCCACAACGCCCACCGCCGCAGGTGTCACGATGCCGCCGATGCTGCCCGCCAGGATCATGGTGCTGACGCCCAGGTCATTTCCCCGGACACTGTCCGTGCCCAGCGCCAGTGCCGAAGGGTAGATGGTCGCCATAAACAGTCCGACCCCCATAATACCCGCGAAAACCGGCGCCTGGCTTCTGCTGAAAAATACCAGCAAAAAGCAGGCCAGCAGGCCTACGCCATCGGCTACCAGCAAAAGCCTTCGGGACACCTTTCCGACAATGGCGGCTCCGATCATTCTTCCCGCGAACATGACCACCCACAGAAGGCTGCTCATCAGCTGGGACAGGTTGGCCGCCAGCACCCCCACATCCTGGAAATACGTCACCATCCAGCCGGTAATGGCATATTCCGTGGAAATGTAGCAGAACAAAATTGCGGACGCGAGCCAAAAGGCGCTGTTTCTCAGAAAGCCATAGTCCACTGTTTTCACACTTCGTTTTCTGTCCTCCGGCGGCAAAGGCACCCGAAGGTAGACCGCCATCTGGATGACACACAGCGCCAGCAGACCAGCCGTCATATACCGCCAGCCTTCCGCGCTCCTGCGGGTGCTGGCAATAATCGCCAGAGGCGACAGCAATGCCCCTGCGGCATAAGCGCCATGGAGCAGGTTATATCCCACAGCCGCCTTTTTCCCCGGCAGGGTCGACATCATTGTATTGGAGAAATTGGCGTTTCCGCCTTTGGAAATGCCCGTCATAAGGCAGGCGGCCGGCAAAAGCAGTGCTCCGCCGATTCCGGTGGTAAACAAAAGATATGCAGCACCCATCCATACGGCGGTTAGCGCCACACTTTTCCGCCGCCCCAGAAGTGCCGGCAGATATCCCATTAACACAATGGCCGCCAGATTGCCCACGGATTGGAGCGACAGCAGCATTCCGGCAAAATCATAGCTTAATTGATATGTCTCCCGAAGAAACGGGATCAGTGAGCCCAACGCCAAAGACGCGGCGCCACTGACAAAAAAAGCGAAAAGCGTCCCCGCCATAAGGCGGTTTTCTTTCCGTGCGACGTCGGTTTGCTTCATAAAAACACCTGCTTCACGCAATTGCCTGCGGCCGGATCCGGCCGCAGGCCTTTTCCGTATCACATATCAGCCGACTGTGGGAACATAGCCGCCCAGAAGCTTTGGAATGAGCAGAGAAATATCCGGGGCAAAGGAAACCAGCAGGAGTGTGATGATCATGCACACATAGAAGGGCAGCGTTGCCTTTACCACCTTCTCCATGGGCCGCTTGGCGACTGCGGAGCCGATGAACAGAACGGCGCCCACAGGTGGAGTCAACAGACCGATGCCGCAGTTGAGCACCAGGATGATGCCGAACTGGATGGGATCCAGGCCGCAGTACTGGGTGGCCACCGGCAGCAGGATGGGGGTCGCAATCAGGATAATGGGGGCCATGTCCATGATCATGCCCAGCACCAGCAGGATCACATTGAGCAGGATGATCAGCACGACCCGGTTGCTTGTTAGGCCCACGATGGCCGAGGCGGCCAGATCGGGCACATGGAGCAGGGTCAGGCAGTTGCCGAACACGGCGGAGGTTGCGATGAGAATCAGCACGATGGACAGCGTGTTGACGCATTCATCCAGCGCTTTCCAGACGCCCTTCCAGTTCAGTCCCTTATACACAAACACAGAAACCAGCAGGGAATAAATGACGGCAATGGCCGCTGACTCGGTGGCGGTAAAGACGCCGGCCACCACGCCGAAGATGACGATGATAATGGCGGCCAGTGCCCAGATGGAGGTGCCAAGCTGGCGGAAAAAGGTGCCCAGGCGGAATTTTTCGCCCTTGGGATAGTTGCGCTTGACGGAGATGATATAAGAACCGACCATCAGGGCCACGGCCAGCAGGGCGCCGGGCAGATAGCCCGCCAGGAACAGGCTGCCCACGGAGATACCGCCTGCGGTCATGGCGTAGATGACCATGTTGTGGCTGGGAGGCACCAGCAGGC
Organism: Eubacteriales bacterium; assembly: GCA_030533415.1. Classification (GTDB taxonomy): domain Bacteria; phylum Bacillota; class Clostridia; order Oscillospirales; family Oscillospiraceae; genus Faecousia. The sequence continues at coordinate 15,512 of JAUNJE010000004.1, read as the reverse complement.
CCTCGCAGGACGAGGTGATGGTGACAGCGGTGGAGAAGTCGGCGTCATAGCCCTGATCCACCATCATGGGGATCATGATGGAGCCGATGGAGGCGGTGTCCGCTGCGGCGGAGCCAGAGATGCCGCCAAAGAAGTAAGAGGCCACGATGTTCACCATGGCAAGGCCGCCCCGCATCCAGCCCACGCAGGCATTGGCCAGGGCAATCAGCTTATCGGAAATGCCGCCGGATCCCATCAGCACGCCCATGGTAATAAAGAACGGCACTGCCATCAGAGAGTAGGAGCTGATACCCTTGACCATCAGGCGGCAGACATCGGACAGGCTGTTGCCCATGACCAGCAGGCAGAGCACCGAGCTGAGGCCGACGCCGTAGGCAATGGGGAAACGGAGCAGGATCATCAAGGCAAAGCTGCCCAGCAGAACGATGATGGCAAGCATTTGAGTATCCATTACGCTTTTTCCTCCATTTCTTCCTTCACAAAGAAGAATTTGATGTGGTTATAGAGGGCCTCCAGTTCAAAGACGATCATGGCTAGCCCCGCCAGCGGCACCGGGAAATACATCCAGAAGCGGCTGAGTTTGGGCAGGGATACATAGTAACCGCGGCTGCCCAGTGTGGCCGCGTACTGCCAGCCCACCACCAGCATAATGATCCCCAGGGTCATCACTGCCACGTCAGCCAGAATGTCCAGCGCGGTGAGTGCCTTTTTCGGGAGATAGCGGTCAAAGGCGGTCATGCGGATATGGGCGCCCCGGCGGATGGCCAGAGCGGCGGAAAGAACCGCCATATAACTCATGGCGGTCAGGACCAATTCCTCGGTCCAGGCCGGGTCCTTTATGACGGCCAGCCAGCCGACGACGCTCGGATATGCCTTGGCCAGCTGCTGACAATACCGGCCCAGCACGGCGTAAGAGGTGATCAGGATATCCGCAACGAGCAATATTTTGCAGATAAACAGAAATATCTTATAGACCACATCGTATGCCGGCTTGACTTTGTCGAGGGTTTCAAAGAACTTCGTCATACACATTCTCCTCTCTCAGAATCCGGCGGGGGCGCGGAGCTTCTCCTCACCCCCGCTGGTTTTACTGGGTCGCGATCAAAATGAGCCGGATCACTTCAAATCCTGAATCTGCTGGTACAGACCGGCAAGATCGCCGCCGGTATACTGCTCGATGACGGATTTGCAGGCCTCAACCCAGGGAGCCTTGTCAGTGACCTCAATGACGTTGACGCCGTTGGCGATCAAGCCGTCCAAAACCTCCTGTTCGGCGTCCTCTACATACTCCTGGTTAAACTGCTGGGCATAAGCGGCAGCCTCCATGATGACATCCTGCTGGGCCGCGGTCAGCTTGCTCCAGCCGCTGTCGGTGATGATGACCTGCACCGCGCCCAGGGTGTGGCCGTCCAGAATCAGGTTGGGAGCCACTTCGTCAAAAGCGTTGGACTTGTAGTTGCCGATGGGCTGCTCGGCGCCGTCACACACACCGTTGCTGAGGCCGGAGTAGAGTTCGCCGAAGGACACCACCGTGGGAGAGGCGCCCAGGCCCTCGACCAGACCGTTCATAATGGGATCGTTGGACACGCGCAGCTTCATGCCCTTCAGATCCTCAATGCCGGAGATGGCATCCCGGGTGAAGAAGTGGCGGAAGCCCTCCTCGCCGAAGAAGATGCCCCGCACGGGAAGTCCGATCTCCTGGGGTTCGTTCAGGAATTCCTGAGCCAGCTCGCCGCTGTTGGCGAAGTTCCAGAAATGTTCGCGGCTCTCAAAGGTGAATGGAAGGGTGCACAGCACGGTTTTTTCCACACCGTAGGAGTTCAGGGCGAAAACGGAGATACGCGCGATGTCGATCTGGTTGGAACCGGCCATGATGGAGTCCAGTACGTCGTTCTCGGAGCCAAGGACGCCGCCGGCCTGGATGTCGATGGTGATGGAGCCGCCGGAGAGTTCCTCCACTTTCTCCTTAAAAGCGGTGGCAACGTTGCCGATAATGGAATCGATGGGGTTGACCTCGGCATAGACCAGTGTTACCTTGGGATCGGATGCCACATCGCCGGAAGCGGCTGCACCGCCGGAAGTGGCCACATCGCTGCCGCCCGTTTTCGCGTCTTCGCCGGAAGAACCGGCATTGGAACCGCTGCAAGCGGCAAGGCTCAGCAGCATGGCCAGGGCAAGGAGCATGCAAAGAATTTTTTTCATGTTATTTTCCTCCTATTTTGTTGCAGTGTATTCCTGCGTTTTTGTTCGGCAAGCCGCGTCCGTACGGCGTTTGCCTTGCTGGCAATACTGTAACAAATGAAGAAAACCAAATCAATAGGTTCCAAAATTTGTGCTGTTTATCCAAAAAATATGAAAATTGGCTTTGGCCATTCTCCACAATCCGGCTTTTCCGGCTTTTGACAATTTGACCATAGCGGCTTGCCGCCTGCACCATATGGCAGAAGGCCGCCGCAGTGCTATGCACCGCGGCGGCCTTTTCTTTGGCTCAACTGTTTCGAATTTCCTGGATCAGCGCCTGATCCTCCTGTGAAAGCTCTTCATACAGGGGCTGCACGGCCTGCCAGAATTCCGCCATCTGCGCCTCTGTCAGCTCCGTGACCACACAGCCATATTCCCGCACCAGCCGCTCGGAGTCAGCTTCCCCCGCTTTCCAAAGCTCCCGCTCATAGAGGGCGCACTCCTTGGCGCATTCGCGGACGATCTGCACATAATCCTTGTCCACCTCCGCGATTTTATCCAGCGCCACCGTGCTCATGATCTGCATCTCCGGGATTCGGGAGTGTTCATCCAAAAGGTAATACGGTGCCGCCTGGAAGTGGCCTGTGGACTCGTAGCTTGGCCAGTTGTTTTCGGCGCCGTCGATTTTGGCGGTCTGCAGGGCCGAGTACACGTCGCCATAGGGGATCTGCACCGGCACGGCTCCCAGCAGCTCCACCATCCGGCTCATGAAGTTCGATTCCTGTACCCGGATCGTCATATCCTGCATATGCACGCATCAAAGCGATCATTTGCATCTGACCACTATTCAGTGGGCGAACCTTCATGCGGGGAGACATATCTAAATTTACCTTTTTCAGAAGTTCTGCTGTGTGAGAGTACAGCTGCCTGCTGTCTACAAAACACCTTTTTCCATGGATATTACCGACGAACATGTTTTCTGCGATGGTAAGATCCAGCATCATGTTCACTTCTTGGTAGATCATTTCGATTCCACACGACTGGGCATCATGAATGCTCTTAAACTGAACATTATTACCGTCGACCTCAATTTCACCGGAATAGGTTCCAGAGGGATAACTGCCGCTAAGCACCTTCATATTTGGCAATGCTTTCGATCAGTTCAGGAGGAACTCTGGGGATATCTTCGTTGATTACACCGTCGTTCATATGCCCCTTCATTACGCGGCCATTTTCGTCAAAAATACGGAACTTGTTTTCACTCACTTAAATCGCATCCTTTCATATTATTTCCCAAATCCAATCATTTGGGGAAATGAAACAAAAAATTGCAAGATCCCCTTGGGTGGTTTTCTTGATGGCATGAGGAACACCTGACGGTGCAATCATAGATACATCGGGAAACGGCGTAATCTCTGTGCTCTCTGTGGAAAAATATGTTTTATATGGCGTCACTCTTGGCGGCGAAAACCAGTGAAAACTGTTATCACTTAACTTTATAGAAGTATTATACAACTAATATATTAGAATATCAATTGTGTGTAGTGACAAAATGACCAAAAGTGTTTTGTGAAAAACAACAAACATCCGGAATCTCAGGGCATACCGAGTTACTACGCTCACAAATAGGGGTACGTGAAAGTCTATTGAAATGTAGCTGGGAGTCTGGCGTTAACACGCTCAATAACAAACGGCTCGCACAGGCAGGATACTACAGCATCCTTGACCGATACGAGTCGTTGCACTTATGCAATTAAACCGCCGTGTACGGAACCGTACGCACGGTGGTGTGAGAGGTCGGGGCCACCTAGCCCCTCCTACTCGATTCAGTCTGACTGCTTTTCAAAATATTGTGGGAATTTTGTCATAAGCTCTTCCTGCTCCACATGATAATATCCAAGATGCTCCTTCATCAGCTGTACTGCCATTTTTGAATTTTGCTCCTGAATAGCGGCAAGAATTGCACGGTGGGCACTGACAGCTTTTATATTTTCTACCGATTGATAGGATAGCCTCCGGATTCTGTCAAAGTGAATGGTTAAGCTGTTGAGACTTGTATAAACATGGGGTAGACCAACAATCTCAAATAATTTTTTGTGGAATTCATTATCCAACTCCATTAGTTTATCCGGATTTCGATTATCCAAGTAGAATTGCTGAAGGGTTATGGTTGCCAGAAGTGGTTCAAAAACCTGAGGATCGGTGATCTGGCAGCATAGCTCCATTACACCGCACTCCAATATTTCCCGCATAAGGTATGCTTCCCGCATCAAACTGTAATCCAAAGGCATTACAATGCTGCCCTTTTGCGGATACATTTGTATGATAGAAGCTTTGGAGAGTTCAATCAGGGCTTCTCTGACTGGCGTGCGGCTAAGCCCTAGCTCTGCGGCAATTTCCTGATCGTTGATCCTGCTTCCTGGTGCCAGCTGCAAGGAGATGATATTGTTTTTGATAATCCTCCGCGCATAATCACGGGCGCTTTCGTATGGCATTCTTTCGGAAATCGTCATTCTGGATTCTCCTCACACAAACACGAACTATAATACTAATATATTAACAAAATGAAAAAATCAACCATCATTTAAAAACCGTGCGCAGTGGATGCAAATCAGTACGCACGGGATATCATCAGTCAAAAATGCAGTCAGGGTAGATTTTTAAAATCTCTTCCTTTGATACAAGGTTCGGCTTTAAATGCTTTTTCATAGAAGCGATGGCTTTTTCGTCATCGTGTGCCAGAATAGCATCCAGTATACTGCGGTGTTCTTCCACCGTAGTATACTCTTTTCCTTCATAAAATGAAAGTCCTATAATTCTTCGATAATGAATCTCAAGATTGCAAAGAAAGTCATGAGCCAGGGGCATACCTGCAATAGTAAACAACTCACGGTGATAGCTGACATCCAACTCGAAGTGCTTGTCCCAATCTTTTTTGTTGGAGTAAAATTGCATCAGTTCGATGTTTTCTGCGATCTTAGCAAAAACAGAAAGATCTGTCATTTTACAACATCTACTAACGACCGCACATTCCAATGCCTCTCTGGTTATGGCAGCTTCCTGGATCATCCGATAACTGACCGGAGCAACCACACTGGCTTTTTGCGGATACAGCTCGACGAGATTATACTTTGATAATTCGATTAGGGCTTCCCGTACAGGAGTACGGCTAATGCCGAGACAGGCAGCAATTTCTTGGTCGTTGATTTTGCTGCCGGGTAAAATCTCGGCGTTGGATATATTCAGTTTTAATGATCTCAATGCATAGTCCCGGGCACTTTCATGGGGCATTCTTTCTATAATAATCATAAGACACTCCTGCATTTTATTTATATATTATTTTACAAAAAAGAAGGTCATTTGGCAACAAGAAAATGAAATTTTATGAGTATAGAAGATAAGTATGATGTGCCCCATCTTTGCCAACGCTGATTTAACCGTTATTACACATTCTGTGAAGACTACGCCGTGTCATTTTGAACGGTGATGCTTATTACGTGGATGATGGCAGCCGTGTTATCCATGACTACGCTTACAAGCCAGAACCTAAATTGGGGGGTGAAGGTAGCCACAGATTCAGCGTTGAACTGGAAATTTACGATGTAGGTGGCGCAAGGTTAATGCTGCGAAGATCGAGGACGAAGAACTGGTCCATAACCGTCAGGATTTCTGGACCACCAGCTCCAACAAGCAGCTGAACTTCCTCCAGCACATCAATACCATTCTGAAAGCCACCGGCCGGGCTGCCGTGGTAGTGCCGGACAACGTGCTGTTTGAGAGCGGTGCGGGAGAAACCGTCCGCCGGAAGCTGCTGCAAACCACCGAGCTGCACACCATTCTACGCCTGCCCACCGGGATTTTCTATAAGCCCGGCGTTAAGGCAAACGTGATTTTCTTTGATAAGCGCCCCGCCAGTCCCGAAATGCAGACGAAGGATATCTGGGTTTACGACTTCAGAACCAATGTCCATTTCACGCTGAAGCAACACCCGATGACCGGTGCTGACCTTGCGGATTTCATTCAGTGCTACCACCCGGAGAACCGCTACGAGCGCACCGAAACCTGGTCGGAAGAAAACCCCGAAGGCCGCTGGCACAAATTCAGCGTTGATGAAATCCTGAAGCGGGACAAAACCAGCCTGGATATTTTCTGGATCAAAGACCGGTCCCTTGCAGACCTGGACAGCCTGCCCGATCCCGATGTCCTGGCGGCGGATATCATCGAGAATTTGCAGTCCGCCATGGACAGCTTTCAGGAACTGATGGCAGCGCTGAATAAAGGGACCAAAAGGAACAATGAAATGGCAAATTGAATGGCGAACATTCATGTCTAAACCTCAAATGAATCCTCACAGGCGGAAATGGGGAATACAAGCCGAAAAAGGAAAATATTCTAATTTTTATTTCGGAGCAAGACCGCCTTCGCCTTCATCATATGCGTGTTTTTTAATGAATTCAATAAATTTACGAGCTTGCGGCTCCAATTTATCTAGGCCATGTTTGGAAAATAAATATTGCACAAGATGGGACAAAAGAGTAAAATATCAGTATGGGAACAAAACGGTATGAACTCACAGAAAGTGAGTGGAATCGAATCAAGGACATGCTGCCGCCAGAACACCCGAAGGAAGGGAAACGCGGACGCCCGGCAAAAATTGATAACCGCAGTGCAATGAATGGGATACTGTAGATTGCCAGAGGAGGGGCACCGTGGAGAGAACTTCCAGAACGGTATGGGCTATGGCAGACTGTCTACAGCCGCTTTCGGAAATGGAAAGAAATGGGGATTTTGGAGGCAATCTTCCAGACATTGTCCATGGATGCGGACTTTGAAAACATCTCAATTGACTCTACATCCTGCAAAGTTCATCAAAGTGCCAATGGTGGGGAAAAAATCTGAAAATAAAGCGGTTGGAATGTCCAGAGGCGGCCTGCATGCATTACTGCAAGACGAATGAAGGTCGGATAGTTGTAGAATCTCCATATCTTAACCCCCTTGTTTTCTATTGAGATTGTGGTAAAATGAAGAAAAATACTCCGTTTAGATAGGAGAATACATATGAGACTGTCCAAACTTAGGTTGATGAATAGTTGTTTTGGATCCGACGAACAGACGATTCTAATCGATAATCTGACTACATTTATAGGAAACAATAGCGCCTATTGAAAACTTCTGCGGTGAACATTCAATTCCTATAATGACGATCCATAAGAGTAAAGGCCTGGAAATACTAAGTATGAATCTTCGTATTTCACATGTCTTACTGCCAGCGAATTGTGGCAGTAAATCTAAAGGCCTCATGCATATAATTTATCCATTATGGTTAGAATCGCCTATACGAACGCCTTAAGTAGGCGTATTTATTCATCTGTTATCTTGACATACGCCTAATTTATCTATATAATTAGGCTAAATCAAAGGAGGTTAGGCAAATGAGATCCTTTGACTATTCTACCCTTCAGACCCAGCAATGGGATTCCGAGATCCTCGGTTTCGTTGCACAGATTCACGAATTCAAAGGCCGGCAGGAACTGTATCTGAAGCAGAAGCCTGCGGTATTGGACAAACTAATCAATATTGCAAAAGTACAAAGCACCGAAGCATCCAACAAGATTGAGGGCATTGTGACAACCAACACAAGAGTTCAGCAGCTCTGCATGGAGAAAACCACCCCCAGAAACAGGGATGAAGAAGAAATTATGGGCTACCGGGATGTATTGAATACCATTCACGAAAGCTACGAATACATTCCCATCCGGGCATCTTACATCCTCCAACTGCACCGGGATCTGTACAAATATTCTGAGCGCAGCATCGGTGGGCGGTTCAAAAGTACACAGAACTATGTTGCAGCTACCTACCCCGATGGCACAGAAGAAATCCTGTTTACTCCTCTGGCCCCTTATGAAACATCGGATGCTGTCGATGCCATCTGTGAAAGTTTCAATCGAACCATGGATGCCTGCACCATTGATCCGCTGGTGCTTATCCCGATTTTTATCAATGACTTTCTGTGCATCCATCCTTTCAATGACGGAAACGGACGGATGTCTCGGTTGCTGACTACATTACTGCTGTACCGCTGCGGATATGTGGTAGGACGGTATATCAGCCTGGAAAGCAAGATTGAAAAGACAAAATCCAAATACTACGAAGTCCTAAACCGTTGCGGTGATGGATGGCACGAAGGAAATAACGACCCCACACCTTTCATAAAGTATCTGCTCGGAATCATCCTGTCCGCATACCGAGATTTTGAGAGCAGGGTAGATTTGTTTGATGAAAAACTGCCTGCGCTTGAACTGGTACGCAGAGCCGTCAGCGAAAAGATTGGCAAGTTTACAAAGAGCGAAATCATGGAACTCGTCCCCTCTATTGGTAAGGCTTCCGTTGAGAATTCTCTCAAGAAACTGATAGAAGATGGCACCATCCAGCGCCACGGTAAAGGCAAGTCTACCTTCTATACGAGAAATGATAAATAGTTACTCTTCTCCGGCTTATTTAGGCCGGAGATTTTTAATATATTGCAGTATTACTTCTCTCTATTTTTTCACCCATGGATATACTAAAAGCAAAAACCATGGAGGCAACCACTATGACTTACGGTTATGTACGGGTCTCATCACGGGATCAGAATGAGGAACGGCAGATCATCGCAATGCATGAATTCGGAGTGGAGGATAGGCAAATATACTTGGACAAACAGTCTGGTAAAGATTTTGAACGACCACAGTACCGAAAACTGATAAGAAAAATTAAAAACGGCGATACTCTTGATAAACAGGGTATCCCCCGGCTTTATAATTTTGCATAGCCTCCGATATCCCGGCCGGTCAAAATCCTTGCCTGATTTCTTGTCCGAAATAATGTTTGTTTCTGTAACTCCCGCCTCCAGAAGCGCGATTTTCTGCCGATCCTCGTTTTGATCCTTTGTGGATACGCGGATGTATCCATAGGTTGTCAGCTGCATAGTCGTTTCCTCCTTTGAATGATACATACATTGTAGAGGAAACCTTGATTTGCGGTAACTAGTGATATGTCACTAATATAGCATATATTTCTGGGTTAGTGAAATATCACTAATAAACAGATTCCGGATGATTTATCATACCTAGTGATAAATCATCCGGAGGTTTTCTTTTATGGATACCAGAGAGGCAATCGCGAATCGAATCCGACAGCTCTGTAAAGAGCGCGGGATCACACCCAATGGACTCAGCTATATTTCTGCCGTACCCCAGGCCACAGTAAAAAGCATTTTGAATGGGGAAAGCAAAAACCCAGGGACTGTAACAATCAAAAAGCTGTGCGACGGCTTTGAAATCACCCTGGGAGAATTTTTCTCTACCCCCGAGTTTGACCAGTTGGAGCAGGAGATACGATAGGCACTTGGGACTGTACCAAATTTGTGATTTATAAATCTATGATATGCCCCAGATTGGTAAATGCAAATTTGATGACTCCTTTAACATATTTTTTGGGTTAATGGTGGAACGTATTACTGCCTTAGATTCTATTTCAAAAGCCAAGACCTGCACCAATTTCACAGGGCTAATCATCGCATGTCCTTTCACAAACTTTATGGCTGGATTGCTATATTTCCCACAGGAGGCAAGTAACCTGCAAAGTACCCTTCCAGAGTGTTTGGAGAAACCCCTGACCATAGATCATTGGGCGTCGTATCTGCAGATGTAGATGTTTTATTATTTGGCCTTGATGAGGAGTGTCCGGATTCTTATACGATAAATCTGAATAGTTCCACGAGCCAAAACGAGTTGAAGCGTATTTTCTCAAAACTACTACAGTTGTTGCTGGAGGATAATATTGTCCTGAACCTCGTTATTGCAGAAGGCTATGGAAAAGGCTTGTACAAGGATGTTTGTAAAGAATATATCGACGATTTAAACCGTGAACTGACTCAAGTTAGGGAATACATGACGAAAGAAATTTCCTAGAAAAATCTCAGAGTCGCAACTTTCTGCCGTGCCTTAAAAGATATGTTAACCCGTAGATTAAGCCCCCACGCTTAGTCTACGGGTTTGCTATTTTGACAGGTTGCATTTTTCTATGTGTGGTTTTAACCGCACCCCACGACCTCCGGGTTATGAGCTGCTCTGAAAGGTGAAATCTGTTGCGTCTCTAGGGATTTTTGCCCCATTTTCAGGGTAATTTCAAACATCCAAATCCATTGCGTCCTACCTTGTCCACCCGCTGATAATCCCGTATGGGTCAAAACATGGGTCAAGCCAATTTGTCCACTCATTGGGATTTCTCAATCTCGTATCCGCTACACAGTAACATGGTATACCGTCCGGCAGGCACTAACAAAACGAATAACAATTAAAAACCCTTGCCTCGAAAGCCGATCCTCCTAATTTACGATTTCAGCTTATAGATTCGATTCTTGTGGTCGCCTTCCGCTACAACAATTCCCTCGGCAATCAGTCCTTTGAGCAGTTCCCGAATGCGTGTGGGCTTTAAGTCCAGGAGGTTTGCCAAATCCGAATTTTTTGCGGACACGTGAATCGTAAGATAGGAGATGATTTCTTCACACTGCCCTTTTGTTTTGGCGGATTTTCTCTTATCAGCGGTCTCTATCAACGCTTTTTTATCAGCGGTTTCTATCAGCGGCTTTTTATCAGCGCTTTTTTCCAGGGGCAGCACCAGAGAAATCCGCTCCGGTTCAAAGCTCTCGGCAATGGCCGGCTCCCGCCAGCCCTGCTTTCGCCAGATGCGATAGATATTGGGAATACCGCTTCCCGCGCGCTCACCAATGTTAATAAGATTGAACATCTTGATCAGCGCGGCATTGCGCGGATCTGATACGCCGCCGCTGATGGCCGTCTGAATATCGATGCGGAACCCGCCAGGATTGGATATGGTGATGGAATCCTTCTGTTTAACGATGACAAGCCCTCTGCTGCCGTAATAATCCGCGTTGACCAGGCAGTTCGCCAAAGCCTCTCGGAGCGCCACATGGACCGGCGTATCATCAACGCGCTCGCCGTTTTCCATTTTGAATGGGACCTTGATATCCTGGGCAATGCGCTGATACACACGGAAATAGAAGTCAAATACATTACCGCTCCAGTCGCCAGAGGTAGAAACAATTCGATCCGTCCACCGGGTCGATTCATCCATCCGCTCCTGATAGTCCAGAAAGTAATTGGGATATTCTTTGACGATCTCATATTCAAAGCCAAACATCAGCAGTCCGGCTGCCGTTGGATGCAGCTTTCCATCCGCTCCACGTCCAACAGCGCCCAGCTTATATAGGAAGTCCCCGTCCTCCAGTTCCTCCCAAACATGGCCGGGGCGGTGGTTCTTCATGCGGTTGCGGTAGCGTCGCACACTGTCATAGTCGAACACATCCAGTTCCATGCTTTCCAAAAGCGTCATGTCCTGGGTCTTGATGGCCGCATCCCGCATCATGGCCTGAACTTCCTCTTTGGTGCAGCGGTAATCGCCCTCACCATTGCGGCGGTATGTTCCACGCAGGGGATTTCCGTCAACGTAAACTGGCCGATCGTAGCGCTGTGCTCTGGGAACCGTAATTTCGATGATATGGTTGCCGTCTACCACCCGGATCTGCACATTCTTATCTGACAGAATGTTGACGCTGGCCTTATTGGGATTGTTGACCGCATCCCAGAAGTCTTTGACCATGCCCTCTGGATCCGGCAAGTCCACAGGATGCAGGGATTTGTCAGCATACTCCTCCACCCCCAGCAGAATAACGCCTCCCAGGGTATTGGCAAATGCGGAATAGGTTTCCCAAATGCTTCGGGGCAGTCCGCCAAGCGCCTTCTTGGCTTCGATTCGGTTATTCTCACGGTACTTCTCCAGATTGTCAAAATCAAGCATTGGACGCACCTCCCTAACAGCAAATCTATGTGTTTATTATAGCATACTCCGAAGATTGTTCAAGCAGATTTCTGCCTCAGTGATATATAAAGAAGTAAGGCAGTTTTCTGTGCAAAAACTTAAGAGCGCTCACCGCCTTGTTCTGCCAGTTCCATCATCAACGCTGCCCCTAAGCGAACACCTGCGTAAAAGGCAAGCTGTTCGCTCTCTGTGCAAAGCTCGGTAACGGTGTCAAAGACCGCATCATATTCTTTGGGCTTCAGGAAATGTAGCTGCTCTCGGAGTTTGGCATAACCGTCTTTTAGCTTTTTGCTGTCCGTGGGGACGCTCTCTGTATAGAGCCAGTAGAGAGATTCCAGGATGGTCTCTCCGGCATCCATTCGTATGGGGTGTTCCTTGCGGTAGGATTCCAGTTGTGCCGCAATGTTTTTCATGTTGAATATCACCGTCCTAAAAAGTTTTGGTGATAGTACCTTGGAAGCCCTAAAAATACAAGTCTCTAAGCTGTACAAAAATTCATGAAAAGTTTATAAAGTCTGCGACAACTTTCTCATTGGGGATTCTTTCAGTTCTGTTACAATAGACACGATCACTATTGTACAGGTGGGAGAATCTGAGTATGTGAATACCCTGGGGGATCTCTCTTCATCAAGTGCGATCCCTCAGTTAATTAAGGAGGGAAGGACATGGAACGGTATGTTTTCCGAAGGTGGTTTTGTGTTGAAGTTAGGAAATCAATTCAAAATCACAGGAGGATACTATTTGAAAACTATCTACAAAAGCTATTCGGAACTGCCGCTGACCCTGTCGGTCCCGGAGGTGGCGGCAGTGCTGGGGATTTCCAGAGCGGGGGCGTATAAACTGGTGCGCTCTGACTCCTTCCCCAAAATCAAAATTGGAAACCGCATTGTCGTACCAAAGGATAAGTTCATTGCCTGGATGGATGCACAGGTGGAGGTGCGGGATTGAAGAAGTACACCCCACCGAGAAAGGAATTCTTTATGCTGCCGAATAACATCTTCGATATGCCGCTGGATGTGTACGCATTCAAGATCTATGCCTATCTGGTCTGCTGTGCGGGGAGCCGTGGGGAGTGCTGGCCAAGCCTGCAAAAGATGAGCAGCAAGCTGGGCATTGCCATGAGCACCGTGCAGGACCGGATCAGTCTGTTGGAAAAGCGGAAGCTGATCTCCATTCACAAGCATTCGGGCAGCGGGAAGTACAAAAACAATGTCTACACGTTGCTCTCCATAGACAATCCAGAAATCTACCGTGACCTGGATGAGCCAGAGGAACTGCCGATGTACATATCGTGGGACGGTAGGATCCCTTTTTGCCGGGCGGTAACTAACAAAACGAAGAAAACAAATACCAACTGCCCTGAATTATCCACACTGGAAAGATTGCTTGTTTTTTGCGAGCATGCGAGGCTTTTCAGGGGCAAACTCTTGGGTAAGGAAAGTACACCACCCCCATTTAGTTTTTCTGGTTTACCCCCTTTTTAAGGGGGTTTTAAGGCAAAATGGCACCGTGAGGAGGGCATCCCAGCGTTGGGCGACTGTCAGCCCTGTGCCCGGTTTCTTTGGGAGAATAGACCCATTCCCCACCAGCAGGGAATGTCCCTCCGTGGAGACGCTGAAAACCAGCCGCAAAAGTTGGGATCTCCCTGGTAGGTAATATGCACAAGGATTCAGGCCGTCCAGCCCAGATATGAAAAACTAGGAAGAAGCAGGATAAAGGGAGTATGCCGGGAGGCCCGGCATACTCCCAAAACACACCGCCCGGCAACGCCGGTCGGGATTTGATAAGGTGTTACGCTTTTGAAATTGTGTTACCTTTCGTATGCCTTGGATGCGTTTTCCCTTAGAGCACAAGTGGGTTTTCACAGTTACGAAATGTGTTACAAAGGATAATTTCACTAAAATGGAGGCCAATGCCATTTGAACAGAAATATTCAGAAATAGAGGTTTCCCGATGAATATAGGATTCCAATACCGCCAGGCAGTAAATCCAATTGCTGTCTGGTGGTAACTAACAATACGAAACGAACAAAAAAGGCTTCGGAAATATGGCCTGATTGCTTACACAATCTTTGTTGGATATAGTGAATAGCTATTCCGCCTCTTTTGTGGTAATGTTGTGAGCTACAAAGGAGGTGCCGAAAATGGCAAAACGTAGAAGCAATGGAGAAGGAAACATCCGCAAGCGGAAGGATGGGCGCTGGGAAGGACGGTTTACGGCTGGTATCAACCCAGAGAATGGAAAACAGATTTTCAAGAATGTACTGGGCAAAACCCAGGCAGAAGTCAAGGAGAAATTGAAAAGGGCCCTGGCCGACAGTCAGAAACTTGACCTCGCCAAGCAGGGAAAGTACACCGTCGGCACCTGGATGGATGCCTGGTTTGAGAACGTGGCGAAGATTAAGGTACGCCCCTCCTCACATCAGACCTACCGGGGGTATATCGATAACCACATCAAGCCAAATATTGGGAACATCCCTCTGGAAAAGCTCACCACCATGGAGCTGCAAAAGCTCTACCGGAAACTGTTGACCAGCGGGCGGGTAGAGCGGGTTGAGGCCAAGGAGCAGCCGAAAGGTCTCAGTGCCAAGACAGTGCGGAACATTAACCAGGTGATATCCTCCGCCATGGATCTGGCGGTAGCACAGAAAATTATCCTGGAAAATCCCACCAACGCCTGCTCTCTGCCAAGGGTGGAACACAAGGAAATGCAGACGATTTTCTCTGAACAGTTGCAGGCATTTCTGGAGGAAGCAAAGCGCAGCGGAGTCTATGAGATGTACTATATTGAGCTGTCCACCGGTCTGCGTCGGGGAGAATTACTGGGGCTGAAATGGGAAGATATCGACATGAAGCAGGGCGTTATCCGGGTGCGGCGGCAGATTTCCCGCATCGATGGAAAGATCGTGGAAGCCCCGCTGAAAACAAAGAACTCCTACCGCGCAGTGACAATTTCACCCCAGGCAGTAGAAGTTCTGAAAGCGCAGAAGGAAAAGACCGATGATGAATACGTCTTCCCATCCCCCAACGGCGGCCCCATCTCCCCGGACAGCGTCAACAATATGCTCCACCGTGTCCTCGACCGGGCGGGAATTCCCAGGGTAAGATTTCACGATATGAGACATACGTTCGCTACGTTAACACTGCAAAACGGTGTAGATATCAAGACAGTTTCCGGAATGCTGGGCCACTTCTCGGCAGGGTTCACCCTGGATACTTACGCACATGTTACCACCGCTGCCCAGAAAGACGCTGCTCAGGCGATGGGTAATGTGCTGAGTATGTAAAGATTTAGCTTCGTAGCCGATAGAAAAAGCTGGAACGAACAACACCTAGTTCCAGCCTTCGCTGTCGGATTTTCTCTCCGATTTCTTCATACAGATCTTCATATCGGTAAGCGCTTAACAACCACCCGGGGTAAAAAAGAGGCAGGCCCCGGGATGGGGG